>NZ_AUAF01000264.1 GCF_000428585.1 Zooshikella ganghwensis DSM 15267 | reverse complement strand
CTAAGACCATTAGAAAGAGCTTCTCAGTTGTCTTAGAGCGTACGGTCAGAGAGCTAAACGGCGAGAGTTGTATTGATATTGAAGAAATAGCACCAGCAAAACAGCAAATTGTCTGTAGTCGTTCGTTTGGGTCTCGTATAACGACAATCAACGCTATGCGCGAAGCTGTTAGCGAATATGCGAGCCGTGCAGGGGAAAAGCTTAGAGGCCAGAAACGATGCGCGAAAGTTGTCAGTGTTTTTATCCGCTCAAGTCCCTTTAACCCTAATGATCTGTATTACAGTAACTCAGCATCTGCAACACTGGACATGCCAACAGACGACACTAGAGACATTGTACGAGTGGCTATGATGCTGCTTGATTTCATCTGGCGAGATGGAATCAGGTATGCAAAAGCAGGAATCATGTTAAGCGACTTTTTCGAGCCTGGAGTATTTCAACAGAGCTTGTTTTCTGAGTGTGGAAATGACTCTAAGAGCCAGGCTTTAATGGCTACAATCGATAAGATCAATCAAACAGGAAAAAATATTTTTTTGGCTAGTCAGGGAGTTAAGAAACCTTGGAGTATGCAGAGACACTACTTGTCCCCTGCTTATACTACCCAATGGGAAGACATACCGTCTGTAAGGTGACAAAAACCCAGGCATAAAACCTGGGTTAGAAAGGTTAGTCTTGCATGCCCCCCTAACCAATATCTTGATTAATCTCATCACCAACCAATGATAAGTACCGTTTAATCACTGGTACCCCTGAACCCGACTTTTTCCGTAACATAGTCTGACTAATCACTATTTGCGGATCTTCTTTGATCAATTCCTCTGTGACATCCAACAAGCGTTGTATAGATGCTGCTTTTGCATCTTCATGTTCTCTAAACTTATCAACTATCGACAGCCGCGTTTTCTTTAGCTCCTTGCGAGGTATTTCAACGACCTCATATTCAGTAAAATCAAGCTGCCATGCGGTATAGATAGTATGAGTAGAAATATTTTCATGTAAAAACATGTCTTGCAAAAACGCTGTTTCTGTTCCCTTATGCTCTTTTCGCCACGTATCATAGTGCATATGCTTAACACACTGGCCGTAGAGATTTCGAGAATCCTTAAACAACGCATCATTATCGCCAAAAACTAGCTTCGTAGTATCGTTCAATGTACGAGCACAGCGTTGATTAATCAATGCATTCCGTTCACCTTCAGGTAAATGCTTAAACGATTGTAAAGCTTTAATTTCTGGTAAACGACGTAAATGCCAAATCCCCTTCATCACAAGCTCGGCAGGTACAATTGTATACAATACGCCTTCTCCAACAGACATTCGCTTTTTAGCTGCACCTTTAAACTCAATTTGATATTGACTCTCACCATGCTTACTGAACTTTCCTTGATATAAAATTTCGATAGCACGGCGCCCCGTGGCAAGCGCTAAACCCAATGCCAAACGAGAATAACTATAAGTACCATTCTTAGTTTTTTCAGTTAGTAGTGATTCAATTGTCTTAAGTAACCACTGATAGTTAACGGTGATAGGGTTCCGATGCCTGTCTTGTACTAACTGGTTGTACTCTTTTTCAAGCTTCTTACATAAGTCTCCCATGCGTATAAACCGTAATACTTCATGTCCTAGCTGTAACTGTTGTAGTCGTTTATGCACTGGTTGACCGTTATACTTTTCTTGTAACTGCACTAACCCTTGAATCGCATGAGACATTGGTAGTTTTAATAATTTATTTAGCTCATCTTTCAGTTCAGGGTGATATTTATAAATTACTTCTAACTGCTGGTCTAAATTGTGGTGCCGTAAATTTGCATCATAAATCTCTTTACGTGTTTTTGAGATATATTTAACGATGGTTTTTTCAGACAAACCACTTTCATGTAACTGCTTCATAAACGCTTTTGCAAGCCGTTGTAATTTTTGGGTTTTTGCAGATCGCGTGATATCTTGTTTTTCAATTTCTGCTATTTTTTGGAATAGTAGCGTGATTCTTTCGTCAATTTTAAATGCCACTGTATCGCCCCCTATATCATGTATAGTGTGATACTAGCACTCTTTGAATACACCCTCAACCCCTATAACAAAATATTCACACACTTTGAATGCCAACACTTGCACAACAACAAGCAATAAACAATAAATAAGCAAAATGAGTATAAATTTTTACTTAAACAGTAACCAAAACGACAGTGATATTGTAAGTAGCACACTACAGCCAATAAAAATAAAAGGTGCTAATAACTCAATCTGGCTTTTATTGATCATGGTTACAACCTCACTTGGCTGTTCTGCTTTTTTCTCGTACGTATCAATGATAGCTTGAATAAGCCGATAACCAACAGCTTCACTTTTCACGATTAGCTTGATGGGGTCCGTTAGCTGTGATGCAGAATCATTTACCACACAGAACTGTTCATCAATCTTTTCCACGCGTAAATTTACCAGGGTTTCCATATCCAATGTGGTTGTTGCCACCACATCTACAGTGATATTTCCCATTTTTATGGGGCTGCGGTAAGTGATGTTGGCTTTTTTGTGATACGTACAAATCGGTGTAATTTTAAAATCCAAGTTCTCCGCCAGTAAAATATGTTGGCTACACGAATAGTGTTGGGCGCTGATCAGGTTATTTTGCATCATTATTTTATCCTTATTATTAGGCTCAAGATCCTGTGAAAGATTGCATTACACGATTAATCATACCATCTGTTATTTCTGTAAACGGGTCGCTTATGTAACTGGTTCCAGCTGTAATTATAAAATTGCTCACAATCAGCTGGCATGTTAGCTAGAATATAAGGGTCTCCATCACGATTCCTACGATTGCGACGGTTTAATCCAGTAGCATCACAATAATCTCGGATACCTACCGCATAGATAGACGCCACTGATTGTATGGTTGGGTTTGGACAAAGCTTTAAGAAATCAGTACGTTTTTGGAGTTGTTTCGCCCACTTTTTATCCGTTATAGCGTAGAAAGCTGCTAAATACGGGTTACATTGAGGTGGCGCAGCAGGCGATGCCAAACACAGCACAGCGCCACATGCCAGTACCGCTTCATCCGATAACGCATGGCTCATAGATACGCCCAGTACCAACCACAGACAGAATCCATAAGTGATTAATGGTTTCATCCTTGAGGCCTACTGTTGTGCTCTGCATTAAACGACAGAAGGACCTCGTCTAACGTACTTTGCTGGCTGTCTAATGCTACTACTTGCACGCCTTTAGCAGGTGCAAAGTCCCGCCCTGTTTCTGACCAAAATGCCAAAGTATGCAGTGTTTGTGCAGGGATACCATGGCCTTCCAAAAGGTACTTAACCGCTTTGGCGCGTTTTACGGCAAGGGTGGAAGTCCCAACATGGCTATGGCCATGAGAGTGGCCAATAATAAATACCTGTTTGCCTTTTAATGCAGGAAGCAAGGATTCCATGGTTTGCTTATAATTTGTCACTGCGACACTGTCATTCGCAAAATCAATAAAATACCGCGCCTGTTGCTTAACGGATGTTACCTTGGGCGCAGGCATTTCAATCTGCTCTACAGGGGCAGGCTCCTCAATAGGCGTGGTCGTAAACGTCGGGGTAGGGCGGG
>NZ_AUAF01000263.1 GCF_000428585.1 Zooshikella ganghwensis DSM 15267 | reverse complement strand
TGGTTTTCATTAGACATGAGTTAATTCAGGTTATAACCACTAACAGTATTGCTTTACCTGCAATGCCTTAGCTTCTAAATGGCCAAAGTCGAGACTTATATCATGTGGGTTTTTGTTAATTGTTATGGCGCCTCCTATATTGAAAGGCGAGTCCTCGCAATACGCGCCTTTCATGTTTATTTGGGTAGTTTACTTTACACGCTCGTTAAAGCATCTTTTTGGAAGTGAGGATAGTTCAGCCCAAGAAGAGGCTAAAGCAAAGGTAGCGAAAGAGCTGAATCTCAACCCTATGAAACTAACCACTGACAATGTAAGACAGCTCTATCGTGATGGTTATGAAAGTCTAGCCTTTCGGCAGTTTTGTAAGCTAAAAAACCATAAGTCTTATACCAAGGATGAACTGGCAGCTAAATTTGCAGACTTTGTTAAAGAGTAAAGGATCTACGTGCCCCCTCGGCAAGCGTGTGTAATTTGAAGAAATTTTATTTTACGCACCCTCACTCAGGGAATACGTAAAGGCTAAATAATGATTAAAAAATCGCTAAAAAGTTTAAGTCAAATTACTTTATGCAAACTATTTTTAGGCACTCTATTGTTTGCCTTAATAAGTGCGTGCTCTAAAGATGTGCCACGGAATATAGAAAGTTATGTTGGCTTGTATGAAGTAGTAGACTCGAAATGCGAAATAAAAGAAGACACTTATAATCCATGTAAAAATACTCATTTTATTGAGCTGGTAAAAGGGCAGTTCATAGGGACAAAAGACGCTGAAATAGCTTACGTGTTTTGGAGTGGTGATTTAAAAATTGACCCAGAGCTGCAATATGCATCCCATACAATAGCAAACCACACTGAACAAAGAATAACCAATGATAAGTTTTGGTTAAATAATAGTAGCGATACAGAAGAATACTTTGGTTTTTCTGAAGGGAGTCTTACCAGTTATTTCGTTAAGTATACGACTGGAAATAAAGGTGATACAAGAATAATCGAATACAACTTAAGACCTGTGATACGTAGCAACTTACCACATGTGCGCTTAAACTATCCAGGGAACAAATGAATACAGCAGGTATTGGGGTACCTATTCTTCTAAGCTGTTCGCTGGTGTATGGTTCAGAAGTTGCCCCAAAAGACCCTAAAGTCACAATCAATAATGATGTTAACGAGTGTATTACGGTTATACCTGAAAAGGTTAGAGTTGTAGAGGGAAAACTCCTTCTTGATACAAGCTGGAAAGCAAACAAAGTTACTGGTGACTGTGGGTGTAAGTCAGCGCTACTGGCCTATCATGTTTCTGTAGAAAAAGATCAACGACAGTATGAGCTTTTATATACCCATTTTTCTTCCTTACACAACAAGTTTACCTTTTTAATTAATGCTGATACTTCATACGGCAGTTACGACCGTTATATTCTAGACATTAGCTGCAAAAACCCTGATTAACTCTCTGAGCAAGAGCGTTTCCCTTGCTCCTCTTCCTATCACGCTCTAAAAATCCCAAGAGGGTTCTGCGCCTGCACGCCTAAACCATTGCTATTGTTGGCCTGTAGCCGATTTGGCGTCATTTTTCATTATATTAGTTATTTCTAACTTAGTAATACGTATTACCGTTTTTGATAGTATACTACTGTTGCCACCCAAAAATAGCCGATAACATGGGTTATCGGAAGTTTTTTCGAGGGGGTTTTAGTAATTGGGGTGAGGGAGGAGCACTAAGAGCACTAGCAAACACATCAGTTGTTACTGATATAAGGCGGGTGCCTTTTAAAATTTATTTGAGGCATAAAAAAGCCCACATCTGTGGGCTTAACTATATAAATCTTATACTGGTCAGTTAATGTAAAATACCTGTAGTTGCTTTGGTGCTTACCATTTATTTCTTAGGTGCTGAAAATCGATTTTTGAAAATTTTCAAAAACAAAAATATAAAAATATAGGTAAATATAATGACACCTAATCCAATTGCAAATAACCAAAAACCTTTAATACTAAACACTGATAAATCATAAACCCAAGATAATACAGTTATTAATACAAGGATAATCAGTTCAACAGGAGCTAAAGACATTCCCCTATTATCTCTATCTGACTGAGACCAGAAAAAAGTTATAATTATAGGAATAAATAAATTCCAACTTAACTTTAAAACAAATAGAGCAATACAGATATAAAATATTGTCAACACCTAACTGCCTCCATTTATTTGACGTTGTCCAAATAAACCTCTCCACTTTTCAGCACCTGATGGCCAGCTAATTCTTGACCTTGGCAGTGCACCTGTAATTGAGTTAGAAAATGGATTTCTCTGATAACCTCTTAAAATTAGTTGCCCATTTCGTACTTGAGGCCCCCAAAGCATGGTTTTAAAGTAGTTCCATCTAGTCGCACTTCCAACCATTACCCAACGACCAGCTGCTAAATCTGCAGTCTGGCCTGCTGCTGCCCATGAGGTAACTGTAACATAACTACTACGTAATAATTGTAGGCCTTTTGCTATGGGAGCAAGACATGCAACAACACATGCATTTCCTACAGCTCCAGTATCTCTGGGATTAACTAGCAAACCTGACTCATGATCAAAGTCATAAGCAGTTAACCCATCTGAGCTTACTAGCCCCCCATAACTGGCAACTTCTACAGATATTAGGTCACCGTTTTGATTGTAATACTCACCACCAACAGGGGAATAGCCTCCTATGTCAGGATCATGGTTCCTTTGTGCTTTTTTAAACGAAGGCTGTTGTCCGCCCCCAAAATACTCCCTTCTTAAAGGAGTCGTCGTATACCTATTTCTAAAATCACTGCCATCTGTCGTATTTGACTCACCACGACCTATTTGGTTGTAGTGGTTCATGACATCATTAGCGATTTGTTCTCCGTAGTTCAATTCTTTCTGAGGCTGGTACTCTGCTCTGAGCGGAGTAATATAGCTATTATCAGCAGGCCCACTTTCAGAACCACCATTGTTATAAGCCTCAATGGGTGCTCCTGATTGAGGGCTACTCCCCCAGATATTGCTCAACCAATTTGTAAAATCCTCCCATAAAAATCCAGTCGGATCTGAACCATTTAATGGGTTATTTAAGCCGTAACTATAACGGTTATAGCTCTGAATATTATCCGCAAACTGAATAAATGGATCTGCACTCAGGAATCTCCCAACGTTAGGATCATAAACGCGTCCATTCATGTGGATCAGGCCCACACCATCCAGCTGTTCGTGGTTGGTAAAACCACGCTTGGTGATGGTGCTGGTGATTTGCGTAAAATCAATCGCGGCTTGCCAGTCCGTCTGACGACGTTTACCCCAGGGATCATAACTGAAGCGTTCAATGACTTGGCCGTTTTGATCGGTAATGGCGGTGAGTGAGTCTAAGTGATCCCGGTGGAAGTAATTGGTTTTTGTGCCATCTTCGGTGCCGGCATTTTCGGTTTTGGTGATAATAGCGACATCCGCAATGTAATGCTTGTGCTGTATTTTGCCGGTATCACTGACCACTTTTTCATAAATACCGGATTGGTAGTAGGTTGTGCTGGTGCCGGTGGGACCTTGATCGATCCGGCGCACGCGCTTTTGATCGGGACCATACACCAGGTCAATTTGGTAGTCACCGCGAAT
>NZ_AUAF01000259.1 GCF_000428585.1 Zooshikella ganghwensis DSM 15267 | reverse complement strand
CTAATGAAAACCATGATATGAATTAACTCTAACCTGTTGTTTCTAATATCTTATTTTTAGCTGTCATGTGTATTCAATAATGGCCAAAGTCGAGTTATAGTGAAAAATAATTAAAAGTGGTTGTTATTTAGTGTTAATGTCAGTATTGTGCCGGCTGGTACGATTGTACCGGGCAGATTTGTTGCTTACCGGGGAAGCTATTATGTAATCGGAAACGGCTATATAAAGTGGTAAGTGGTGAATCTGCCCAGCTTATTTTTCTTTGACTGTTGTGAGTGTTGAAAGAAAAATACAGTCCATGTCTTCAGTATTTTGCGGATTGCGCTCCTTTTTTAGTTTAACTTTACAATTAATGATTATTGTACCGTTAATCTCAATTGTTTAACTATTCGCCCTCTTACAGTGTTAGAACGACTAGATAGCTGTTTTATTAATAAATAGCGCAGTACGCAGTTTTACTTTTCCAAACTGACACATACGGTCAAAACTTTCTCTCCGAATCGGTAAATGTTGATTGTCCAGTGCCGTTTTATGGCACTTTTCATCGGTATAAGGGTCATGGATATACACGAAGTATTGATCAATATCGGTGACGACCACCCAATGGGGGGTTTTGCAACGGTCTAATTGATAGGTACTGATGAGTACTATCGCAACTTGATTTTGTTTAAGTGCATTTTCAATATTATGGATTGTCAGTGTTTCATGACGTGTACGAATGGATGTGTTGGCTATTTGTGCTAAGAAGTCGTTATGGACTAAGGTGAGCACTGACTTTTTATGGGCACTGCGGACTGAGTCAAGAAATAAAGGCTGTTGATGGCTAATCATCATTTCAACGTCGAAACCCCGCTGCCAGGCTGCAAGTGCTAAACCATGAGGACTACAACCACCATGACCGGATGTCATAAAAATCGTGGTTGCCTCGCGCCATAGTTGCAACTCTAAATGCTGAGTGACCGAAAACTCAGGTTCTAATGCTTGCATGGCCATCATTAAGGCCGCTGGCCCACAGGTAAAATCTGTGGTTTGGGAGTAATAGGGAATTTTACGAAACTGGCGGGACTCTTGATGGATCAGGATTCGCTTTTGCAGTCTAAGGGCATCTTCGTTGTCTTCATAATATTCTTTATAGATACCAAAAGATTTGTATCCCATGCGCTGATATATGCGAATGGCTGCCTGGTTGTCCAAGCGAACTTCCAAGCGCATAAACGAACAGTGTCTTTCTGTGGCTTGTAACTCACTATAATGAATTAACTTTTGGGCAATACCCTGGCCTTGGGCTTGGGGGTGAACTGCGATGGAATATAATCTGGCTAGAGAAGTACCTCGGTGATAAAGGATTAAAACATAACCAAGTATAGTGTCTGCTTGAGAGTTTTGGGCTATGGCTAATGAGACGGTGGAAGAATGTAAAAAGTGTTTAAAGCTTCGTTTGCTTAATCTATCGCTGGTAAAGCATATTTGTTCAATAGCCAAAAGTGCACTTAAATCATCAGGGCGGGCTGGGCGAATTTGAATGTCCGTTGACATGTTGATGCAGGGACGTTGATGATCGGGAGAAGACATTAGTTGACTCAACAAATGGGTTAGTGTTAACTGCGCTACACCCTTCGTGAATAACTGTTATGTTATTCAAACTGTATTGACACCACTTATATCCACAAGGGATAGGGATGTTGTGAGTGCTGAATGCTCTGGTTTCACCTGCAGTCACAACGGTCTTTTAATACTATAAACGTTTGGTGTGTTACCTGCTACTGTTAGTCTACTAATGGCCTGCTATGGTTTGAAAATAATTTTTGCTAAAAAGCTTTACAGAGCAAATAATGAGGTTTTAGTAAAAAAACAAGGCCTGTGTCTTGTGAAGAGAAGGGTGCCAGTCATTTATATGTAAAAAGGTTGTCGAGGGCGTATTAAGCTGTCAGGTGTATAGTGCTCAAAATAATAACTAATTTTATTGGCTGAATAATCTAAGGCTCGTGAGATTATGTCTCTTTTGTATATCGTTGTTGAATCAATCAAAGACTGGAAGGCTTTTTATCCCAGTGAGGATGTGATTACGTTTGAAGACTATGTATCGCTGTCTATGTCAAAAAAGAAGGCGCGTGTTCGTGTGCTCAATTTGTGTCGGGGTTATAAATATTTAAGTAAAGGTTATTATTGTTCATTACTTGCTGAAGCTCGGGGCCATCATGTCATACCTTCAGTAAAGACACTGAATGATTTACGCAAGCGAAAAATTTATGCTATTGATCTAGAGCTAATGGAGCCTGATGCGCATATTGCCTTGAAACATTTAAAGAAAGAGACACGAGAGCATATAGATTTTAAATGCTATTTTGGTACAACGCCTCAGGAGTCAGTACAGCCTATTGCAAGATTACTGTTTGAGCGCTTTCAGTGTCCGGTTATGCAGCTTTCTCTGGCAAAGGATAAAGCAGGTCATTGGCTGGTAACGTCATTAAAAGCAATTTCACCAACAAGTTTAACGGATGAGGAAGAGACACTGTTTGCTGAAGCGCTCGATGAATATAGCCGTAAAATATGGCGAAAGCCCAAGCTGGCCAAGCGGTATCGTTATGACATGGCGATACTGCATAATCCTGAAGAAGCATTTCCACCCAGCGATAAGATGGCGCTAAAGCAGTTCATTAAAGCAGGAAAACGGCTTGGTGTTTCTGTAGACTTAATTCAGCCTAAAGATTTTTTGAGGCTCTCAGAGTACGACATGTTATTTATTCGTGAAACGACGGCTATTGACCACCATACTTTTTTGTTTGCCAAAAAAGCGGAAGCTGAAGGGGTGGTAGTAATCGATGATCCTCTATCTATTATGCGTTGTACGAATAAAGTGTTTTTAGCTGATTTATTTAGAACGCATCATGTGCCAAGTCCAAAAACTATCCTGCTTATGCGTAACCATAAAGCACAAATAGATCAGTTGGAAGCAACACTTGGTTTTCCTTTAGTATTAAAAATACCCGACGGCTCCTTTTCCAGAGGTGTTGTAAAGGTGACTAACTCATCAGAGCTGCAGGAGCACTTGAAAGAACTGTTTAAACAGTCAGCCTTGTTATTGGCTCAAGAATATATGTATACGCCATTTGACTGGAGGATAGGCGTATTACAAGGTAAACCTATTTATGCCTGTAAGTATTTTATGGCCAGGGATCACTGGCAGATATACCAGCATAATACGTCACAAGTTGAGAGCGGTGACTTCGAGACTATTCCTACGTATGAAGTGCCAAAACAGGTGATTAAAGCGGCTGTAAAAGCGGCTAACTTAATAGGTGATGGGTTATATGGAGTAGATATTAAAGCATTTGATGATCGTGTAGCGGTTATCGAAGTAAATGATAATCCGAGTATTGATTATGGCGTTGAGGATGGCTTTTTAGGGGCTCAGCTTTATGAGCTTATTATTGAGGACTTCATCAGGCGTGTTGAAAACGGAAAAAGAAATGTCACTGCTTTGTAATATTGTTTGGGTTCCAAATGGACTCCTAGGGGGAGGTAATTAAAAAAGGGTATCATATACCAATACTGTAGACAGTTTTTGGCTGAGAGTGGTAGGTTGTACCAAAGATAGAAACTGCGAGAATGCGGTTATCAAAGTCGTATTGTCACAGGAAT
>NZ_AUAF01000262.1 GCF_000428585.1 Zooshikella ganghwensis DSM 15267 | reverse complement strand
GTTTCGCAGCCTGAATTGTAATACCAATGAGGGATCAATTCACTTCTAACTAATTGATTTTTCTTATTTATTCAGCTTTTTGTCCTGTACATAGAAGCTAATTGCAAATCGTTACAAAAATACAAATGTTAAATACAAATCATTCTCATCTTTGATTCTATACTGCCCACCTTTTTATGTCATAGCATGGAGTTGTAGGATATGACAATTTGGGAAATACCGGCCACTCAAGAATTACAACGTTGGTTGACTGACACTTATGATGTATCAATCACTGCAATTGATGAAGCAGGTTTTAAATGGAAAGTTCAGGGTGGTCCCCTTCCACAAACCATGCGGTTTGTGAGCTTGACTGATGCTAAACAATCACTAGAAAAAGGCTTCATTCGTCGTCGATCAAAACATTTAGCCTGGATTTTCCGTAAGCTAAGAGGGCGCAATGGACATACTGTTCACTCCCTTAGCAACACCGAGTCAGGGCCAGTCGTTGTGATTGATGGTGGTGATGACTTGGCAGTAAGCCTTGAAAATTCGGGCCTACCAAAAAAATTAGTGCAAGCAGTACAAGCAACGGGCTTATACCCTGGCTTTATCGCAGTTGTTCACAAAGGCTGGTTAGGTGCCATGGAAGAGCGTAATGAAGCCAGTGAAGCACTCAGTCAACTCAAAAGCAAGCTCACTGAGTTACAAGAAGAATTAATTACTACATTAAAAACAGAACTAGAGTGGAAACATCAGCTGATCGAAAGCCCAACATTATCCACAGATCAAGAACTCATTATAAGGCATCTACAGTTTAAAAAAGCAGTACTTCAACAGTTTCAAACATTAACAAAAAATGATCCCCTCCCCCTCAACGACCAACTTAAACAACTGAATGAGCTTATTACATTAATTACCACTGAGCGTCATCGACTACAAAGCTTAATTAATTCTCCCCATAATCATCAGGACAACTACCCAGACACTTTAAAAAATTATTATTACTGCTAAGTAATAACACACTTTTCGATCCTAAATCACCGCAAACTCAAGACACATTACAAAAGCTTGCAGAATACAGAAGCTTACATGAGGAGCGCTGGTTATCTTTTGTGGAAAGCCGACTTGCCGCAAATTTTACGGAGTCTGGCTTAAGTTCAATGTACTGGGGGATGTTAGCGTTTGAAAGTCGTGCAACTACACAACTGTTGTCAGGTAATGCAACGCTTCCCTTCAGTGAAACATTAGGCGTTATTGGTGACAGTTTTAATGTCATTGGTCAATCGCAAATGGTACTTGCAGGTTTAGCCAAAGCCGGTATTGGTATTCATGATACTAAAAACATTCAAGACTGGTTACATACTTTACGTAATAATGACCTATTAAAATCCAATAGCTCACTCAAAGAAGTCAGCCATCTCATTGATCGTTTTTATCGCAATCAACGTAATGCACATATCATTGATACATTTGGCAGCACACTACTCACAGCAGGCCAGTTATGCATGATTTTGGGGGGACCTTATGGTATTGGCATAAGCGCTTTATTATTTACTGGTGTTGGTGCCACCATTGGTGGTGTAGGTTTTAGCCAGGCAATGGCACAATATATGAACCGCACCTTTAATCTTATTGAAACACCCACCGATACAGAAAAAAACATTTTAACCCGCGAAGCCGAAACTGACGAATCACTACGTTCGACATTATTGCGTCGTATTAATGATCTATACCACTTTGCCAAAGACCAAGCACCAGCTCGAGTTTGGCAGAAAATATACCGACAAATTATTAAAAATTCTGAGTTAAGCGTTGAGAAGCTATTAAATAAACTTCATAAACAGTTTGATAAAAGAAGCGATGACTATCGACAGCTTTATAAAGAAGTACTGCTTAAAATAGAACAGTCACCCGATGATCTCAAGCTCATTGACCATGCGCTTAAACTCGCCAAGTCAAAATCAACCTTATTAGATAGCACAACAAATCTTCAACATGGCCTAGCACAGTGGGATTTATTTAATCAAATAAGTGGTCATTTAAAAGCATTACATAACCAACAGCCTTATCAAACCAAGCCTCTTTCCTTAGCTGACAGTGTAGAGCAGCTTTTTGCCTTTGCGGATGAACTAGGCTTTGGTCATGATTTAGAACGTAGGATTGTTAGTTATTTAGTGAATGATACTGCTGTCCTCCGTAAGCTTACTGTCAATGTCAGTGACTATGTAAGTGAAATAAGCGCTGTAAAAAGTAAACTTCCCTGGAATATTCCCAACCCACTTAGCCCCATTATCCATGTGATTGAGCTTGTCAGAGGCCCTCAAGCAGAGCCAATAAGACCACTGTTTCGTATTTCCTGGGGGCATAAAAAAACCACTGTGCTCATGTTTGAGCGGGAAAAATTTCTGCATGATTTACAAAATTCTGAACGGCTATCCCCAACAGCACAAGAAATTTTATATGGGCTCTTTTTTCACAAAGAAGGCATTAGCAGTTTATTTGGTCACGATGCTCGGAGTGCCTTTGCCAGTGCATTAAATAGTTTAGGTAAACGAATTTTACGCTCCAATGTATTGCGACCCATTATGCATGGTATTCGTAATCAAGTTGAACTCAGTGAATTGCTTAATCCCATCCTAAAAGCAGAAAGCCATGCTAAACACCGATTAGGTTTAACCAGTCACGAACTAACGAATACTTTTTTAGCCGCAGGAAAGTACAGTATTTTTCAAGCAGTGACGTTTGCAGCTAACCACAATAAATTAACCACTTTATCTTACGTACCAGACCATCACCAACAAATTGAGTTTGTAGCAAAAATTAGAGCGCTACCCGTTGGAAAGAAAAAAGCATTTGCTAATGGGCAAAAAGTTTCACATTTAATCAATAAACTGCGCGATAACGTCAATAACACAGCCAATAATGCTTCTCAGTTGCTAGAATTATCAATTAGCGACCGCATACTGGCAGTGATTCAATACAAAAATCATCTTGCAGTCTATGATCCTGCCACAGCCCAAACGTGGCAGCTCCCTAAGCTATCCTCACTAAAAATATTGCTAGCCGAACTTGGTTTAAACAGGCAGCCTTGGCAGCTTAATGTTTATCAGCCGCCCCAATTACAACAAGACCATGTCAAATCATTACAACAACTGACGACAACCTATATTCCTGAGTGGGAAACACTGTTATTGGCTGATCAACGATTTGGCAGCATTTCTCTTGGTGACCATAAGTTGTCTCGTATTGATGTCTGGCAGCTGGGTCTCACCCACAATAATCAATTAATTTCTGCCAATGAATTGGCTTCTCTCACCAACCTTAACTTACTTGAAAATCGGTCCTTATCATTTAATGCTGAACACATTGAGCAATTACTAAAGCAAGTGAACGGCGACCAAGCAGATCACCTATTATCCTTAACAAAAACACTCATCATGTCTAAACACGAAAGTGTTTCATTAACACTTTCAGGCAATGAGGCAGCACAGCAGCGGCTCAATACACAACTTAACGCTATTCAACAACTAGACAAAGCCAGTACTCAACTTAATGTAATTAATGATCAACTATCAAATACCTTAAAACATGGCTCTATATGGATTCCTAGGGGGTTATATCAATAGCTCTATTAGATCATTAAGTAAGCTTTTTCCTCGGCACTTTATATTGTACACAAACTC
>NZ_AUAF01000261.1 GCF_000428585.1 Zooshikella ganghwensis DSM 15267 | reverse complement strand
GGTGAGCATCCCTTTAGAACCACCGACAACCAATGGGTAGCCGCCAAAGACCTGAAAGCCGGTGACAAGCTCGTCAGTCAAAGCCTGCAACCGCTCACCGTCCAACACACGGAATACAAACCCGCACTCCAAAGCGTCTACAACCTGGAAGTCAAGGACTACCACACGTACTTTGTGGGGCAGCAAGGGGCGTTGGTGCATAATGGGTCTACGCGGAAGTGTGGTGAGACTAATATAGGCAGTTCAACAGGCTCTAATAATGGTTTACCTGCACTACCCAATGGATATCATTATAAAACCGTTAATGGGAAAACGGTGGTAGGTCGAAACCGTGGCCATGATGATTTACCCAAGTTAACGCTTACGGATGATGGGAATTTAGTTAGTCCTTTAGGGGAAAAGCTAGATGGTTTAGGATTTAGCTCAACCACTCAAAAGATGAGAGATAGTGTAAAAGGTAAGCAATACCTTGATCCATTAACGAACAAATTAGTCACGCCGGGTAAAGATGTTGTCATGTCTCCAGACCATGTTTACCCTGTCAGTAAAATACGCGAAATGACTGGCTTTAATCGCTTAACTAAATCTCAGCAGCAAGCAATTGTTCACGACACAGTCGGTCTTGATAATATCCAAGCGTTGCCAAAGAGCTTAAATGAATCCAAGAGTAATTTAATTGGTAGAGATTGGAAGACTTATAAAGGTGAGGCATTAGATCCGAACTACCTTATGAATTTAGAAGAAAGGCAAATAGCTGCTAGAGACAGAATACAAAAGCAGATTAAGTTATATCTTAAACAAAATGGCGGATAGTGAGTATGTCAAATACAGAAAATGATTTTTCTGAATTTAATGCCTGCTATATGGTTTCTTCTAAATTTCCAGAAGAGGCTGTATCTCGAATTCCAGATGAATTACTTTGTGCAATAGATAATGGAAATGAAGCCTTTTTTAGTGGACTGAAGACGTCATTTCCAAAACTGTATCAGGTACTAACAACTGAATGCTCTAGAATCCAATTGCTAGAGAGTATCTCGATAGGTATTGGACTCAATGATCTTGGAAAAGAGCATAAGTCTTATTGGTGGGGACTTAAGTGTGGTCATAAGTTAATCACAGCAGGCATACCTGTTACCAATCCTTCTGAAGCCGCAACAACAGACTATTTACAGGAGTACTTTTCTTGTCTACCTGCTGGCTTTGGCTGCTTTTATGAAAAAATGGATAGCCTTGCTGTGGCAAAAGGACGGGGGCTATATGGCTACGATTTACCCTCTAGTTTTAACGATTGGCGAGAAATCAAAAACTTCTGTGAGGATCATGAGCAGGATTTATCCAGTGCAAAGTTTATGTATGATAAATTACCTGGCAGTGATTTAAGGGTATTTATTCAGTGCTCAAATTCAGATTTGATTGTTTGCGATCTCACTGGCCAACATCGAGGATTATTTTATGTAAAAGGTGGTGATTTTAAAAATTACCACCTTATACATGATCCTTTAAAAGCTTTAGATGCTTACTTTGCCGGTGCAGTTAAGGGAGAATCACCCAGTATTTTATAAGGTGTATGACTCACTCCACTCGTTTATCGAGTGGAGTTTATTTGATCTAGGTAAGAGTTAGCCTTAATTTGCACTTCTCTGTCATTTTTTACTAGCCTATAACAATCCCCATCCCTCAAAAGTACTCCCAAACCTACAGGTAATGCGAGAAACTTTATTAAATCTGGACGCTTACATGCAAAGTCATATAGTGAGAGAACACTGTATTCGTCTTCTTCAGCGTTAAGATCCTTAAAAAACCAGCCAGATTCAGTGTTTTCAGCTACTTCTCTCGCCATATAAAAGCTATTTGTAGCCTGGAATGTCTCACTAACAATAATAGATGTTCTTAATGACGGGAAATCTGGGGCAACATTTAACGTACAACTATCAACGATATCTTGCTGCTCTCTAAAGTGTTTTAGTGTGCTTGTAACTGAGTCGATAAACACGATAGGAACATCTTTCATGTTTGGCTCTAAGATGTGAATACTCTTATCAGAGTGCATTTCAAGCTGGTTCAGCATCCATCCAAGCTGCATAAACTCGCCACTTTTAAATGTTACACCGTTAGCCACCTCAGTCTCTAGATGTGCAATAAACCAATCAATATCTTGTTGAGGTACGACATCGGTTGTACATGAGAAACAAAGCTCAGGATGATTGTATTGGGAGCACTTTGTCGTTCTAAAGAGCATATAGAAGCAACCTTGGTTATTAAACTCAATCGTATATTTTAAGAAAGGCAGTAAATTAGCATATTTTTTAATTTAACTGTCCTGAAAACGAATCTTTTTCCTCATTTTACCTCTGCTAGTGCCCTTAGTGCTCCGACCCCACCCCGAATACCAAAACTGTCTTAAAAAAATTTCCGGTAACTTCTGTTATCGGCTATTTTTGGGCTACAACAGTATTATACTATCAGAAATGGTAATACGTATTACTAAGTGCGTGAAATCTAATATAATGAAAAATGACGCCAAACCGGCTGTAGCCCAACAATAGCAAAGGATTGGATGTGCAGACGCAGGACCATGCCGAGTGTGCTGGCGATTGAAATATGTATGCCAGAGTGACACACACAATTATGTGTGCCATAATGACACACATAAAGACAAGAGGAATCAGCATAATGGCTACTCAACCCAATTCCGAGCGTAAAGAAACGCGCCTGGTGGCGCGTGTCTCCACTGATATACAAGAAATGATTCAGCGCGCGGCGGACTATTCTGGGGCTACACTCTCACAGTTTTTGATTGAATCGGCACTGGAAAAAGCCCGCGATGTCCTGGCACAAACCGAAACATTACAACTCTCCATGGCTGGCGCTGAGGCACTGGTTGCGGCACTGGAGAACCCACCTGAACCGAACCAGAAACTGGTTGCAGCGGCCCAGCGCTACAGGGATTCGGTGAATGTCGATAATCATTGAAGAGCTGACACCCGCGCATGATCGAAAAGCGTTTGATTGCGGTGTGAATGCGTTGAACCAGTTTCTACAAAGGCAGGCACGGCAGAAGGCCGCAAAACAGATCTCAAAAACGTATGTCGCGTGCTCCAGTGCTGAGCCGACCGCCATTCTTGGCTATCACACCCTGACCGGCTACTCAGTGACAACGCCGCCCGATCATAAAGATTATAAAAAGTACCCTCATCCGCTAAATGCGGTGAAACTGGCACGACTTGCAGTCGATCGTTCTCAGCAAGGGCAGCGGTTAGGTGAGCGGTTATTAGTGGATGCCATCTACCGAACGTTTTTGGTGGCAGAGCAAATATCGGCGATTGGTTTGTTTGTGGATCCGATGACACCTCAAGTAGTGCCTTTTTATCAGCAGTATGGTTTTTTACCTGCTGAACCTGGCGATCCTTCACGGTTGGAAATGTGGTTACCCATCAAAACCTGTATTTCAGTAGCGGCTACTGCCTGTGAGTGATACAACAAAAGTCACACATCAACTGTGCTATGTTCCGCGTGGATCATTTATGTGGAACACCGGTTAGCTTAATAATGCCACAACCCTTTACCCTTACTGGAGAATTCATTAAATTTGCAGTATATTTACCGTATGGCTGACTTGGTGACCTTGGAGGTTTATAGCTATGCCACGATTAACATTGGATCTCTCTGACGAGGTCAA
>NZ_AUAF01000260.1 GCF_000428585.1 Zooshikella ganghwensis DSM 15267 | reverse complement strand
ACGGAAGCTAATGTTAAACACTGAACTTTAACATTGGCAGCCCTTGGGGCTGCTCATAGCTGTCAAGCCTCCCGCTCTGCGGGAGCGTTATGACTAAAGTTTTTGATCGTCTAATCAGTAATTATACGAAATTATCCCTCCTTTAAGGTTAGCCTGAAGAGAACTAAACTTTGATCTAGTAGGACGTTGACTTCCTTGAGGCTTCAAATGCGTAGCATATATACTTTACTGTTTTTTATTATACTCACTGCAACTTCGACTTCAGCGGGTGAGCTGGTGATTTTTAACTGGCAAGAGTATTTATCCCCGAATATTATTGAACGATGGAAAAAAGAAACCGGCTGGAAGATACACCAAATTTATTATGATACTGATGAAATGCGTGATGAAGTTCTTGCAAGTGAGGTTGCTGAACAGTTTGACCTCGTTGTGATTGATAGTATTTCTGCACAATTATTTGGAAAGAATAATAAATTAGTTTCGATAACACGCTCAGAAGTAAGTAATTTGGTTAATATCCAGAAGCGTTGGACTCAAAGTTGCGGTAATTTCGGTGTTCCATATTTCTGGGGGACCGTTGGCATTGTATATAGAGCAGATAAGATTGAGACCAAACCGGTATCATGGAGAGCATTGATTGAACCAGAAGAAAGTCTTTTTGGTCATATAGGAATGCATGAAGATTTTACAGATACACTGATTCCAGTATTAAAATTGAGTGGCTACTCAATATATAGCGAAAATAATGATCATCTTAAAGCCGCTTATCAGTTACTTAGAAAGCAAATTCCAGCAGTCATGACATATGATTATGTTATTAGTTATATTAGTGCCAAGCCTGATGATGAAGAATTATATATGGCCATTGGCTATAGCGGTGATCAACACACATTAAACGATCTAACAGGAAAAGACAGTTGGCAGTATATTGTGCCTGATGAAGGTACATCACTATGGATTGACTGTTTTTCTGTATTAAGTCACTCTACAAAGAAACAGCAGGCACTATCATTTATTAATTTTCTAAATAATGCAGAAAATGCAGCAATTAATGCTAAAGATATTGGGTATGCAACGACTAATAAATCTGCCATTGAACTGTTACCTAGCGAAGTGAAAAATGATAAAAGTATATATCCTGATCAAGATGTTTTAGATAGAAGCGAACCATATAGAATTATTTCTGATAAAAATATGAGTCAGAGAAATCGAGTCATGCGAGCTTTGAGAAAAGAGCATGAGACTAAGTAAACGTGTTAGAGTATTAATCCTACCTGTTTTAGTATTGAGCTACTTAATCACGTTCATAGGTATTTATCAAGTTCAAAAAAAATCGTTGATTGATTTTTTATCCAGTCAAGCTCATTTACAGCTAAATCAGCTTGTTGATAGCATGAACAGGTACCTAAGTTTTGCTGATACGTATTTCCCGTCGTTAGTTAGAAGTGCTGAGATACGACAATACTTAAATGTTGAAGATAAACGATTTAAAGCGCTTGCAGTTGAGGGTAACTTAGAAACAGCAATTCAAGACTTAGATGAAATTAGCTTTCACTATATATCGTTAGCTATTTTTTTTCCAAATAATAATATCGAGTTTTACTATGAAAATAGCGGTGATCCATTTAGTACAATAGATCCAAAAATACCAACTATTGTGCAGGAAATGCGTGATAATAAAATTATTAGTAATAGATATTTAATAAGTGAAAACAACACAACCCGACTTTTGTATATTCGTTTTATTGATCGGTATACGCAGCGTAAACCCTTAATGAAAGACTGGGATCAGTCTATTGCTGTGATCATGGCATTTGATGCCTCGGACTTTGATGCCTGGCGGGAGACTTTAAAGAAAGAACAAAACATCGATACCTATATACTATTAGAAGGCGGTGAGTCTAGAGAAATTTCTGAATCATTGATTTCTGTGACCTATAAAATAACTAATTTAGGTAGTATTGCTCTTGTTGTAAGTGATGATGAAATTTCTGAACAGTTACGCACGCTCGAAAAACGTATGATACTGTCGTTTGTGATTTTGACAGTTTGCTCATATATAATGTTAATATTCCTAATTAAACGTTATATTACCAGTCCAATAGAAGTATTGGAAAAAGATTTGACAGATGTACTTGAAGGTAATAAAGATAAACCAAATGCCTATGGTAGCCAGGATGAAGTAGGTAGTTTAAGCCGTGCTTTTGTTCGAGTTTATGAGCAACTCCATAATGTATATGAAGTAACTAAGGAGATGGCAGAGCGTGATGCGCTAACAAAGCTTTATAATAGAAGAACATTTACTAGCTGTTTAGATCGAGTTATTTCTCGAGCTAATAGAAAGTCAAAAAAAGTTGCATTACTGTATATTGATTTAGATAACTTTAAATTTGTTAATGATAAATTTGGGCATGAAGCTGGAGATATCCTACTTAAAACATTCGCCGAGCGCTTACAGTTATCAGTACGTACAACTGATATTATTGTAAATATTTATGATCATGATCTTGCAAGATTGGCAGGTGATGAATTTGCAGTGCTGTTACATGACTTTGATAAAGACGCAGTACTCTATAAAGTCGCTGAGAGAATATTAGCATTATTTGAAGATGGTTTTGAATGTGATGCAGGACATTTCCCTGTCTCTGCCAGTATAGGAATAGCGATTTACCCTGATGATGGTTCTAACCCTACGGAACTTATTTCTAATGCAGATACAGCAATGTACCAAGCTAAACACGCTGGTAAAAACCAATATGCTTTTTACTCACAAGAACTAGCTATTCAAGCAAGAAGAGATAAAGAAATAGAAACTGAACTTAAGAAAAGAAATTTTAGCGAATTTGAAGTCTATTATATGCCTGTGTATTATGCAAAAACATTAAAAGTAGCAGGTGTAGAAGCATTGTTGCGCTGGCAGTCCGATGTGCTGGGTTTTATTTCGCCTGCTGAGTTTATCCCTATAGCAGAAAGTCGTGGATACTTTGAGGCAATAGATTTTTGGGTGATTGGACAAGTTATTAAAGATATTCCTCAATTACAAGATCTCTATAGTAATGAACTTAAAATAGCAATTAATATTTCATCAGCACATCTTAGCTCAAAACATTTTATTGAAAAAATCGCGGCAGTATTTTCTGACTCTCAGGTGAATCTCTCGATTATTCAATTAGAGATAACTGAAACATTTGAAATATGTGATATTGGTAAGGTTGAAAAAAATTTGGCCTTACTAAGAAATATTGGTGTATCACTAGCCATCGACGACTTTGGAGCTGGTTATACATCTTTGGTTCAGTTGTTGAACTACCCCATTGATACAATTAAAGTAGACAAAAGCTTGGTTGATATGATGGTTGATAATCGCCGTTGTGCAATGGTGTTATCACTCATAAAGTACCTAAAGCATCAGGGTTTTAAAGTGACTGTTGAAGGTATTGAGCATAAAGAGCAGGCAGAGCAACTGATTGCAGCAGGATGTGATTACTTGCAGGGATTTCTATACAGTAAACCAATGCCATTAAATAGTCATATTCAACAATTAAAAATTTCATCTGGCTAGTTAGCTGATAGAACTAAAGGAAACTGAGTCTAAAGTATACTATTCTGAGCAGGGCAATCGCATATAAAAATACAACAAAATCAGTATAATAGGATGATTAGCAACTGACTTAGAGCATCACATTGGAAAAAAATAATACAAT
>NZ_AUAF01000258.1 GCF_000428585.1 Zooshikella ganghwensis DSM 15267 | reverse complement strand
GGTTTCGCAGCCTGAATTGTAATACCAATGAGGGATCAATTCACTTCTAACTAATTGATTTTTCTTATTTATTCAGTTTTTTGTCCTGTACATAGCAACAAACCCTAAAAATGATTCGTGAAGGGTATAGTATACAAATAACAGGGAATGTTATGAATAAAACATATACAGTTGATGAAATGGCTGACATTATTGTCAGTTACTCCAATAAAGTATTGGCCGACAGTCTTTTTTTTAAAGACTTAGCTGGAGGTGTAATTTCTGTTGCAGATTTGCGCTATATTTTTATGCAGTATGAATACTGGCGTAATATATTTCATGAGTGGTTTGGTTTATGTATACTGAAGAGCGGTGATGCCTCACACCCTTATGTATCTCATACGGTTCAAGCTTTGGCACATCATGTGATGGTTGAAATGAAAGAAAACCATACTTTGATGTACCAACGATTTATTGAGCAGCTAGAGCATTCAACGGAACCTAGAGAGCCTGAGAGTCATGCTACTCGTAAATACAAATCACACTTTTTAAATGTTTTTGGTACAAGCGATACTAACTTTGTGGAATCAGTTGCAGCGTTATCTGCGAGAGAGTTGTTTGCATCAATTCGAAATACTTATGTTAAAAAAGCACTGAAAGCTTATTATGGTATTGACAAGTCACCATGGTGGGATATTCACGAGCACCTTGAGTTAGAGCACTTTCAGGATACATTCACCCCACTTAAACAAGAACTAGAAGGTAAAAAACGCTACGTAACCCTCATGCGCTTTATGACAAATGAAATTGATGCTCATGTTCAGTACTGGGATGAGTTATATCAAGAAGCGCAGATGATTAGCTGTACGAGCCAGCAACAAAAAATGGCAAGTTAATGCGCAATGAAATTACGATAGGTGCAGGTTTTTCACTATACTCTAGCCTTATGTGGGGAGCAACAGGAATATGGATTAGTTATTTAAGTAATTTATCATTAGATACTATTTTATTTTATCGTTTTCTTCTTTCGTTGCTTATTACCAGTATTATTATATATTTAACTTCGCAGACGCTTTCTTTAACAAAACGAGCTGTGTGTTGTGGTGCGGCACTTTGTTGTTACTATACATTCGCAACCACAGCGTTTTTGTTAGCGAACATGGTTGATGTAGCCCTTATTATAAGTACTACTCCTGTTTTTATAATAGGAGTTGAGTTTTTTAAGGGGGTTAAGCCCTCACTAAATAAATGTATAGGGGCTATCTCAGCACTTTTAGGTTCAACACTGGTAATTGTAGGATCTGCTACGATAGATCAATCGACTGTTAATGATGATAGCCATGTACTGGTCGGCTTACTATGTGCGTTGGGTGCAGCTATTACAATGGCTGTTTTTTCATTGATGAGTGCATCAAAAACAGTGAATGTTACAAGTGTAAATTTTTGGTCATATTTACTTGGTCTTGGTTTATTATTAAGTTGGAGCGTGTCAGCGTCAGAACTTCAAAGTCCTGATGTTCATCAAGCAGGTTTATTATTTGCTTTAGTACTATTCTCGACTATTTCAGCAGGTATGGCTTATAAGTATGCATGTCAGCTTGCTGGACCATCTACGGCAGCTATTGTACGCTTGAGTACGCCTATGTTTGCTGTGCTATTATCTTTTATATTACTGGATCGAGGATTATCTTTAACCCATTTTATTGGAGCACCTTTTATATTAATTGGTGTTTACTGGGTACTTCAATCATAGTATGACATTGTTTTGTTCAAGTCAGGCTAGGGCCTGGTAACCACCACTGCTGTAGACTATTTTTTGCGCCTAGCAAGCTACAAGGAATGCCGTGTAGTCATTCTACATAATAACGGCTTGGCAGCGCTGTAATATCGATTAGAGTTGTTACTGTCAATACGCTATTGCCACTTTGTCTCTCTGAGTTAGGTATTGCTCTATCCATAATTTAAAGTTAGCGACTCGAGCATATACTCCGGGGCGATTTGGTTGGGCACAACCGGATCCGAAGCTAACAATACCAACTTGATAGAAGCCATTATTAGTTTTTATAAATAAGGGTCCACCGGAGTCACCTTGACAGGAATCTTTACCACCTTGTGGAAGTCCTGCGCAAATATTTGAATAAATGCCTCCGGCATTCTGACATATACGTGTAGATGTAATTGGCACATCTACTTTTTGTAAAACATAGGGATTACCTGTTCCCTGAGTATCTCCCCAACCAATAACAGTAGTATACATACCTTGCCCTGCGTAGGTTGATGTAATATATTCATTGGCAAGTTGAATAGGCTTGTACTTGTAAGGAATATCATTTTCAAGTTCTAATAAGGCAACATCATTATATAAGTAGTAGGCATCATATTGAGGGTGAACTATCTGTCGTTTTACCCGAATAGTTGTAGCACCATTATTATTGTATGTTGCGTGCTTACCTACAACAATAGACTGAACTGAATAGCTTGCTACACAGTGTGCTGCAGTGAGAATATATCGGCTAGCTATAACAGACCCACCACAAAAGTGGTTATTATTATAAATTTGTAGGGAAACCATGAAGGGAAATTCGCCACGAATAGCATCTTCACCACCCACGATTTTTCTATTTTCGGGTTGGGTATTAATGATAATACTGTTAGGATTAGCTGAGGAATAGGAGTTAAGGTTGAATAAACAAAGAATGGATAATAATTTTAGTGATCTTGTTAGCATAGTCTAATCCTCCTTGACTAGAGTGTGCTGAACTGTTTAGCTTATCGAACTCATATACCCTTCGCTGTGGGTATATATTGCTTCGTTTTGTGGCTTTCTTTAGTAGATATAGTTTCTTATGTTGATGAATAGCTTGCTTTAATATTATGCAATAAAGATATCGCTACATTTTATAATAGATGTTTAATGTGTGTTTTGTATTGTTATTTTGGTTAATATTTGATTGTAGGTTTCTTTGTGTGTAAAAGTACTTTTTACTGCATCATTTTTTAAATGATAGTAGATACATTGATAGGGAGAATTGTGTTATATCTAAATAGTGGCTATTAAACTCTTCATGAAGTTTTGCTGGTTTTGAAAAATGATAGCCAGCGAAAAGAGATATCCAATGGTAGAAGTGATAAATAAGTTGATATTTTGTTCGTTTTTTGTGAAATGGTATTGTGATTATAGATAGTAAAATGCTGAGGAAATGCTGGAAGATATCTATAATAAATTCCAATATTATAGAGTTTATATGACATTTTACCAAAAGGTTATGATACTGTGTGTACATGATAGATAACCCTTTCTGTAAATAAGGAAATACACGATCTCCAAAGCTATCCAAATAAAGCATAGATAAACCTTCGTTAAGTCCAGCAGCTTGATGGTTCGCAAACTCTTCAATCGTGCTCGATGATAATTGAATTAATGCTTGAGGATGCTTGCCAAAACAAAGTGGCCAAATTAAAAAGCTTGGTTTAATTTGCATGACAATATATTCCCACTTCATTAGATATTCTAAAGATGACGCATTCGTATTAATACGCTTTTTATAATGGTTTGGAATGTCTGATGACTCGATTTTCTTAGTGAAATTGTCCATCCAGACTGTCAAAGCATTAACTATACCCATAGCGTTTGAGAATTAGGTTTAATCTTTTGATTTAACAAGGAAATTGTATATCCTTTGCGACCATGAAAGGATTTTGGCTCACAGAAGAAGAATTAAATGCGTTGCGCATAGCTCACAGGG
>NZ_AUAF01000257.1 GCF_000428585.1 Zooshikella ganghwensis DSM 15267 | reverse complement strand
ACATGCCGTATAAACGGATTTAAATGTTGCGAAGTGAACACTGAGCCTGATGATTGGCACTCGCTAAAAGTCGCCGACAACGTCGGCCTAACTTGTCATTTATCCCGCTAATGTCGTTCTTCATCTCATGCCTAAACTCTTTATAACGTTGGTCGCATTCAAATCAATGCGTTTATCAACGGAAGAACCAAATATAATGGCAGAAACGACGACAGGCAGAGTGGCTATGATATGCGTAATATTAATCTCTTTTTTAAATGTCCAGGGTTCGTGATGGTGTACTGTCATTCTCCTAACTCTTATTAATTTTTGTAGTTAAATAATTTGAAAAAACATTGCGTAAAATGCGCCTAAATCCAAACGTATCGATATACACCAAGGCTAAGGCGAGCATATACCATTCCGGTACACTCGCGTTTAAGGCTTCAAAACCATTCTTTATATGGTCAGACATCTCAGGTACAAAGCACAGCACAAGCGGGGTAACGGTGATGATTAATAGAAAGTCATCCTTCCAGCCACGGCTTTGAATGCTCAATGAATCCAGCTCTGAAGCAGAGATATTGCCTTGCTGGATCTCGTCTAATTGCTTGTTATGGATGGCTTGTTTGAGTTCGGCTTTGTGTTGCTTATTGGTGAGATAGGTTTGAAACAGGCCAGTAACTGCGGTGATTATGGTTGAGAGCATTTAACTCCTATAGTTTTGTGCACTATTAAACCTTGATGTGTGGTAATATTGATCTTCTTTATTTGTTCGAACGTACTCATTATGAATTTAAAAATATCCAAAATATTATCTGCAAAAACTATCTTATTTTTCTCCATTTTTTCATTAGCTTGCCACAGTGAGCCTAACCCAAATATCAAATATTATGGGTATGACTGGCTCGATAGTGAGAATGAAGTATTTAATATTGAACTTGAAAAGAACTATGAAAGAATCAGTGCCACAGGTCCAAACAATACAAATTTAAATGTAGTTCATTCAATCGAAAGCTTAAACTCTAAAGTTTGTGCCCATGAACGATGTGCACTTAACATAGGTGCTGGAGAAGAAAACTACTATAATCGACTAGACATCTGTTACTCCGCACAAAGTAATACTGAATGCCAAGCTAAAGGTTCATGGGGGAACATTTGGAATATCGTCGCAAATATAAAAAGTGCTACAAATAAGCCCAAAGCGATCTACTTTCTTGATGAACCATCTGCTGATAAGGCTTTGTGGGATAATGGGCAGTATGTTAAGTGGCAATATGCAAGTTATGTTTGTACCTTAAGGCAAGCTTTAAAAACACATAATTTGAATGATATTCCGATATTTACAGTTTTGATTCATCGTGACTTCGATAAAGCCCTACCTTCTGCTGTTAATGAAATCCTTCATCAAATGCCACAAAGTGGGTGTTTAGGTGTCAAAAGTACACCTGACTGGGTTGGCATCGACAACTATTATTGGCGTCATAACAGCTCTAGAGATGATAGCTCTGTAATACATAAAACATACGAAAGGTATTTTTCTGCAAACCCAAACTTAAAATGGGTCATAGTGCCTCCATCAACGCAAGAGTCTTTATTAATTCCTCCAGTCGAAAACGATCAAGACCTTCATGATCGAATACAAGCGTATTGGGACTATCTGAATGCTTATCCCCAAGACCCTGTAATTGCTGTAATGAATTTTAGGTTTGATAAAAAAATCTTAGCTCCGTCTTCTGCTGAGAGCTTCCCTAAGTCAAGAGCACTATTAAAGTTTATGGGAAATACTCTAACTCCCTAAGAGCTTAATGTTGGTTACTACTCCTACTCTTACCTGAGTGGGAGCGGTGGCGCTTCCTCATCCCCTTCTGTCTGATACCTGTCTCTAACCAGCAATAACAGTAGAAACTGTTTGCTTTATTGTTCATTAACCTCTATAAAACACGCTTAATTCAACATAAACGCGAGATTAGAATGAGCACAGGTACAGTTAAATTTTTTGATGCAACTAAAGGTTTTGGCTTCATCACTCCAGACGATGGCGGTAAAGACTTGTTTTTCCATAAAAATGAAACTCATGGTCGTGAGCCACGTGATAATGACAAAGTAGAGTTTGAGGTTGGCCAGAGCCAGAAAGGACCTTGTGCTATCAACGTTCAGGTTATCTAGTAAGCCTTAAGTACCTATTGGAGCGGTGGCGCATCTTCAAAGCCTTCCGTTAGGTACTTCAACTCCTCAACGGTCAGCATATCCCCCACGTATCCAGGCCTAGCTTTCAATGCCTCCAGCCTTCCCAGTTGTTGCTTATACAGCGGCATCATTGGGCCTACGGGTGGAAACTCAAGCATATCCTCAGTGACAACACTTACACCTGGTCTATCTTCGAATACCTCACTATTGTTTAATGCGGTGAGAAAATCCCTAATTTCCGTATAGTATTTGTCTTCTAAACCGAAGCCATTAAATACGACTTTATCGCTGTCTATTTCCCTTTGTTCCTCAAGGCACAGATGACTGTAGCTAGTCTCCATGAGTTCATACAGCTCAGTAATCGCAAGGACATCACGTTGTATGTCGTGTGGTAGCTCAAAGTTACCTTCGAATATCTCAGGAAAAAGCTCAACCAAATTGCTATCTAAAATCTCGATGTAATTCTTTTATTTATTGGCTTCGTAAATGCCGCCGTCT
Organism: Zooshikella ganghwensis DSM 15267; assembly: GCF_000428585.1. Classification (GTDB taxonomy): domain Bacteria; phylum Pseudomonadota; class Gammaproteobacteria; order Pseudomonadales; family Zooshikellaceae; genus Zooshikella; species Zooshikella ganghwensis. Next base: position 1,069 of record NZ_AUAF01000257.1, on the reverse strand, counting down.
TTATTAAATACTGGGGCGAGTAATTGAAGGATTTTATATTGATTACTCAGTACGGCTTTCTCGAAGTAGTCCAGGTGATATTTGTTTGTCATTGGTTTCCTTTGGCTTGAGTAGTTGTCTTACTTCCTGGTAAATAGCCTTTAATGCTTGCCTACACTCTTTATCCGTTAAGTAAGGCTCACAGGCTGATTTTGCTTGGATCTGGATTAAACTTTCTTGCGTTTTTGATCGGTCATTCATGCCTTTTCAATCAGAATGTAAAGGTTAATGAAATATTTAATGAGGTAATTTTTAACTGGCTTGATATTCCAAAAACTACTACCTTTTAGGTATGTTCTCCTAGTGGTGATCATGGTACAGGCAGAGATGCATGCAACTATGAACATATTGAAAGACACTTTAGCTAGTAAGACTTTTTGGTTTCATGCTGCGTTATGGTGTTCTTTAATGGCCTTATTGCATCAAGCTTTACATGCTCTCATTTAAAGAACACCACCCTTTTTTTGATAGTTGTTTATTTAAACCCTAGTGTTATTCGATACTTTCTTGATAAAAATATGACTATTAAACAAGCGCTTATCGGTTGCAGCAAAGAGCTATTTACTAGTAAAAGTTTTTGGGTTAATAACCTTATCTGGTTCCTTTTACTATCTATCGCTTACATGCTGTGACTTATAATCGTATTTAAAAGGTTAACAGTTCTACAATAAGTACTTTTGTACCTAATCAGATACTTTTCTTAGCGGTATTAAAAAATTCATCAAAATGTCATACAAATATGTCTCTATATAGGTATATTCACCTACGTAAAAGTGAATGAGCAATAAAAATTTGTATATGTTGGTATCTGAATATAACTAGAAATTAGTCTCAAGGTCTCCTATGAAATAGTGCTCTTTAACTGTCTTAACTCATAATATGTTTACTTCCTGCATTTAAAGTGAGTTTTGATTGGGCCATATTAAAGAGCACGCTTTTTTCTCCACCACTCCCCTACATCAAAACCAGGGCAGCTTTTATGTAGCTTTGTTGCAGTACTGAATCATCTGGTCTTTTGAGGTTGTTTAGA
>NZ_AUAF01000256.1 GCF_000428585.1 Zooshikella ganghwensis DSM 15267 | reverse complement strand
GTTTCGCAGCCTGAATTGTAATACCAATGAGGGATCAATTCACTTCTAACTAATTGATTTTTCTTATTTATTCAGCTTTTTGTCCTGTACATAGGAAAATTTCGCAACAACGAGTGCGTTTATCGTGAAAATATTAAAAAACTGGCTTAAAGTGCTAATTTTTTAAGTATAAAACACGCTTATGCTTTGTTTATATATTTAGAATTAATTGCAATACCCTATTATGGGAGGGTATATATCATTAACCAAAAGACACCTCTTAAAACATACTTTTTTCGTGATAACTGTGTCAGCACTGTACTCATGACCCAGCTAGTATTTACGTTTAGAGGTGACCTAAACTTAAATCGAACACGTTAAGAACGGAATTAACTAATAATAAACAGGTAATACTGTTAGCCTGTAGTTTACCCTATTCTGGTATTTCACTCCATCAGGCATTACTTCCTACAAACACTATAAATATATGATATTATTACATATTTCAGGTAAAACATATCTTATATGAGGAAAAATCATATTATTGTTTTCACTGAATAAATTAACTCAAAAGCACCATAGGCTGTCCTACTTCTTGAGCTTTCTTTTCCCCCATCAAAATTTCTACCAGTTTTAATGCAAATATCATTGCTGTTCCAGGTCCTTGACTGGTAATTAACGCATGCTTCTCATCGACTACAACGGCCTGATCACTAACGACTTGCTTTGCTTGCAACTGTTGTAAAAAAGCTGGATGACAAGTTGCCTTAGCATTAGCAATTAAGTTATGGGCAGATAGTACCACAGCAGGTGCAGCGCAAATTGCCGCAATCCAGCGCTCAGCCTTTTGTTGGCATGTCAGCATCGTGGTAAGTGTTGGACAATCTCTTAGATGCTCAGCACCAGGCATACCTCCTGGTAACACTATTAAGTCAAACGAGTAATCAACGCACTCGTCAATATGACTATCAGCAACCAGCTTCACACCACGTGAAGCCTTTATCTGAAGTTCTTGAGTCAATTGACAGCTGGCCACACATACATCAACTGTAGCACGACGTAGTACATCAATAACTGTCACGGCTTCGATCTCTTCCGTACCATCAGCGATAACAACTAGCGCCCGCTTGCTCATTCAGCTTTCTCCTTAACCTTGTCTACCTGTAAGTTAAGCTAGTCCTTAGTGTTACATCTACCTAATTATAAACAACACATGACTATTTGCTCACATGAAAGACTATTCACAACACCTGTAATTTGACCTTAAAATCAGCGACATGGATCCGTAAGCCATACTCTACTTTAAAAGGCATTTTTTGTTGTATGACTAAAAATCAACGCTTAGCAACAGGCTTAGGCCTATTGGCCGTTACATTATGGGCAACAGTAGCCACTGCATTTAAGTTATCACTGACTTACTTATCGCCATTACAGCTTGTCTTTTTTTCATGCCTTAGCTGTATTATTTGTCTCTCCGGTATCCTGCTGGTTCAACGCAGATTATTACTTGTTATTCAATTACTTAAACAGCGCCCGCTGTATTATTTTTTGCTTGGCTCTTTAAACCCATTTGCCTATTACTTACTGCTTTTTGCTGGCTATAATTTGCTCCCAGCACAACAGGCTCAGCCTATAAACTATACGTGGGCTATTACATTAACTTTATTAGCCGTTCCTTTTTTAAAGCAACGTCTATACCTTGCAGATATAGTGGCTATGGCTGTGTGTTATTCAGGGGTTATTGTTATATGCACGCAAGGCAGCTTTATCGACTTTGATAACACCGATCCTCTTGGGCTAGGTTATATTTTAATCAGCACGATTATTTGGTCGCTTTACTGGATTATTAATACAAAACAGACCGCTGACCCTATTGCTAACCTCCTTGCTTGCTTTATGGGGAGTTTACCTCTAACAGCCATCACCACATTCTACTTTGATCCGATATTTCATCTAACATGGCAAGGAGTAGCAGGTACTTTATATATTGGCTTTTTTGAAATGGGTGTTACCTATGTTTTGTGGTTATTTGCGCTTCGTTATGCCGAACAAACGGCAAAAGTCAGTAACTTAATTTTTCTTGCTCCATTTCTGTCGCTCTACTTTATCGCCACGATACTAAATGAGCCTATCCATCACTCTGTTTACAGTGGAGTTGCACTTATAATTGGTGGAATTCTTATCCAACAGCGCTTTTCCAACCCAAACAAGCTATCTAAAACCAAGACAACCGCCACCTCATAGCATAATACTTTATCTTCGAGTAAAATTAGCCCTTTTGAATAGCCGATATAGCATGTGTGGTAACTGAATGACGAATCCTAAAGTTGGTTTTGTCAGCTTGGGCTGCCCCAAAGCCCTTGTTGACTCAGAGCGCATCCTGACGCAGTTACGGACTGACGGATATGATATTGTCCCAACCTATGAAGATGCTGACATTGTGGTGGTCAACACGTGTGGCTTTATTGATGAGGCCAAACAGGAATCACTTGATACCATAGGTGAAGCCATCAGTGAAAATGGCAAAGTCATTGTCACTGGCTGTATGGGGGTCGAAGCTGAGACAATTCAACAAACCCATCCTCAAGTACTCAGTGTGTCTGGTCCTCAACAGTATGAAGCTGTTGTTAATGCTGTCCACAACCACTTACCACCCGCAAAAGAACACAATCCTTATATCGACTTAGTTCCCCCACAAGGTATTAAACTTACCCCTCGCCATTATGCTTATCTAAAGATTTCAGAAGGTTGTAATCACAGCTGTACTTTTTGCATTATTCCGTCAATGCGGGGCAAGCTGGATAGTCGCCCTATTGGCAATGTGCTTGATGAAGCAGAGCGCTTGGTCAAAGCAGGTGTCAAAGAGCTTTTAGTCATTTCCCAAGATACCAGTGCCTATGGTGTTGATATCAAATACCGGACTGGTTTCTGGCAAGGACGTCCAGTTAAAACAAAAATGTACGACCTTTGCAACGCACTGAGCGATATGGGTATTTGGACAAGGCTCCACTATGTATATCCTTATCCCCATGTGAATGAGATCATCCCACTAATGAGTGAAGGTAAGATACTGCCTTATTTGGATATACCCTTCCAGCATGCCCATCCTGATGTGCTTAAACGCATGAAGCGTCCTGCTCACACTGAAAACACATTGAAACGCATTCAGCAATGGCGTTCAGAGTGCCCAGATATCACGCTTCGCAGTACATTTATTGTTGGCTTTCCAGGTGAAACTGAATCTGAATTTCAGTATCTTCTGGACTTTTTGGAAGAAGCTCAGTTAGATCGAGTGGGCTGTTTTAAATACTCACCAGTTGACGGAGCTACAGCTAATAACCTACCCAACCCCATTGATGCAGAACTGCAGCAAGAACGTTGGGAACAGTTTATGGCTACCCAACAAAAAATCAGCGTCCAAAAACTACAGAAAAAAATCGGAAAAACACTTGATATTATTATTGATGATGTCGGTGATGATGGAGCTGTGGGACGAAGTAAAGCTGATGCGCCTGAAATTGATGGCTGTGTGTATCTTGAGGGGGCAACAGACCTACAGCCAGGGAGTATTATCCAGGCAGAAGTTATTGATGCTGATGAATACGACTTATGGGCTAAGCCTCTGCTTTAACATAGAAACTTAGCAGAGCATTGCTCAATAATTTCCTAAAACTCGATTCCGAAGTTTTTTTAGGTTGACAAAGCTGTATATTTATTCAAGCTGCCATTCGGTGCTGTAATGAAGGCGTCGGCTCTTGCCTACC
>NZ_AUAF01000255.1 GCF_000428585.1 Zooshikella ganghwensis DSM 15267 | reverse complement strand
TTCGCAGCCTGAATTGTAATACCAATGAGGGATCAATTCACTTCTAACTAATTGATTTTTCTTATTTATTCAGCTTTTTGTCCTGTACATAGATGAATGATTTATCAAAGTACAACGTCAACACCCCTTCAGAAGTGACGGTGTGGAAAGATCCTGTCACCGTTGAGCCCCCACTTATTGTGTTACCAACAGATAAGTTCACAATGATGGATGCGGCAGAATATCGGGCTGTGGTGCCAAACGCGTTATCTCAAGAGTGCCAAGAGTTGTATTCAAATGTTGTTGGAAAAAGTTTTGTACTTAATACGCCTGATTTTCCTGATTTTACCGATGCTATTGAAGCAAGTATTCGTAACCCTAATGGGTGGTGCTACAAAAAACTTGAGGAAAAAAAGAGCGAGTTTGGCGGTGAGGGAGACATCAAAGCAACTTACCTAAGAATTACATTAGGTGTAAACCAAGGCTGGAGTCCAGGCATTCCATATGTCCTAGAAATTTGGCCTGCAGGGCATTACTCTCCCATTCATAACCATGCAGGTGCCAATGCGATTATTCGTGTATTACATGGTGAAATAGGCGTTAACCTCTATTCAATGCTGTCTATTTATCATAAGCAACCATTCGCACAAAAAATCTTGGTGAAAGATGATGTAACATGGATATCACCTGGGTTGAATCAAATCCATCAATTGAAGAACATCAATGAGAATGGCCCTACCTGTATGACAATACAGTGTTATCTTTATAATCAAAGTAATAGAAGTCATTATGAGTATTTTGATTATATTGATAACGAAGGTACAGGTATTGGGCATTATTACCCAGACAGTGATATGGAGTTTCCTGAGTTCAAAGCGTTAATGCGTTCAGAGTGGTTGGGCAATGTAAGACCAAAAGAATGGTGGCGTTAATTCTGCACATAACACTCCGCCCTTCGAGGGCGGATGGCTGTTTAATAAACGTTCCACGCGGAAGATAATACAGTTAGTGCGTATCTTCTGTAGTTGCCAGCATGTGACGACCTAATTATCTAAGACAAAATCACTCGCTACTTACGGCCATCCATTTTTAGTGCATTAACTAACTCATCCGATATCACATGTAGTTTCATTTGCTTGATATTGGCGATGGCGTTTTTCACCTTCTGTTTCTGATGATCCTCGTTGATTCACGAGCCAGTCTATTAGGTCCATATACATCGCAACAAGGAGAGGGTTGCTGCTGCCCAGCAAATTGATATCAATGGTCAACCAAGTGGTGGCCCAAAAGGAAGACAAGTACACCAAAGCTCAACTAGCGATTACTTGGCTATTAAAGAAAAAGCAATTTGCAGGGTTAAATAAAAATAAGCAGCTAGCCATGCGTGAAATGGCTAAGAAAGTCGCTAGAGGGGCGGAGTAGTCCACCTTTTCTTACTTTTAACTGTTTGCTCTTTAGATTCAGGAAATTCACTTACTCTTGGTGAAGCTTTTTTACCCTTAATTATTTCATTGGCCTCTTTGACACTGGCCAGAAGCTCATCAAAAAGCTTTTTATCCATATTCTTACCACCTTAGAAGAACAAAGCAGGGCTAATACCAAAGCGCTCGCTAAGTGCAATTATATGCCGCTTCGTAAGGCTTCTCTCACCTTTTGAGGACTTTTGAATCAATCCCAGTTCATCTTTAGCTTCTTATGGTGCTCAGCACAATCCTTTAGATAAAGATTGATAAGGTTTTGATAAGGAATACCATTTTCCTCAGACAGCTCTTTGAAGTAATCAATAACATCCTCATCTAGCCGGATAGTTATTTGCTTCTTAAGCTGCTTGGCGTAAGGGTTTGGTACTGAGTTTGAAAAATCGTAATTATCACGCATAACGGAACCTATCATACTGTTTCTGCTCATGTTTATTTGCTCTTCGCGCAGATATCAATCGTATTTCATGGTCATCAGCTCGGTAGCAGTGGCATACCACGAGAGTTTTGAAGTGGTTGCTCATGCCTAGCAGAATAAAGCGCTCCTCATCTTCTGAATGGTCAGGGTCGGCTATTAATCTCGCATAATCATCAAAGAAAACAGTCTTGGCTTCATCAAAGGATACGCCATGTTTACTTTGATTGATGAGGTTTTTGCGCTCATCCCAAGTAAAGTTATATGCACTCATAATTACATTGTAGTTATAAAATAATTATAGTCAAGCTTATGGCTTTATACTCCCGTTCACATTGGGCTCAAGCTTTCGATAATAGATGTTCCACAAAATGTTCCACGCGGAACATTAAGTTTTATAGCACTCTCTATTTAGTTCCTTAAGCACTTTAAGCCAATCATCGTATGTACCCATTAAATAAAAGCGCCTCAACAGCTTGTTTTTGAATCTCTGAAATTTCTGGTTTTTCGCTCTATTTTTCAAAATGCTTGAGATTAGCCACTCTTGATTAAATGCCACCCACTCTCCACCTGGTGGGGTGGAAGTGCATTGATATGACAAACAGGGGCCACATCATACAGATAGAACTCAGTAAGTTGTTCTTCACTGAAAGCAGTCTCTGCTAGCCTACGTACTATGAACTTAATGTCAGATCTTTTCAGCTCTGTATCTAAGAAAAGGTCAGATATTGCAATCCAAGCAGTATATAGCTCATCTGTTTTCAATATTTCAGCGCCTATTGAACCTTGAGCAACCATAGTGAAAAACATCAGTCTTACTCAATTGAACATCAAAAAATAGCATAAAAACTCATTAAGACTGCGTAAATACCAAAACCTATCCAGAATTTAGATGCCAAATCGACGGTACGTGGATTCTCCTCACGTGTATAGGTCTTGGTTTTCCTGATCCCAAAGCTTTTTGTTGAAAACTGTACTTTTCCTGTGTAATGGATATATGCCCCATAACAAATAAAGCAAATGCCCAAAAAAAATAATGTAATTCCACCCATTCTCAAGCCTATTAATACTTCAGTAATTCACTAACACTCTATTATAGTGACAAAGGCTTTTTTCACAGTGAACCAGCTTCTAGCTATGGTGCAAAGTGATTCACGCAGAGCAACACATCGAAGTGTTACAATGCCAGCGAAATGACGACTAAGGATGACGAATGCAAAAGTTAATCGCTACCATAGCAATAACTTTTATTGCCACAACAGCGGCAGCAGCCTCTAAGCAAAATGAAATTAACAACCCTAAAGATGTATGTTTTGTTGAGGTCTGCGAAAAAATAGCCAGCGCTCAAGAAATGCCAAAAGCAACTAGTAATGATCGTGCTTACTTGGAAGTTGGAAACTTTGATCTTTCTTTTAAACTGTTCAAGAAGCCAGCCCAACTATTAACATCAAGTGGTGTCACGGTTGGAAAGTATAGCCAGAACGAAGCTGTCGCCTATTTCACTTCAGATGATGTAGAAAAAGCCCGAGAAGGTTTGGAGTATGCTTTCACAACACCTGTTTCAAAAGCAAAGAAAGGTGATAAAAATATTACAGCGGCTTACAATCAAAAAGCTCAGTTTGTGCAATGAAAGCATCCGTAATTTTATGCTTGTACTTAACAAAGTCCTGGTCACCAGAAAGAACAGCTAACAGCGTCCCAATTCGCTCTTGGTCTTGAGGTGTTGGCATAAATATCCTTAATCCCATCAACAAGCCTAAAACAGCCCGCATATTAGCACTTCCTTTTAAATACGACGGTGAGCTAAAGCACATGTAAGTGATTAAGATTGCTACAGCCCTTGTATTACTTGGCTTACATTAAGATTTTGCGTCATTTTTCATTGTATTAGTTTATTCTCACTTAGTAATACGTATTACCGTTTTTGATAATATACTACTGTTGCCACCCAAAAATAGCCGATAACAGAAGTTACCGGAAGTTTTTTC
>NZ_AUAF01000254.1 GCF_000428585.1 Zooshikella ganghwensis DSM 15267 | reverse complement strand
GTTTCGCAGCCTGAATTGTAATACCAATGAGGGATCAATTCACTTCTAACTAATTGATTTTTCTTATTTATTCAGCTTTTTGTCCTGTACATAGCTACAAGACTTAGAAAATGTAAAAAAATTATTTAAAATTAGTAAGTTAAATAGTGAGAATATACAGGCTATAGATGTAGAGGATTTTCTCTCTGTAACAAAGATTAGCTATGATGAACTTACAGAAATTCTTTTTCAAGATCTCACTGAAGATGAGCTACATCTTCATAGGCAGAAAGAATTCTATGTAAATTCCACGCTTCGAGACAAAGTGTTTGAGTTAGCTTCTTCAGATGACTTTGGTGAACAATCCTCAGATGATAAAGGTCGTGAATATTTGGTTTGCAAAAATATATCGGATGGAACTTATGAAAGCTTGTCAGATGATGATTGCATTGAGCTTTATAGGTTCGTACATTTAGCTAGAAAGGTAAACTTTAAGTTTACAGAGCTTGATTTAGTCCTCCGTAAGCTATGTGGAAATAAGTTGAAAGAAGGTGAAGATATAGCCAAAAATACGCTAAGAATCCTTGCTATTGCAAAATACCTACGTGAAACTTACGACTTATCCATCGAAGAAATTTGTGCTCTAGGCAAGGATATCAATGCCTTGGGTTTTGGTGACGACGATGATTATCCTGCTGACTTATTTAACCAAACTTTTAACGGAAAGTTTGCCAAAGCGGATAAAAAATATATACCTCATAGTAGCTGGGGAAAGAAAAAAGACGATAGCAGTAAAAATGATGATAAACACCCTACGCAGTATAAAGAGTATACCCAAATCAATAGTTTTAATGGCGATGTGTTAGATAACCACGAAGGAAATAAGGATTTTAGAGTCCGCACTAGTCGTGCTTTAGGGCTTTCAGAAAAACAAATGGCTGAAATCATCCGAGGTTTTCGCGCAAGAGAAAATGAGAAGTATCAAAATAACAGTCAGTATGACCAGCTTTGGGTATCGGAAGGCGATGCTGACAGAGAAGATAACAAAGAGAGTATGGCGGATAATCTTCTGAATACCTTGTATCGAACGAATAAACTCATGGAAATTTTTGGTTTAAGCCATAGTGAGTTATTCACAATTCTTGATGTTGTTGAGCGTGATGCTCTAATTCGTGGCGCGACGTGTCGAGGTATTTTCATCGACTTAGAACTGGGTGAAGAATTCAATCTTCAGTCCTTTTCCCCATACGATATTCTGCGAGGAGAGGCTGAACCTACTATAAGGCTTTGGTTAATCCAGGTACTGGCTTCAGTTGTTAATTGGCTAAATGAAAACGAACTATCTGTTGCAGACTTGCTGATGATCACAACGGGTGATGAGCCTAGAGATTTAACAGCGGCAAATCGTGAGGAAGCAGATCTTAATCAAGAAGCTAAAGAGCTGCAAAACAAACTGGAAAAGTTGACTCATTTAAATCAACTTTATAGCCAGATTAAGCCTAGCCTTTTAACTAAAGAATCCTTTGTGGGTGGTTCATTGGATCAGCGTTTCTCTCGACTGATTCACGATACTATCACCACACCACATTCACCGCTGATCGCGCCTTTTGATTCACGCCTCGTTCGCTTCTCAGAGTCTGAAGCCAAAATGGCAGCCCAGAGTGCTATCGAGCGTTTGAGCTTGGTCACCCGCGATGATTTTATGGGGCTGAGCATCGAAGAGACGATTGCTCAGAAGATTTCCCAGAATTTAATTCTGATGGGTTACTTATCCACTGATGGAACGCTTGATAGCGAAATGTTTCCAGAGGAAGTCGCTGAATTTGCTGTGGAAACAGACTTCACGCCCGTTCATGATCAACTGTACGACAAAATTGCTGAAATTCATAAGAATTACGTAGATGCAGCGCTTTATCCCTCTGATCTAGAGTTTTTAGGACTCACCAAGCGCGAGACAGAAGAACTCTACGACAACCTTATTTTCAATAATTATCTTGAAAGTGACGGCACGCTTAAACAGCATGCCACTTTTGAATCTGAAGATCACAAACGTTTATTTGAGATTAACTCCAGAATTGGCGTGTATGCTGAAGAAATTTATCAGCATATCAACGACCGTTTACTGCAGTTCAAAAAGCATACTGTGACCATCGTGGCTGACAATTTCAGCGAGCTGGGTTTAAGCGAAGTGGAACAACAGGATATTCTCGAAAACCTCAAATGGAATGAATACCTATCCGAAACGGGTAGCGTTCTGAACAAACAGAGCGTGCTAGCATTAACTAAAGAAACTTTTTTACTGACCGCAAAATTTTATCCTCACCAGCAAGCAATACTGGATATCCTGCAGCAGTCAGTTAAAAAAGTGCATGAGGAATACGCCAAATTTGATAAAGACTTTTTCGCAGAAGTAGCAGATAAACTGGTTGCAGACTGGATTTACGCGGTAGTCAGTGATCATTTCCTAAATAATGGACGCTTCACTGATGAAGCCATCAGCTATTTCTCAAATAGCGAAAATCTTGCGGACTTTGATATCACTTGGCCTTTTACAGATAACGACAATCGTGTTGTTTTTCAAGCTATTCAGAAAATTTTAGCCACTCAAAATAGCTACTGTTTTAATAAAGACTCTCTGCAAAACCTCAGCTTCAATGTCACAGAGTCTGAAGAGCTGAGTGATCTGTTGCAGAAAAATGGCTATCTGACTCCAGAATTGCGGCTCGAATGGAACATGCTGGAGTACTTCTTAAATAGCGAAAATGCAGTTCTTTTCACGCTCAAAGCATTTGAAGACTACAGCAAAGATGTATTTTTTATTCTTCATGAACTAGCAAAACGCATGAATACCGCTGTGATAGCTGTGATGGAAACATTGCAATCTCTCGATAAACAACAAGACCTGCAACTTTACAGCGCACTTCGAGAAATTATGGGGCTGAATGAGGCTTCGCTAGAGACATTAACGCAATGGTTATTTGGCCCATCAGAAAATGTAAGAGAGCAATGGTTACTACCTATTTTATCGGTGGTTAATCAAGATGATCGAATAGAGCATCTTCCAAAAAATATCGGTTTCAATATTGGTTATGACCGTTTTAAGCGCTTTGCCAAGCTGTCATCCAAACTGAAATTAGACGAGCATGAGATAAACTTGGTTTTCCATGATCAGGATCTTGTGGAGAAGCTGTCTGAAACCATTTTACTACCGATGGTTGAGGTAGAAGGTAAAAAGAAAAGATTAGATAGTATAGATTGCTTGTTAGAATCCAATGATGGGTATGTATATATATTCAAGACTCTTCAAAAAAATGATAAGAAAACGAGTGAAGGTGAGGCAGACCTAGGTCAAGGCGTTGCACATTACTGGGTTTACGACTCAAACACAGGAGAGCTTTTTGAAACTGAGGACAATAAACTATCCACACTATTGACGGGTGAAAAAGAGGACAAGCCTTCTTTAGAAAAAGATGAAAAGTCTTCTTTACGTGAGGTCCAAGCAGCTTTTGTAGATAGCAAAGGACGTGATGTACTTATTGTAGATGGTACTTACTACGTTCGTGAACTGGCGCAAAAGCACTCTAACGCTTCATCACATAAGGCCAATATGCAGCCTTATGAACCGTATGGCAGTGACCATGAAGCTTTAATGCAGGCCAAGGGTAACCAAGACCCAGGCAAGTTCCATCAAATTCCTTGCATGAATACTAACCCTTGGCAAGTGATGGAGCGTCAGTGGGGTAAAGCGGAAGGCGATGAAGAGTCCTTTCATAATGTAGACGCTGCCTTCGCTGTTTGTCAAGATAGTTGTCGCATCAACTAACCTACACTAATGATTTAGCATTTGATTGTTATCAGGGTTAAGCCAAACCCTTTCAATTC
>NZ_AUAF01000253.1 GCF_000428585.1 Zooshikella ganghwensis DSM 15267 | reverse complement strand
TTTGTGTACAATATAAAGTGCCGAGGAAAAAGCTTACTTAATGATCTAGTAGAGCTATTGATATAACCCCCTAGGAATCCATATAGAGCCAAACTACTTATGTAGTGCTTATTGCATTTTTAGCACTTGATTAGTGCAACTATTACCCCTACCGGATTTTGATTTTATTTAGCAGTAAAATATACACTACGATCAATAACTGCAGTCATATACTTTCAATAGTTCAAAGTAAATTATAAGCAATTCGTAAATTCAATAATCTGTAAAGTGTATAAAGCAAACCATTCTTTTAGATTGAACTTTAAAGCTGCCTTATACAGCAGTAAGAAAATAAGCAAAGCTTTAATTTTTTATTCTCAGCTCAATAGTACGGAGTATTCATCACTTAGCAATCAAAAGTTAGTACATCGCAAGTTAGAGGTTATACTTTCAATTACTCCATAATATTTTTTTGGTATAAACAATCAAAATGTCAATAAAAATCTGGCCCGACTCGCTCATTGAGTGGATAGCTACATCGGCAATTGATGTCAATCACCCAGCAGCCTGGATTGAGCTATTAATTGAACGAATGATACAAACTGGCCTCCCACTTGCTAGAGTTAAAATATCACATCAAATTCTTCATCCCCAACTAGCAGGTATTAGCTATTGTTGGACTGATAGCAGTCAAGAAATAGAAATCATTAAATCAACTCAAGGCCTGCTTGAAAGAGATGCCTACTTATCCCCGTTTGTGAGGGGAAAACGACTAAAGTAAGGTGTCCACTTTATAAATTACAGGCACCATTTGACTACCCAATTCTTAATAATTTAAAAGCTGACGGAATCACTGATTATCTTGTGCTACCTTTAAGCTTCTCAGGAGGTCGCATTGGCGCAATTATCTTTGCAACTAGAAAAACTAATGGTTTTAGTGATCCTCAGATAGTCTATTTACAAGAAATAACCCATGCCGTTACACGAGGCATTGAAATACTTATACTTAATGAAACAGCGCTATCATTGCTTAATGCATATCTAGGTAAAACAGCGGGTAAACGTGTATTATCTGGTGTTGTCCAACAAGGAAAAGGAGAAACAATTGAAGCTATTATTTGGTTTTCAGATTTAAGGGCCTCAACAAGACTTTCAGAGACCCTATCTCCCGACCATTATCTCACTCTATTAAACCAATACTTTGAGTGTCTAGCAGGAAGCGTTTTGCAAAAAGGAGGTGAAGTACTACGTTTTATTGGTGATGCAGTACTTGCCATTTTTTCTATTGGGGATCATAACTTTAAAACTTGGAACAGTGCTTGTGAAGCAGCGCTATGCGCGGTGAGAGAGGCTGACAACGAAGTCAATAAGTTAAATCAATCCCGCCAAAAAGCCAAACTTCCTACCATTGAATACGGTGTTGCACTTCATGTAGGTGAGGTTCACTACGGCAATATTGGCACTTCAGAAAGAGTTGAGTTTACAGTTATTGGAAAAGCCGCTAATGAAGCAGCAAAAATTGAATCACTATGTAAAGTGTTGTGTAAAAAGGTCATTCTTTCTGAAAACTTTACACTATATCATGACGGTGCTTGGCAATACCTCGGCCAGCACATCCTTCCTGGATCATAACAAAAAGTTAATCTTTACAGCATTGATCTTCCTTAATTTCCTCGCCCGAGAAGAGTGCTATTTAAACGGCTATCTACTAAGTTATGAGATTAAAAAATAGACTTAATCTCGTCGTTAGGTATATACAGAAGAAATTAATCTGATAATACCAATTCTGCACATGCTAGCATTGTCATAATTATCTACGGTTTAAATAGTTTTATTGGTTTTTAGCTTTGCAAATTGACCAGGACAATTACATAACAAGAAGTTTGTGATAGATAGTCAATAGAAGCCCATCCTTGGTTTCTAATGCTGACAGTGTTTTCAGCACCTGTTCTCTCTACCAGAACCTATTAACACATTCACGCTATGTAAACCCACTTTTTGCAATGCCCAATCACTGTTTTAATAAACAGCATAACCTAGTCAACTAAATAACCAAAACACGAGGATGTGAATCAGGTCCTATACAACAACGGCTATTCAATGAACAATTACCCTCTAGCTTAGACGCTATGCGTATTGCATTATTTATTTCAGGGAATGCTTAAGTAAGCAACAAAAGTCCAATAAAGCTTAAGCCTTTTAAACGGATACACTATTGATCTTTTGTATCAAGCTCCCCTGAAACTCACATACAGCAGGCATCTGCTATAAAGAATACATACTGTTAAGGAAGCCTAATGCCTCTTAAAACCTGCTTACTTGCTGTTTTCACAAGCTTTATACTTCTTGGTTGCAGTGGGCTACATAAGAAAGGAAGCTCCTCAGCTCCGGATCAGGTCACACTTCTATTGAACCAACGTTTATTATTACAGCAAGGGCTAGCAGATTACAGTCAAACCTTCCCCATATTAAGTTCTATCTCGACCTGCACACTACAAGACAAATCACGACCCTTCTGCGGCTTTGCTTATTCTGATTACCAACAGCAATATATAATGATAGAAATTTGTTCAACTCGAAAAGGCACTGCTGACCGGCCAGGTGAAGGTCTTTATTTTATTACACCCAATAAGGGGATCAGCTACTACCCATGGTACTCACCTCAGTTTAATAAATCTGCATGCCAAACTAAAAAGGGTACATCGACAGAAGAAGCTAAGTATATTCTAAAGTTTGCTGGCAGCAATGTAGATAGGTTGATTTATCTCTTTAGGACAAGTAATAAGGAAGCCTTTATACAACTACGTGTAGGCGAACAAAAGTTGAACATAGTTCAATAATCTTGCTATTACAGCCATTATTTATGCCCGTGATAACGCTGGTATTCCCATACGGGGTGCCAGTAACTCGACGCAAAACTTTGTGATGAAACATGTTCTATAGTCGATTTTTGAATAACTTGCATGCGCTGACGACGCCTTAGCTTAATCCAATGCCACGACAATAAAAACCACTGTACACCTACATGTTGCTGGAAGTGTACCCTAAAGTTCTTTTTCATTTCTTATTTCCTTTCAATTACATATTACTTTACAGAAGCAAGCCTGCCCTGAGACTTCATTATTTAAAGGCCCTGCTAGCACTTTTAAAAAAACTTGGGCTACTATCGCCAGTCTCAATAGACCAGACTAAGCACACTAAAACCCCTTCGTACTGGCTACACTTTAACGATGCCTTAAACGAATGAATATTCATTATGCTTTATATTCATAGCCATCTACGCTATATAAAGAGAATGAATAAATATCTAATAAGAAAAAGCGCAATAAACAAGCTCTAAAGCTTTTCAATATCAAACCTTTTCAAGCACAAATAGACAAAAACCCCTTTCACAAATCGTTTTGGGATTTGTTATCCGCATTACTCACCATATCTACTCGTTACTTAGATAGCAGATAAAAATAAATGAAATATTTTACACGGCAATATCCGTATTTATACCTAAAATCAAGCAGGGTATTTTTTGTAGTAGGTTATTATTAATACTATCTATGACAATTGGTTGCCGCTTCATTGACAGCACGAGGAACTATTTTAGTCACTTCTAACATTTTTTTGTCACATACCTGACAACAGCGCTCTACGTATGAAATAGGCATCTATGCGAGTATCAACAAGCTATTCACAGAAAGTTAAGAGGTTACATCTTTATTATGTGCTTTTTTATTTTGTCGTAGTTGATCAATCACTATCACAAAAGCCATACCCAGACCCTACAGATGCATAAAAAATAAACTTAACACTGAGCTAATTAACATCTCGCAGTTTCGGATAATAAGTGCAATTGGCATTAGAGAAGCCAGCTGATAGAGTTTGCGCTTCTCCCGACCAAGAGATGAAGCATTGTGAACT
>NZ_AUAF01000252.1 GCF_000428585.1 Zooshikella ganghwensis DSM 15267 | reverse complement strand
TAGGGCTTGATTACTTACACAGGGTACTAGTAGAAGGAAGTGTTAACCTGGCAGTATTTCGGCACTCCCTGAAAGTTTTGTCCTGTACATAGATTTTGCCGTTAGCGTGCGGCATTGGTTTCGGCAATGAGTGTTGGAGATAAATGATTTTCGTGAAGCAATTTATCTAACTGCATATCATACACTAAATGATGTAGCATATTTTTTTCTATATCTGTTCGTACATGTCTTGGGTAGCGTGATGACCCTGCTAAAAAACCGAGTGTAAAATACCAGGTTTCGAATTTATCATGATATTGATAACGTTTAATTAGTTTATTTTGGTAGAAAACTTCTGCTGTCATGGTGCTGCTATATGTGACTTTGGCAGGAACAAGCCAGCCTATTGTTGCTGTGGAGTAAAACCACAATGAACTATTATTATGAAGTGAATCACCCCGGTCTACGGTAAGCCTGATTTGGTAAGAGGTTGCTTGATTTATGCTGTAGCTTGGGGAAAGTCCAAGAGACATAAGCAGTGGGTAGATATCATTGCTGGTGCGGTATGCAGCACCAAGAGAAGAGAGCTGGCCATTACTCAGTGAGATCACTTTTACTGCTATTTCTGGCATTACTTGTGGTGCAAGGACCTGAGGAGCACGAGCTGGTAATAAATCAGATTTAATTGCACATCCAGACATCATACAAGTCATGATGGCGAGTAAAATTAAAGACTTCATAAAGGTAAAAGCGTAACAAGTGCGTTTTTTACAATATGCTCATTTCTGTAGGTCGATATTCCTAGGAAGAATAGAGACAATATGATAATTAAGACGTGATGTGTCACATAACCAGGGAGACTTGCGTCTCTCTGGTTATGATAATTGTTTTGCTGGTAGATGTGAACTGTTTATCTTTATACGGCTTGTTGACTGCTTAGATGGAGAGGAACGATAGGCTGTGAAGGTAGGAAGTGGCTAATTAATCGACCTTTTTTTACAAAATTGCAATCCACCAGTTCAGATGCAATGGATATGATACTTTTAAGAACCGGTGTATTCACATTGGCAGCTTTGGCAAGAGAAAGCCAAGGTACTAAAAGGTAAGGTACATCTTCGGAAATATAACGATGGCTATAACAGGTTGGCGCGCTGTAGCGCTGATTATGTACGGCTGAGGTGAGTGCAAAATCCCTTAATGATAATGCATTAATGCCATAGTAGTGATGAATAATATCCAGTAAGGCGGGTAAGTCCAGACCATAAGCCTTGCCTATGGCCTGGCGCTCTTTATCAAGCGCATTAATAATTTTGCAAACAGCAGGTGTCATGCCATCTTTATAAAAATAGAACTCACCATGAGTACTTTCTATATAGCCACAATTAAGAATAGTCAAGGCTGGGTGGACAATGCCATTTGGAGAGTTTAAACCAATGGCTAAGTAATTATTGACAATTTTTATGTGGGTTTCAGGCATGCACTTTTGTAACAGTGTTTGTGCTTTTTGCGTTTGGTATTCTGGATACACACTGAACTCTAAGAGGTTCTTATGTTGTGAGGCAATATGGACGGTACCAGGCTCTTCTATTTCAGCAACATGGAGTAAAGATGAACTCTCTATTAACGTAATATCCAAAGTAGGGCGAACTTTTTCGAGCATATATTGCAAGGGGTAAGTTGCAAAGTTACCAGGCATCACAGCAATGACTTGCTCGTCTACTAAAAAGGGGAGCATGTTTTCAAAGAGCGCTTCCTGGCCAAAGGCTGGAACAACCATGAAAATGATTTCTGCGCCATGAATCGCTTGCCGTATATCCAGTGTTACTGTGTCAACTTTACAGGTTAGAGGGTGGTCACCTGTAACATGTATTTCACCTTGTTGCTCTGAAATTGCATAAGCATTCTTGGCGTGTTCAGGTGGTGCATAAAGGGCGGTTTGGAACCCCTGCTGAGCAAGATGGCTTGCAAGTGCAACGCCTCCACCTCCAGCACCCATTACAGCTACTTTCATTGGTTAAACTCCCTTTCCAGCCAGCATTTGTAAGACATCAACTCCATCAGTTTGTGTTAACGGGGAATTTTTGTCATTTTTTTGAATCGCATACGTTTAATCAAAGCAAAGCTATTTAGTGAACGCAAATAGCATTTAAATAGCATTTTCATTTCAATAGTATGAAGTGCTTATTAGTCTTTACCTCATTAAGGCATGATAAAATGTAAAACAAGTGTAGGATGCTATGGCGGTGGTAATTGACCTGGATTTTTTTATTGAGTCTAAAGCATAGTATGTCAATGAGGGACTGAGAATCCAAAATGCATAATGATCTTACTGTACCCGTTTGCTCGTTGACGAGGCCGAATGACGCAATAGGTTTATCAGAACTCTCAGAGCGAAGTAATTATTCTTCACCATTACAAACCCTATTGGCTAAGATAGTACATCCTGAACAAGCTGTTGAGCTTTTAGGTATAAGTGGTACGGGTAAAACAACACTATTGGCATACTTGATTAAAGAGCTGGAGAAACAGGGCTGGTTAGAAACTGATATTGTAGTTGTTTCGACTAACTCTTACAGTTGTTGGCAACTACGAAAAACAATACAGCAATGTGGTAGTCGTTTTGCTAATTGCTGTCATACTTTGAACTCATTGCTTTTAGCGCCTCAACCCAAAGTTATTTCTGAAGGGGGGCGTATACAGCTGCTATATGAAAGTCTACTGGCTACGGGTAATAATGCAAAAACAACGCAGCTGGAATGGTTAAGTGTATTGTTACGCTGGATTAAGCAGCTGTCTTTTAGTGGTGAGGTATATCAACAACAAATAGTCTTGTGGTGGCAGACTTTATCTGATCAAGAGCGAGCGTTTATACAGCATGTGTATGGTATTTATCAGCAGCTGTTGCGAAAGAAGATTGATCGAATTGATGCCGATGACAGGCTTATTTTATTAAAAAAAGCCTATGCTAACGCCTCCATCAAAAGCCGACTACTAATCATTGATGATATACACTTAGCCAGTCCCCTGCAGAAGGATATGATTAAATATTTAATACACTCTGCTTCATCAATGGTATTGTCAAGTGCATGTTCAATTGAGACTTCAGATCAACAGCAGCTTGGAATTCGTTTGACGGAAACTATTGTATTGTCTTCACAGCTTAGATCATCAAAAGTTCAAGTCCGTTCAGCCTTGCGTTTGGGTGGATTGCTAAATTTGGGTAAACCGGTTTTGAGTGTTTTTAATGAAAAAACAGAAGGAAGACGCCCCTGGCTGTATTCAGTAAAAAATATAGCGGAAGAAATGAGTTTGGCGAACAAGTTAATCAAGGAGTTACTTTGTTCCTCCGAAGAAAATACATTGCTGGTTGTTTCTCACCATGGTTGGTTATTGAAAAAGTTAAATGATTATTGGTCCAAGTATACTCAAACATTGGTTGTTACTGAAAACAAGCATGATTACTCTGCAGACAAACCAGCTAAACTACTTTTTAGTTTAAGTTGCAGTTTAGCTGGACTGGAAGCTGATAGGATTATTGTGCTGGGAGTACAGCAGTTTTGGAAGTTTCGTAAATCACCAGAAATACGCTATAAGACATTGTGTAAAGTAGCGTATCAGCAAAAGCGCTTTGATTTATATAGTTTGATGCTAAAGGCGAAGCAGCATATTATCTTCGTTTGTAGTCATGCAAAGCCGATATTAGAATTAGCTGCGATATGTGAAAAAAAGACAATACCTATGTAAGTTTAGTTTTAATGACTCATGAATGGTATATTTGCCTAAACTGCTTTAGATGTGTAGTATTGACAGTTCGTTTCACTATTATGTAGTCAGACTTGGTTTCAACTAATAAGTGCAATTCTTAATTAGCGAGTAAATCGACTCGCCACCCTAAAAACATTTCATTCGGTGATTTGAAATTCCTTG
>NZ_AUAF01000251.1 GCF_000428585.1 Zooshikella ganghwensis DSM 15267 | reverse complement strand
ATCTAAGTGTGACGGTTGCAGCAGGTTGGTCAGTTATTGGTTTTGCATTTTGTAAATTAGTGGGTTTTATTTTTATTCCTCTTGCGGCATGGCGTCAAACTTCTGATTTTCTAAAAAAAATGTTTGGCATTATGCTTGGTTTTTTACTTTTTGCATTTTTTGTACGTGTAGCCTGTGTCCTCGTTTTGATGCTGTATGAAGCCTTCTTGTTTGGCGGTTTTACTATCGGTGGCGTTAAAGAGCCGCAGGTGTTGCAAATTACTGCCGCGAATGTCACTGAAATTACATTAATTACGGGGTTAGGAATTGTTTTTGTAGCAAGTGCAGGTCCTTTGGCGTACATCTTAGCATCTGCGAGTGTGGGTAAACCCCCAAGCATGACGGGTGTGGTCTTTAAATTGCTCAGGATGAGGAAATAAACAATGCAGCAGGATGAGGCACAACAGGCCAATGCCGCTCAAGTGGGCTTACTTGTGGCAAAAGAGCTTAAAAAGATACACAACAACTGGTTGTATCTTATTATAGCTGTCAGTATTGCGTTGAATTTTTATGGTTATCTCAAAGTCACGGAATTATCCGCACTGGCTGTTGCGAATACTGAAGTTGTTTGGGTAAAAATGTATCCGAATGGTACTTGGGATATTGATTTCTCAATACCAGATGATCCAGAGCGTTTTTTTCAATCTAACATTGATAAGTCAATCAGTGATTTTATTCATTATCGCTATGGTCGTAATCCATATTCTATTAATACAGATTTTCCCAAAGCAACCATGTTTATGACATCAGAGATGCTCAACTGGTTTTATGATGACAAAAAAGGCTTTAATGCAATTAAGAAAGCGGCTGATATTGTTGCTGCTAAAAAGTATGTCAATGTTACTGTTGGTCGTCTTCAGCACTATGATGCGCAAGGGTCAGATCTGGTTGAAGGTACTATCTATCGCACCAGAGTACATATTCGTCGAGAGCAGACAGATGCTAACCATACGCTCATCGGTAAACCTACATTCGATATAGTGGAGTTGCAATGGAGGTTGCTATCACGACGAGAAATTATGCAAAAAACCGCTGGGAGTCGTGAGGAAGCTAAAGATTTATTGCATGTTAATCCTGCGGGTATCGAAATTATTCAAGCACAAATCTTTCAGGACTTTAAGGAAGAGGCCTCAGCATCATGAAAAAATTAATAACAACTACATTATTAGCTAGCTCGCTGGTAACAGTAAATGTGTTAGCAAACAGTTGTAAAAAAATAAACTGGGAACCAGGAAAAATCTACACTATTTATGCCCCATTTAATGGTTGGACTCATATAGAACTGCCTGACAATGTGTTAACCAGTCAAAAAGGCCCATTAATGCTTCTTGGTAATGAAGCTCTTTGGGAAAAGACGGGGGGAGCAAATCACCTATATATTCAACCAAATTCTAAAGAGCCAGAAGGTGAAACTACGACACTGCATGTGATTAGTGAACAAGGTTTAAGCTTTAATTTTAATGTACGGCGTACTTATCAACGTAATACACCCTGCTATACGATTATTAATAAAGGTGAAAACCTCAATAATGTAACTGCTGCACTGACTAATTACATTCATCCAGCGGCTTATCAAGCACAACAGCAGATGACATTTTGGAAAGCCAAGTATGAGGAAGCTAGTGCCCAGCAGCAGGAAAAAGTGGATGATGCTGTAAAAGCGGCGTTACGTCGCTATCGCCATTTTATTTATACTCGTTACCAATGGGACAGTAATAGTGGTTTTATTGGTAAAGATATTGTGTCAGATGTTTACGATGATGGTCGTTTTACGTATATACGTTTACTTAATGATAATAAAGGTATTTTAGCCATTGAGGCTACTGTTGCGGATAAACCTGAAATTATTCAAGCCAAATATGATGATGTAACTAATTTATATCGTGTTGTTGGGATTTATCCTGCATTCCGTTTGAAATATGACGATATTGAAATCGCTATTGAACGGCGGGATGGTATTACAAAGGGGGCATTCTAACATGTTAGGAGAAAGCCAACCTAGCACGCCTGTTAGCCCTTCAACGCATCGTAGCAAGCTGCAAATGTATTTACTCATGGTATTTGGTGGAGTGGTGATTATTAGCGGTATTTGGGTGATGACATATCAGCCAGTTAAAAAGGACAATACACCAGCTTCACCCTATCAGTCAGCTAAAAGCGAAGAAACTAACACAAATACCGCTCGTTCGTCATATGAGGTGGCATTAGAGCGTTTTCAAAAAGGACAGGAAGAGTTTCAAGCGCAGCAACCCGTCGGACTACTTGAAGCACAACAGCAAGCGTATGCAGAAGACGAAGCTAGTACACAGCACAGCGCACAAAATACCGCATTGTTACAGCGTTATCGAGACTTGGAAAACCGCTATAACTTGATGATGTCTGAGGTGGAAAAGCTGAAACAGGCTAACCATAAGCCTGACCCCATTCGCGAAGTTGAAAAAGAGTTCAAAAAAAGTGAACGGATGCGTGCGCTTTCTTCATACCAGAAACGAGAAACCATAACATTTCCAGTAGAAAAGCATGGAGGGAGTACATTAGCAAAAAATACACCCAATATAGTCAAAACTGTGCAGCAAAAAGCACAGCAAGTGATTGATAAGCAGTCAGTTATAAATCAGCTTAAGTCACAACTTGGCGTACAATCTGCGGTATTTAATCCTGGCGCAGGTATTGACTCGTTAGCTAAAGCTCTGGCTAGACCTCAATCTCAGCCACGAGGACAGACAGTTGCTTCGCAACCGGTTACCCAGGCTATAGACCCTAAACTTGATGCAACGGTACAACTGCCGGGTAAAAAGCCACTGCCCCCAGGTACAGTGATTACGGCTATTTTGAATGAGTACACCAATAGTGATTATTTAGGTTCTTATCACGGAATTGTCTCGCATGATGTTTATGACATTGCTTATGAAAATGTCCTTATTCCCAAGGGCACAGAAGTTATAGGGCGCTCCATTGCTTCTAGTGGGCCGAATGCAGTGCTACATAATCGTTTGGGTTTACCTGCTACTCAATTTATTTTGCCAGATGGTTCACCCATTAATTTAAAAAATAAAGTCACCACAAAGGACCGTGGAGGGATTGCTGCAATTAAAGGCTCAGTTGATTATCACCTATGGGAACAGTTTTTAGGTGTTACCGCTTATGCGATTGTTTCCAGTTCAGCAGATAGTGATCGGTCCAGTGCCATATCTGGTTCTACAGAGGTCCGTGGCGACTGGGAAGAAGGCTTAAGAGAACAAACTTCACCTTTGGTACAAAAGTACCTAAATATTGTGCCCACTAAAGAGCTAGATTTAGGCACTCCTATCAAAATTGTCTTGGATGATTATTTGTATTTAACGCCATGGAGCAGCATTTTCGATGAATATATTACTCAACATTAAAATAAATAAATTAATTCGTTATGCATTAAGTAGTGTGCTATTGAGTTGGAGTACACACAGTTTAGCGTTAGAACCACTAAATTTATATGTAAGAATGGTACTTCCTCCAGAAGCTAAAACTGTGCAAGATGCTGCGGAATACTTGATTAGTCATACAGGCTACCAACTAAAGCTTGATGAGCCTGCACCAGCTGATGCACAACAGATTGCCTCAAACACGATTAAACCCATTGCACGTATGTCTAGGACGATGAGTGTCATGGATTCGTTATTAGTGTTAATTGGCCCTGAAAATTATTTAATTGTAGATCGTGAACATAAATTACTAAGTTTTACAGCTAAACCTTAAGGAATGAGGATATGAAAAAAACAGTATTTTTAATCAGTGGATTGGTTTTGGTTGGATGTAATACTCAACATTTAAATTTGCAAGATGCAAGTATCTTTAAATTAAAGCAACGTAATGTGATTGAGCGTGATTTA
>NZ_AUAF01000250.1 GCF_000428585.1 Zooshikella ganghwensis DSM 15267 | reverse complement strand
CTTTTGATACGCGCTTCACTCATCATTCACCTGCGCCCCTTTCTTTAGATTTTTACTTCAGGTGAGGCGACAACTATCCTGACATAAGGGGATATCCTGAGTAAAAACACCTGCTTGTAAACCAAATGGCGTGGCATTGATGAGTGGAATAATTTCATCTAAGTTGTCAAATTTGCGTAAAGGAATAACGGGACCAAAAACTTCGTCCTGCATGACACAACAGTTATCAGGTATATGCTCTAAAACAGTTGGATAAATAATGTTTCCCTCTTGCTGCCCACCGAGTGTGAGCGTTGCTCCTTGAGCAATGGCCTCATCAATTTTTGCTTTAACCTCATCTGCAGATTGTCTATTAATTAAAGGACCAATAAATGTATCCTCTTGGCTTGGGTCACCCACTTTTAATAATTTGCTGGCATGTAATAATTTTTCTCTAAATAAGTCATAGACTGTATGATGAATGAATAAACGTTTTGCTGCAGTACATCGTTGACCTGCAGTTGCAAATCGCTGGTTGATAGCGGCATTCACTGCAGCATCAATGTCTCCATCGGGCATTAAGATAAGTGGGTCATTCCCCCCTAGCTCTAATAGCAGCTTTTTATATCCTGCAGCTGAAGCTATGGCATCCGCTGCGGCAGTTCCTCCAGTAAAATTGACAGCATTAATATCAGGGTGGGCAATTAATTTAGCCATATCGGTAATATCTGGTACAGCTAATTGCATCACATCATGAGGTATCCCTGCTTGATAACACAACGTAGTCAACTTTTTTGCCGAAGCATAGTTCTGTGGACTTGGTTTAAAAAGAATGGTATTGCCAGCCGCAAATGCAGGTCCAATTTTGTGCATAGCGATATTTAAAGGGAAATTAAAGGGGGTAATACATAATATTGTACCCAAAGGACGCCAACACACAATCCCTAAGCGGTGCCGCGCTGGTGCATACGCATCTGAATCCAGTGTTTCACCACTGATTTGCCTGCATTCTTCACTACTGGCTTGTGTTGTATTAATTGCTCTTTGTAATTCCACTCGACTATCAGAAATAGTTTTACCTGTTTCTGCGGTTATTTGTTGAGACAGTGGCTCTGCATGCTCTTCCAATAGTTGTGCTAAACGTCTTAAAATATTTGCACGTTGAAAGGCCGTAAATGATGTTTGAGTTTGTCGCCCAGCTTTTAATGTTGCAATAGCGGCTTCTACTTTTTCCCATGATGAATAATTGTACTCATCAATCTGTTGTTCTGTATAGGGGTTAATTACACGAAAACTACCGTTCATTTGTCACTTCCTTGCATTAATTACACTAGCTCAACAAGTTGGTAAGCCACCCGAATTCCAGCAAGTAATAAGGCCCACCACATTAAGGTAAAAAATAGTTTATCTTTCATTTTTGATAGTAGGTGAACACCTGTCCAGGTAGCCATTACAGCAGTCAGACTAAATAAAGCAATAAGCTCTATATTATCGATAAATGAAAATCCTAAATAAATGCAGGCACTTTTGTTAAGTGGGTGATTAATTGCATCATTGATTTATTTGCAACTACCGTTTCTTTATCTAGGTCGTCGCGTATAAAAAATACTGCTAATAATGGGTCAATCGCTCCAGCTAGTATACCTAAACTGCCTGTTGCAATGCCTACCCAAAAAAAATTCTGATCTTTATTTTTAAGTTTGGTAATTGCCGCGGTTTAAATAAAGTATAAAAAATCAAACTGACTAACAGCAATAAAGGAATAAACTCGCTGGCATATTGCGCAATAACTAACGTTGTAAGCATTGCGCCAATTATTGCACCTAAAGCAAATGGCAGGCACATCGACCACCGTACGTTGGAGCGTAAAAGCCATGTACGAGTAGCGTTATTAAATACTTGTACTATCCCATGAATAGCAATCAGTGGCCGTAAAGGGATAAATAAATTCATCGCAGAAAACATAAGCACACCACCAGCCATACCCGTCACGCTGGAAATGATCGAGGCAAGCGAAATGGAAAATAGGGTAAGCAAGGTTGCTGACAGGGAGAGATCAATAACATCCATGGACTGCCTCACTAGCCACTTAATATCTTAGGTCGTTAACCATAGATGATCTCAAGCAAAACACTTAGGGCCAGTCGTTATTTTTTCATTGGGCCAACACTATTAATTGATAGCTATACCCAATACGAATGGTTTTTATACTCCAAAGGTACAAGGGTGCGGCCATCGAGTGACGAAGCCCCATGAGCCTATATTAATAGGTGATTGGGGGAAGGAGTGAAGATAACAAAACCTAGAAATCATTCGTGAAGGGTATAACATGGTTGAAATATGTTAAGTGCTGGCCTAAATAAAAGCTTACCTCTGGCTCTACTGGATGACATTAGCAACCCGCTACTATCTGTTTCATGTGTAATAAGTTAAATCTGCCTGAATCATTTTGTATAAGGAGATAGCTGTGTCGAACTTTGCCGCAGAAAAACTGATTGAGCTGGACCGCCAATATGTATGGCATCACTTAACACCTCACTCTCAGTCTTTAGGTAAAGACCCTATGATTATGG
The DNA here is from genome assembly GCF_000428585.1 of Zooshikella ganghwensis DSM 15267. Lineage (GTDB taxonomy): Bacteria > Pseudomonadota > Gammaproteobacteria > Pseudomonadales > Zooshikellaceae > Zooshikella > Zooshikella ganghwensis. The sequence continues at coordinate 1,364 of NZ_AUAF01000250.1, read as the reverse complement.
TTAAAGGTGAGGGCTTAAGGGTTTGGGATGCGAAAGGCAAAGAATACTTAGATGCTGTTATCTGGTGGGGGTTGGACAGTGAATGTTGGCTATGGTAGAACTGAAATAGCTGATGCTGTCAGGGATCAGCTAGTGACCATGAACTATTTTGCACAAACCGCTGGAAATATTCCTGCAGCGCAATTTGCTGAACGGCTATTGAGTAAAATGCCTGGCTTAAGTCGTGTTTATTATGCCAACTCAGGGTCAGAGGCTAATGAAAAAGCATTCAAAATGGTACGTCAAATAGCGGCTAAAAAATATGGTGGAAAAAAGCATAAAATCCTGTATCGAGAGCGTGACTATCATGGCACGACAATCAGCTGTTTAGCTGCGAGTGGACAGGTTGAACGTCGCAAGCAGTATGGCCCTTTTCCTGCTGGTTTTGTAGAAGTTCCACACTGTTGTGAATACCGTTCGCAATGGGGAAAAGTCGACGATTATGGTATACGTGCGGCTAACGAAATTGAGCGTGTTATTTTAGAAGAAGGGCCTGATACTGTTGGCGCAATTTGTTTAGAGCCTATCACTGCCGGAGGTGGTGTCATTGTTCCACCAGCAGGCTACTGGGACAGAGTTCAGGAAATATGCCGTCAATATAAGGTACTACTGCATATTGATGAAGTTGTGTGTGGTTTAGGACGAACAGGAGCCTGGTTTGGCTATCAACATTTTGGCGTTGAACCCGATATTGTAACGATGGCTAAAGGTGTTGCCTCAGGATATGCCGCAATAGCCTGCACAGTGACAACAGAACAAGTATTTGAATGGGTAGAAGATGATGACGGTGATCCGAGTATGGATTATTTTCGCGATATTTCTACTTTTGGTGGTTGTACTGCAGGTCCAATTGCCGCGATGGCTAACTTAAACATTATTGAGCGAGAAAAACTTGTTGAAAATGCTCAGGTTCAAGGAGACTTTTTGCTGAGCCAATTATATGCTTTGCAAAAAAAATACCCTGTTATTGGTGAAGTTCGTGGCAAAGGTTTATTTGTAGGTTTGGAATTGGTTAAAGATCAGAATAGTAAGACACCTGTTGACGAACAAGTGTCCATGGCTATTGCTGCTCACTGTTTGCAGAATGGGGTGATCATTGGTAGAGCGAACCGATCACTGCCGTCACTGAATAATACTCTTTGTTTAAGCCCTGCATTAATAGTCACTCGGGAGGATATACAGCAGATGGTTGATACATTAGATCAGGCCTTCGCAGCGGTTTGTTATTCCTAATATAACGCGATGCTCGACTTTTTAGCCTATTAATTTAGCTAACTGAAGAGGAGCATTGCCTTGGTTCCTATTAAATAATACACACAAACTGT
>NZ_AUAF01000249.1 GCF_000428585.1 Zooshikella ganghwensis DSM 15267 | reverse complement strand
TACAATTAGAAACACCGGTCAGAGAAAACATGGTGGATCAACTCCCAGAGAAATGGAGGGGACAGTTAAACCGGGTCCGACGACGGGTTGAGACAACGATTGGTCAGCTTGTAAAAACGTTTAATATCCAACGAACAAAAGGTAGGACCTTATGGAGTCTGACGAATCGAATAAGTCGTAAATTGTTATCACACAGTTTATGTGTGTTACTCAATAGAAACGAAGGCAACGCTCCACTTCAGTTGGCTCAATTAATAGGCTAAAAAGTCGAGCATCGCGTTATACTAATATCATTTATCATTTCACTAATACAAAGCCTGCTAACATTGAGTAGGCTTTCCAGTTGAGCCGGAATTAACTGCTATATATACCCTTCGAGAATCAATTTTAGGGTTTGTTGCCTTCCCTCTGGGTATACGTTATATAATAGTAAACATGAAGGCACCAATGGTGTGGTGTTTATACCCTTCACGAATGATTTCTAGGTTTTGTTATCTTCACTCCTCACCCCAATCACCTATTAATATATACTCATGGGTAATATAGGCTCATGGGGCTTCGTCACTCGATGGTCGCATCTAAAAAACCATTCGTATTGGATATAGTATTGACACTATAGTGACTTACTATCTGAGACGGTCATATGTTGTGTCTGATAACGTAACTCGCCTATAAACGTTCGGGCTGCTGGACCAAGTTTATCTGCATCATTAAAGTTTAAAAAAAACGGTGTTGTTCTGTTTAAGCCTTGTGTAAGGTTAAGGGGGCGTAACAAACCTTTTTCGAGGTGTTGCCTAATACTTGCCTCTGGTAGCCACGCAAAACCAAAACCTTTACTGACTAAATCTATTGAGGTTCGTAAATGGCTGACTGTCCAGCGTTGTTCAGCACCTAGCCAACCGGAATTTTTGCTGGTGTTGATTGCAGAATCTCGAATAACAATTTGTCGGTGAGATTTGAGATCTTCATACTTCAGTTGGCGTCCTGTTGTATGCAAAGCATGTTCAGTGTGGGCAACGGCAATAAAATTTAATTGGTAAATTTCTTCATTCAAGCCGTTTGGCATAGGGTAAGGAGATAGGCCAATTTCTGCGTGACCTTGTTCAACTAGTTCATTTGCTCCAGATAGTATGGTTTCAATCAGTTCGATGCGTAGAAAGGGGTATTGAGCCGAAACCGTATCAAGGACATTAAAAAACTCTTCTTGAGGGAACGCAGCATCAACAGCGATATTGAGTTTGGACTCAATACCATGACTTAGTGTGCCAGCAATGGCCTCTAACTTTGCGGCTTCTTCAAGCAGATAGTTAGCCCGACGCAGCATAAGTTCTCCGGCTTCCGTCAATATTGTCTTGCGGCCTTTGGTTGTTAGTAGGGGGACTCCTAACACCTCTTCTAGCTTATGAACAGCATGATGAATAGTTGATTGACTTTTATGGATAATCGTTGCTGCCTGGTTAAAGCCGCCATAATCGACGACTGCTTTGAACATCCGCCATTGCTCAAGCGTTGTCTTAATCATTCTAGGGCCTGTTAACACTATTTGAATTTCACTGTTATGATGGTAAAAGCATTATTCTAGGCGCGAAGCGTGAAGTTTAGTAGTTCTAAATTAACAATGAGCAACAACGAGTAGTACTTTTACCGTCATAACCCTTCGGGCCGGGATTATTTTTCCACCTGGCGGTGTTACAAGTCATTTATGTAGAATGACTACACGGCATTCGTTGTAAGTTGCTAGGCGAAGTAAATAGTCTACGGCAGTGGTGATTCAAATAGTGTTAACAGGCCCTAAACTAGTGCCACCGTAATGATGCTTCCGCAACTCTCTTACCTAGTTGCTCTGCTGTTTTTAAGTCCCCTGAAGGAGGTGTTTGATCTGCAGGTAAGTTATCAGACTGAGCCATAGCACCGAGGTAGGCACCAATGCGGTTGACGGCTTCAGGGTGACCACTGGCAATGTCAGGGCTATTGGATTCGTTCATTTGGCCAAGTGAAACCCAGAGCATACTGTGTTGAGCGGCAAACGTTGTAAGCTGGACTAAACTGTTGAATTTGTCGCCACTCATACTACCAGAGTTAGTAAAACCAGCGGCTAATTTGTCTTTCCAGCCTTGATTAAACCAAACCTTCGATGAGGCATCCATAAATGCTTTAAATGGTGCTGAGAGTGACCCCATGTAAGTTGGTGCTCCAAAGATGATGGCATTATATGCATTGAGTTGTTCTGGATTGTCTGTGACGAGACCCACTTCAAATAGATCTGCAGATACACCCTTTACTGATGTTACACCGCTAACAACGGCTTTGGCTTGCACTTCTGTATGCCCAAACCCACTATGATAAACAATGGCTATTTTGGTCATTATGATATTTCCTTGTATATTACCTTTTCAGGGAGGTTATTGAATGGATAAAGATGGTGGTGAATCAATACGAGTTTGTTTAAGTTTGATAGAACAAAGATAGCATGGGCTGAAACAGCTGATAATTTCAATGTTTCGCTTAAACTGTTCGAAAAAGTTGGACATGTATACCCCATACGAATGGTTTTTAGGTGCGGCCATCGAGTGACGAAGTCCCATGAGCCTATATTAATAGGTGATTAGGGTGAGGAGTGAAGATAACAAAACCCAGAAATCATTCATGAAGGGTATATACTTTTAATGACTCATTAGGGTAGTTAATACCGACTGAGAATTTGCAAGTACTCTTTAGAATCCCGTAATTGAGCCATTAACGTCCAAATTTGCATTGCGGTCTCTGTATGCTCTTTGAAAAACTGATATGAGAATAATAAATAATAATCTTTGCTGATAATTGGAGGTTTAATTTTAATCACATCATTAAACCTTGGCTGGCTACGTTGTTGCTGACTTTCAATATTTGTATCTAAGTCAACAATAGCATCAACTCGACCACTAATAAGCATGTTTAAACTATTAAGAGAGCCTTTTGTTTCAATTAGGTTGTCAGAGTAAATACCTTTTTTATAAAGTTCAGAAATGATCGAATATCCTAATGTTACACTCACTCTTTTATTCTTAAGTAAATCATCAAAGTTTGTGATATTTGACTGAGGTATTGTGAAAATAGAGTATTGTTTCGCTTTGTTTGATCTAACATGTTATTTTTCATTGGGTAAACCCCAATTTTTAATCGCTCTATTTTAAAACTAGCATCAATAGTGCCATCAACTTTATTTGTATTTACAGCATGTAAACAACGCTTCCAGGGCATTTGTACGAAGTGGATCTTAAGTTCGAGTTTATTTGCCACTTTGTTCAGCATCTCAACGGTCACTCCTGGTTTATCTAATAAGTGATTACCCGTATTAAATGGTGGATTGGGCTCACTGTTATAGACTAAAGTAATAGTTTGACTTGTATTTGCTGTGGTTGATAAGCCTAGCAAAAGAAAAGTGGCGATAACTGACAAAAAATTAAACTTGATTACCTTAGCGAGTGCCTGCATTCAATCTTTCCTTGGGTTTATCGTGCTTTACCGAAAAAAAGATACTTTACAAACCATTTTAGCTCAAAGTTTGTATTTCGCTCATTGAGCATGCTGTAAATCCCCCTCTGGAGGCTTGACTGCTTTATCCTTGCGGTAAACAGTTCGATGTGGATCATTATGCTATTGTTTGCTATAAGGCTCCTATCAATGATTGAGTATAGCAATAAGTGGATTTAACCAGCTTGAGTAATTTCATTGCTTGATAGCTCAATTAGTACTTTTACAACACTTGCTGTTACTATCGAGAAAATTTACAAATTTTTTGCAAAGTATTCATATGTGAGTAAATTGGCTCTTTAATAGTTTTTCTAAAAAAAGACACCTACTTTATGAACAGTTTTAGCATAATTTTTGATGGTAAACTTTATAGGCTTAAGAAAAGAAGAGAGGTCGATAAAATAATGGGCACCTCTAAAAATTCTTATTGATGTATAATACATAGCAGCTGAGTAATAAGAAACGAGTGCTAGCAAAATGGTGCAACCAGGTTTTTTTGATCTGAAAGATCGTTATAACAAGCTGAATGAGCGTGACCCATTGGTGAGTCTTAGCGCCTTGATTGATTGGGAGCGCTTTAGGGCGACATTGAATAAAGTTCGTCAAAAGTCCCGAAAAAGCCAAGCGGGACGTAAACCATTTGATGTGGTGTTGATGTTTAAAGTATTAGTCCTTCAGCATTTATATAACTTATCAGATGATG
>NZ_AUAF01000248.1 GCF_000428585.1 Zooshikella ganghwensis DSM 15267 | reverse complement strand
GAAGGATGTTGCATTAGCCTTGGGTTATCCAGAAGCAGCTAAAATGACACGGTTTTTAGATACTGACGAAAAAGCTCTCCACAGTGTGGCGACCCTTGGTGGAAACCAGGAATTATCTACTATCAATGAATCTGGTCTTTACTCGGCCATACTTAAAAGTCGTCGGCCTGAGGCGAAGAAGTTTAAGAAGTGGGTAACAAAGGATGTATTACCCTGCATTCGTAAAACAGGTAGTTATGGTGTTACTCAAATTGATTGGAATAATCCAACACAAATAGCTGGTTTTTTAGCGCAATCTCTCCAGCGGGTTCAGGAGCAGGATGAAGAAATTGCGATGTTAACACCGAAAGCACAATTTCATGATCAGGTTATTCAGTCAGAAGATTCGTTGACCATTGCTGAAGCGGCTAAGATATTGGATACAGGACGTAATCGTTTAATGCAGTTCTTACGTCATCATAGTTGGATCAATCGCTTTAATGAACCTTATCAAGCTAAGATTGAAAGTGGTGATATGGATTTAAAATTAAGTCAGTTTGATCATCCACGACAAGGCGTAAAAGATAGAATAACGCCATTAATCACAGGTAGAGGTTTAGTGAAACTGAAATGCATGCGTGCTGATTTTCATTAGTCTAAAAGACTTGAAGTACTCAATGTGGCCTTATGATGGAATGTTGGAGTTACAAGCTATAAGAGATTTAGATATAAGGTATATCAATTAAGCTGATGTTTTTCCCTCGCACAGAGTGCGAAGGAATGATAGACCTTGCTAGCTAAACTAAAAGGTTACATTTGACGCTCATTTTTTAAGTCATTGACTTCTTGTTTTAGTTCTTTAATGGCTTCAATCATTACAGGAATTAAGCCAACATAGTCCACTTGCAGATAACCACATTTATTTGATACCAGTTCAGGGAAGACAGCTTGAACATCTTGAGCAACAACACCAAGCTGTTCATTTTGTATTTTTGCTAACTTCTTAAATGTTGTTGTACATTTTTCTTGGTTATTTTCGGGTAAAGTTTGAATTAACGTCTTTTGCTCATCGCCCGCTGGAATATCGTAGTTATAGGATACACCATTAAGATTAGTTAGTTTTTCTAAACTGTTAGTAATGCTTAAGACGTTAGTTTTAAGGTTTAAGTCACTAAACCTAATGGGTTGTCGATGTATATCATAACTTATACATTTCCCACTAGCTTCATACTGTATACATTCTATTGACGCATTAGCATGATTTAATACTAATATTCCAATAATTAAGCTAAAAATGTGATTATTTTTCATTACATCATCCCTCGTAAAATTCCTTTTTTTAGAGTAATGGAAAATGCTGACCGTGTTATTTGATATGAATCAAATTGATTTTTAAATAGTAATTAATACAGCTTTATTTGCAGTTCTTGTTGCACCGCTGCTCCTTTATTAAGGTTTTTAGCGCTATTATTTGTTATTTTATTTTTAGTTATTTAACTACATGTTAAAAAGTGTTTATTTGGCCTGCCTATCTTGGACGAAAGCTTTACAATAATAAAAGATTATGGATAAAACTACTTACTTCATTGAGTTAAATGGTTGCGGGTCCTTATTAAGGTAATGCTAATTTTCGCTGGACATAGACTCGCGGTAAACGTAAAAATTTTCCCCACCTATGCGCCGCACCAGCAGTTAGCCTTAACCCCTTAAAAAACACTACTTTTGCCCAATTCCTTCTGAGGTGAATGCTCATGAATTCTGAGGCCTATGAAAAATGGTCGATCAGCCAAATGGCGTTGCTATTTGGTATGTGTCGTAAAACCATTTCGAAACGATTAGAACAGGCCGGTATTGAACCGGTTGATAAAGTCAAAGGTTATTCGGTGTATCCGTCAGATCAGGTTGGACCCGCTTTATTTGGACAGAACCAGCTGCCCGTGATTTCAGATCCTGACAAAATGCAACCCAAAGACCGTAAGGACTGGTATCAGTCCGAGATTCAACGTTTACAGCTAGAGCAACAGGAAGGCTTATTGTGCAAAGCCGAAGAAGTACGTCGCACGATGCATACCTTGGTACAACTGTTAGTTCAAGCACTGGAGACCTTACCGGATCATTTAGAACGTAACTGTGCCTTATCGCCGAGCACACTGACGTTTGTAGAAAATACCATTAACGAAGTCCGTGTCTCTCTTCACGAGCAGTTAATTCATGCATTTAAACCCCGATAAGTTATCCCATGAAGTCGCGGAAATTGTCACACCACCCAGTACCATTTCGGTTAGCGATGCTGTCAGGCAAACCTTACGCGTCCCGCAAAGTGGTGGTGGCAGTAGTCCATGGTCAGCGGAGATTACGCCCTATTTATTAGAACCCTTGGATTGTTTAAACAGTCGGGAATACACCGCCGTTATTTTTGTTGGTCCAGCGCGAACCGGTAAAACGTTGGCTTTTTTAGAGGGCTGGGTGAGTTATGTGATTGCCCATAACCCGGCGGATATGTTGATTGTGCAAATCTCGAAAGAGAAAGCCCAGGAGTTTTCCAAGAAACGATTGGATAGGGCCATTCGTCGAAGCCCGGAATTAGCCAAACGTATTTCCCCTCGGGTCCATGATAATAATATCCACGATAAAATTTTTCGGGCGGGTAATTATTTAAAAGTGGGCTGGCCGACGGTCAATATTTTATCCAGCTCTGACTATAAGTATGTCGCCTTAACAGACTATGATCGCTTGCCTTTGAATATCGACAGTGAGGGTGATCCGTTTACTTTAGCGAAAAAGCGTACGACAACGTTCTTATCCAGTGGTATGACCTTGGTTGAGTCTTCACCGGGTTGGAATATTAAAGATCCACGTTGGGAACCTTCCAGCCTACACGAAGCACCGCCCACGGAAGGTATTTTAAGCCTGTATAACCAAGGTGACCGGCGTCGTTTATATTGGCCTTGTCCCCATTGTCGGGAATGGTTTCAACCAGTGTTTGAAACGCTACATTGGGATAAACATGCTGATCCAGTAAAAGCCTCGGAAAGAGTGTATATGTTGTGTACTCAGTGCCGTGGCCGCATTGAACCGACACAAAAAGCCGATTTAAATCGCCAGTGTCGTTGGTTAGGCGAAGGACAACATATTACTTCAGACGGCGAAGTAACAGGGGAAAAACGACAATCGTTGTACGCGAGCTTTTGGATGGAAGGCCCCGCCGCGGGTTATCAAACCCGGCAGGGCTTGGTGTACAACTATATTCTCGCTGAACAGCATTATGAAAAAACCGGTAATCAAGAGAAGTTACAAAGAACTATTAACCTGGATATTGGTCGTGCCTATTTACCGATTACCAGTACCACTAACCGCACCGCTAAATCCTTAAAAGCACGAGCCGAACCTTTTATTAAGCGTAGGGTTCCCAATGGTGTTCGCTTTTTAACGGCAGCGATTGATGTGCAAGGTGGTGCTAAACGACGTTTTGTCGTGCAAGTCCAGGGCTGGGGAAAACACCTGGAAAGTTGGATTATTGATCGGTTTAATTTGCGTTATTCGCCGTTTCGAGTGAACGTGGAAACGGGGGAAGTATTAGCGATTCACCCTGGTGCTTATGCCGAAGACTGGGATGTGATCATTGATAAAGTCCTGCATAAACACTACGTATTGAATGACGGCTCTGGTCGGGTGATGGGCATTCAATTAGTCGCCTGTGATTCCGGTGGTGAGGAAGGTGTAACCGATAACGCTTACCAGTTTTATCGGCGTGTTAAAAAGTTAGGCTTACGTCATCGCTTTATGTTGATTAAAGGCGATTACCATACCCAACATACCAAAATGCGGGAAACCTACCCCAATAACCAAAATAACAGCCACAGCAAAGCCCGTATTTATGGGGATATTCCCCTACAGTTGTTAAATAGTAATGCCTTTAAGGACTGTCAACAGCAATTGAATTTTGACCCACTTTTCTGGTAATCCAGAAATTTAAAACTGACCCACCCTACGTTTGGTTTCGTTAATTGGTTATTGTTACGTTGGTATTCATTTCAGGTGTAATACCAGCCATCTTTTTTCCCCTTAATCGGTAACTATGGCCGCTAATTTGAACTATATGTGCGTGATGTAAAAGACGATCTAAAAGGGCTGCAGTGAGTGTTTGGTCATTGGCAAAGGCTCCTGACCATTGCGAGAAGGGTAAGTTGCTGGTCACGATGATACTGCCATATTCATAGCGTTTAGCGACCACATTGAA
>NZ_AUAF01000247.1 GCF_000428585.1 Zooshikella ganghwensis DSM 15267 | reverse complement strand
ATAATCACAAACAGATCAACACTAAGATTTGTGAACCCTATTTATCAGCCTTTTCTTAATCGCTTTAAAATGCATACCTCTGTACAAGGTTAAAATGGGACAGGCTGTATGCGCTTTAAGCCAGTTGATATTCGCCCTTTCAGCGAGCGAATGAAGGAGGATCGTTCTTACGATATTACCCAAGATCGCTATTGGGAAGCAGATGAAACCATGTCGATCTATGGCGATCCTGAATTAGGTACATCTGTATGGGATGATGTCAGAAGCTTAGAGCAAATCGACGAAGGTAGGACGCTGTTACCTTATGTGATACGAGAGAAAACTCCACCGATCTTGGACCGTGTTGTACCTCCCGTACCTGAGCCAGATACATCACCTGATGTGAATTATAAAATTGTGGTTGAGGTGGCAGGGATTCAGCACAATGGCTCACAACGACTGTATTTAGCTGCCAACAAAGAGAGCGAGCAAGGACTCGATCTAAAACCTGCAGCCACCCATTTTAAGGATGAAGCGCGCTATCGGAGCCTAGTGGAATTTAATAACCTCCAGAATATCCCTCGGGAGCTAGGCATTCGTATTGCCATGCATGGCAAAGGAGAACAGACGCTTTACTTACCCCTCATTGACCAAATTCAGCCGGTATCCAAGGAAGCTGAAAAAGCCCCCTGGGATACGATTATTATTCCCGTTAAACCCTTGACGTACATAACTCAAAACAAAGTTCGTCCTGAAGCAGACGTCCTCCAGGAAGGGGGATGGCTCTATGTATTTTGGCAAGGAAAACTTTGGCGTGAACTTGAAGTGACTAAAAACCAAACTTACCGGGACACACATGTGGCATTTAGTCGTAATGCTCGTCAAAGCCGTTTAGGATTAACTAACCCCAATGAACGCAAGGCATTGGGTACAGCCTACGACACTATCTGGATACCCTACAAACTTAATGGTGAAGTACAACAAGGCGAAAACGGCGTAAAAATACTGTTTAGCCCTCAACAACTGAGTTGGGATGATATTGACCAGTTTGAAAGAAGTCCTGAAGAGTTAAATAAACGTTCAACAGCTATTGATGATGTCGCTGTTTATGAACAAAGCAAAAGCTTTGATGTAAGTGAAGGTCCCGTTGGACCTATTGCACCAGCTTTGCAGAATCAAAATAAAGAAGCACTGCCTGCCCAGGGTAATAAACGAGTATCATCTGATCGATACCTGGATCGTAACCGCGCCAACAAAATTCCTGTCATTTACTTAAGTTCGTTCAATATTGATGCAATACAAATTACCTGTACTGATGCCGATGGAAGCCCAGCCAAAGGACTTCAATACATAATTGAACTACCTGATGGCACCTCACGTACAGGGACATTAAACGATCAAGGCTGTGCAACTGAAAGCAATATTCCTTCAGGGTTATCCAGTGTCGCCATTGGTGAGGAAGTAACTGAAAATGACATTCTGAGCACTCGCCAAGAAATCAAAAGTGTTTTAGACGGGGTAATTCAAAAGGAAATACAGGAAGCGGCTGCGATTGAAGCCCGACTTAAAGAGAAAGGGATTTTTGGTCGAGCACTGGAGTATGAGCTTGCAAAAGCACGAGGTGCTGGAAAATCGATTTATGGAATAATCACAGGCTTAAAAGAGCTGAGTGATATTGCCATTTTAGCAACCAACCCCATTGTCTCACTTAACAATGGATTGCAAGCCGCTTGGGATGCATGGAAGTACAGCGAAGATGGCAGCTACTTAGCAAACTTCTCAAAAGCATATAACGATAGACACCTTAAAGAGTTTATTGATGTACTGGGCTTTGACCCTAGAACAATTACTAAGGAGCAGTTAGCAGAGGCCAAAGCATTAGCCAATTTCATTTGGGAAGACCAAGAAACTCAGGACATGCTATTAAAGTTTGCTGAGGATTATATTAGTGCCCAGCATAGCCAAGAAATTACTGAGGGAGTGGCAATAGTCGCCACCGATATCGCCTTTGATATCATCATCACCGCACTCACGTTAGGTGCTGGCGCAGCAATAGCCGCTGGAAGTAAATTACAACACCTCAATAAATTCAGCAAACTTGGCTCATTACTGTCTAAGCTTGCGAAGAAGCTAAAAGCGAAAGCCACATGGAAAAAGAAGTCAGTTAAAAAAGGAGAAACTGCAGAATTTGAGCTTAAAAAGCCGAACAGCGAACTCTTAAAAGAAGCTGCAGATATTAATAGCTTGCTTGGTAAAGAGTTACCCAAGCTGGGGCTTGGTGATGAGTTTATAGAGGAAACCGCTAGACTTCACAAATCTATACCTGATTTAGATGTACTTGAGCAGCATGAATTATTAGCCTTACGTGCTTATACTGCAAACTTCTATCCAGAGATTAATAGTGGTTTAAGAGGCTGGAATCCAGAGAACAAAGTTAAATGGGAACCTGTTAATGATGCAGCCACCAGGGCATTAGAAAAACTTGCTCAGCAACCTGGCAGAGCCTATAAAGGGATTGTAAGGCGTGGCTTAACTCTGGATGAAAAAACAGTTCACGAATTGTTCAAAGAGGGTGGGACTTTCGCAGATAAGGCCTTTTTGAGTACTTCCATGAACCCAAATGCTTCGTTTCCTGGCAATGTACATATGAACATCAAATCTAAGACAGGTGTATCAATCTCTGATGTTTCGCATTACCCCAATGAAAAGGAAGTACTGTTTAAGCCAGGAACAAAGTTTGATGTAGTAAATAAAACCCGGTCACCTAATGGAACCTGGGAAATTGATTTAATTGAACAAGACTAATTATGAGATTTGATGATTTAGACAAAGACACTCAAGATGAATTTAAGCGTTTCAAAGATCAGGTTAATTCAATACCTGAATCGCTTAAGTTAACGCCTATTTCAAATAAGTTTTCTGAAGAAAGTCGAGTACAAACTCAATGGCTTTCTAAATATTTGAATTTTCGTAAAAAACTAAAAAATGAAGCAGAAATTAAATCCTATCTGAACTCAGTAGGAAAAAATGCCAGTGACTTTGCATCTAGATTTCGCGGATGTCTATTAGGGCTTGCAGTAGGCGACGCCTTAGGTACAACGCTCGAGTTCAAACAACGAGATGAGTCTTCTGTAATTGATATTATTGGACAAGGTCCTTTTAACTTGGAAGCGGGTCAGTGGACTGATGATACAAGTATGGCGCTGTGTTTAGCTTATAGCTTGCTTCGAAAACAATGCCATGATGCAAAAGATCAAATGGACCTATATACACTTTGGTGGCAACACGGTGCCCTGAGTGTAAACGGTAAGTGCTTTGATATTGGTAACACTGTTATTGATGCATTACAAAACTATCAAAGAAGTGGCAATCCCATCTCAGGCTCTACACACCCTCATAGTGCTGGTAATGGCTCAATAATGCGGCTTGCACCAATCGTTATGTTTTACTGCTCTTCCCCCGCAATGGCTATCAAGTTTGCAGGAGAAAGCTCAAAAACGACACATGGTGCCCAAGAAGCCATTGATGCTTGTTATTACTTAGCGGCCCTATTGCAAGGAGCGCTGATGGGGCAAGATAAAAACCTGCTTCTGAGTAACCTATATGAGCCTACTGCTGGTATTTGGAAGCATTACCCTCTTTCTGATCGCATTCTCGACATAGCAAATGGCTCATATAAACAAAAAGCGCGTGATGAAATTAAGTCGTCAGGGTATGTCGTTGATACGCTAGAAGCTGCATTATGGGCCTTCAATAACTCTGATAGTTTCACGGATGGGGCATTATTAGCGGTTAACTTAGCAGGAGATGCTGACACTATAGGCGCTGTGTATGGGCAAATTGCAGGGGCTTACTATGGTGAATACAACATGCCTATAAACTGGATAAGTAAGCTCCATTACTCACATATCTTTTACCAAAAAGCTGAAGAGCTTATGGCGTTTGGTCTTTGTGACATTTAAACCCTTTCTACTCTGAGCAAGGGTGTTTCCCTTGCTCCTCTTCCTATCACGCTCTAAAAATCCCAAGTAGGTCCTGCGCCTGCACGCCCAAAGCATTGCTACTGTTGGCCTGTAGCCAATTTGGCGTCATTTTTCACTACATTAGAATTTTCTAACTTAGTAATACGTATTACCATTTTTGATAGTATACTACTGCTGTAGCCCAAAAATAGCCGATAACAGAAGTTACCGGAAGTTTTTTCGAGGGGGTTGAGTATTCTGCGGTGGGGCCAGAGCACTAAGGGCACCAGAATATAAATCAGTAGCAGCTTATATAAAGAGCAG
>NZ_AUAF01000246.1 GCF_000428585.1 Zooshikella ganghwensis DSM 15267 | reverse complement strand
AATGAGCAAGGTGGACTTTATTCACGAGTGATAGGCTTTGCACGTAATCAGTTGAAAGTAGGTATGATGAATATAGTTTATAACATGAGGCGGTTCGTGACATTAAGTAGGAAAAGTGCGCCTGCAATTTGAAAAAAGGAAGAACTATCTCTTTTTGTAAGATAGTAGTTAGCACTGTAGAGCCCATAAAACGTGAATTTTGGTGTCAAATAATAAACAATCGTATTTACCTTCTATAATTTAAGATCTTTCCTAAAAATATTGAAATTTTGGTAACATTTTTAGAGGTACCCGACTGTTTTAGTAAATTCTGTCGTACAAGCATGAGGGCAAAACCGAGTAGGTTTTCACCTTTCCATTTGGCGGGATTGGTCGCATCAGCGTGATCAGCGGCTAAACCAATACCCCAAATCCGGTCGACCGGGCTTGCTTCAACAAGAACACGTTGCTGGGTACCTAATAAATAGTCCTGTAGTGTCGGGTTTTGGCTGAATTTTGCTAAATTTCCCTTTACGACAATATCAAAACGATTTGCGCACCAAACTCTTTCATCAAAGCCAATAATTTCGCGTCCTAAGCGTTTTGCTTCACTTGGGTGGCTTGTGGTGATAATTTTTTTATACAGCCTTTGGTCATTAAATGACTTGGCTTTTTCTGCCATCATATAGTGCTCTGCTGTGTGGTAGAGCACACCATCAATACTAAAGGATGCCTGGTACCACTGACTAAGGCAGCTCTTATTGACCCCAGAATCTGGTTTTTGATGTCCCCAAAAAAATAAATATTTAATATTAGCACCTGCCTCGACAGCAGTAATGAGATTATTGATCGTTATGATTTTGTCTGGATGAGCTTTTGATTTCATAGGCTGTATCTGGTTACTACAAAAATGCTTACAGTGTTGTTTGTTTTATCAGGCTATTATTGCGGTCTGTGCTGATATCTTTGTCATGTGCCAGTGAGTATAACATATACTCAACACGAATCATTTTATACGCAAGATTGGTCAATACCGATTACGAAGGTAGCTATCGTAATAACATTCTGTATCTTGCTGTATGTTTAGTTTGTTTAGGGAGGTTATCTTCATGTTAAGGTGGTTCGAATTTAGCCGTACCAGAATTAAGGAAATGGATGTTGAGCAGTTTTCTAGTGAAGAGCTGTTAACAAAAGCTTGTTGGATTGATGCACAGGAACCTGAGGAGCAGGAGCGTTTACAGCTTGAACAGTTATTACGTACAGAGTTACCGGAGTCGGATGAGGTTGAAGAAATTGAAGCATCTGCGCGCTATTTCGTTGATGCGGCTGGTATCCATGTTCACTCATTATTTTTAACTCAGACTGAGGGGCGCCATAAGACCGCTGCTGTAGCGTTTATATTACAGGCTAACCGTTTGATCACTGTGCGAGATGAAGAACTTGCAGATTTTCGTTTGTTTCGTATGCGTGCTCGTCGTACTCCAGTTGAGGAAGAATCTCATCAGTCAGTAATGATTTCGTTATTTGAGCAAAAAGTAGAGCACTTGGCTGATGCGTTGGAAGATATTCACAATGACTTGGAAGCAGTTAGTCATTTAGTGCTGGAAGACAATGATGCTGACCTTGAAGATGCGATTGATAAGTTAGCCAAGTTAGAAGACAGTAATGGTAAAATACGCTTATGTCTGATGGATACACAGCGTTCGATTTCATTTTTACAGCGTCACTTACGTCAATACCCTGAATTGCAGCAACGTTGCTGGGAAATAATGCATGACGTCGAAACCTTGATGTCTCATACATCTTTTTTATTTGATAAAATAAATTTTTTAATGGACTCTACACAAGGGTTTATTAATATCGAACAAAACCAGATTATTAAAACATTTTCTATCGCTGCAGTCGTATTTTTACCCCCAACGATGATTGCCAGTATTTACGGTATGAACTTTGAATATATGCCTGAGCTCAAGTGGTTATTGGGGTATCCTTGGGCAATAGGGTTAATGATTCTTTCTGGTATTGCACCTTATTGGTACTTTAAACGGAAGGGGTGGCTGTAGCGGTTAGTGGTCCATGCTTTGTGCATGGGCCACTCGTATTGCAGGAATGAGTATATTGATTTGTAAGTTTATTGCTTTTGCCACGACATAATAACTTCTGGAAAACCTGTATGAGTATCTGTTTGCTCATATGAATATTGAAAGTGACTGTGAGTATAAAAAGCAATACTTTTGAGATTATCCTTATATACCGCTAACTGTAAACTGTTACGCAGTGATTTTGCTTTATCAAGTAGCTTAGTTCCAAACCCGTTTCCTTGGTGCTTTGGTGAAACAAACAGGGCTGCCAAAGTATTTTCATATAGGGAGATGAAGCCAACTGTTTCATCTGCTGAGGTATAGATGTAAGTTTCAGATTGCGGAATATATATGTCACGCATATCACTCATTTTGGACTCCCAAAAAGAGCGATCAATAAAACTATGGGATTCGATAGATGCATCAAGCCAGATATTGAGTATCGAATCAATATCTGATGATTTATAGGGCTTAATCATAGTTATTTTATTTCACAGGTTGTACCCAACAGTACGAAGGGTTTTAAAGTACTAATCAATGTAGGCATTTTTTAGCATATCTAAGTTACAGTCGACAATAGATGTTAAATGTTGTGTAATTTTATCTGCAGGTCAGTTCCACCACGCAATTTTTAGCAGCTGGACAATGGTTGTCTGATCGAAACGGTATTTGACTATTTGTGCAGGATTTCCTCCAACAATACAGTAGTCAGGCACATTTTTGGTGACAACTGACTTACTCGCAATGATGGCACCATTACCAATCGTGACACCAGGCATGATTGTAGAGTCATAGCCAATCCATACGTCATTGCCAACTATAGTATCACCTTTAAATGGAAGCTCTCCAGGCCTAGGCATCACCTTTTCCCAGCCTTGTCCAAAAATTTGGAAAGGGTAGGTGGAGAATCCTGATATCTTATGATTTGCGCCATTCATGATGAACTTAACATCTTTTGCGATAGCACAGAATTTACCAATGATTAATTTATCGCCGATAAAAGGAAAATGGTATAGAACATTATTTTCAAATCGCTCTGGACCTTCTGGATCATCATAATAGGTATAATCGCCGACAATAATATTTTCTCGACTAATAAAATTTTTTAGAAAACCGACTTGGGGGAATCCCTTCATTGGCTCTTTATCGTCTGGGCTTGGTCCTACCAAAACTGTCTCCTATAGTATTTGTTTCTTGTTCTTATACTGGGTTCTTTAGCTATTAGCAAGTTACTTTATATCCATAATAAAGGCTGTTGGATGCTCCAACATAAACTGTGTTAGAAGTATGCGTTCCGAACAGGCATGGCATTATATCATCTGGTTGACTGCTAAAATAAAAAGCATGGGTATTTTGAATCATGATTATCTTATGAGGAAAGGACATGCCTTAATGAATGCTAATAGCATCTTGTTATACTTCATGCTATCAAGTATCTCTTTGATGATAGAGAAAGCTTATGGTGAAGTTAAAGATGATTCAATAATAGCAGTAGCGTCTATTTTTCCACCTTTTCAATATTTGGATAAGGGTAATCTTAAAGGTATTTCAATAGATGTTATAGAGGCTGTTTCTCAAGAAACAGGCCTGGTGATTGAATATAGAGTAATTCCTTGGAAACGGGCTTATAAGTACACACTTTCCAAACCAAATACCTTCATTATGGCGATATCGAGGATACCTGAACGAGAGCCATTTTTTAAATGGGTTGGACCTCTTTATAACACACAAATAAAGCTTTATCGGCTTGCTAGTAGAGATGATATTTTAATAGAAGATTTATCAGATGCAAAACAATTCAGGATAGGCACTGTAAGAGGCTACGCATCAGAAAGTTACTTGCTTTCTAGAGATTTTAAGTTGAATGTTCAAATATTCAGTGATGCTACTACAGAGTATAATGTTAAAAAACTATTAATGGGTAGAATTGACCTTTTAGTTTCAACTGATTTGACGCTTTCGTACTTGGTTAAGATTGAAAACATAGATGTTAACTTAATAACTGACGCTTTTAAGCTTGGTGATCCTATTAAAGATTACTTTGGGTTTAATTTACAATACTGTGGACACTTTTTGGCTGAGAGTCGTAGGTTGTACCAAAGATAGAAACTGCGAGAATGCGGTTATCAACGTCGTATTGTCACAGGAATCTATCTTTGGAAAGCATAGTAAAAACGGTTTTACGCTCAATGTCCAACGTTAATAAACCTCAACGCACATTTATAGCCGCATTGTTGACGACATTAATCGTATTTCAAGGCAAGGCAACCTATAGAAATATGAACCGTTACAGTGATATGAGTGAAAAACGTTTTAGCCGTTGGTATAGCCGGGC
>NZ_AUAF01000245.1 GCF_000428585.1 Zooshikella ganghwensis DSM 15267 | reverse complement strand
ATTGTAGAGCACTAGGAATTACGCACCAACCGCAACTTATCTTTACCAAATATGCGCGTAAAGCCTCGCCCAATGCGGGCGGGGATATAAGCGCCCTGTCGTGAGGCAGGTATAACCGCAGATTTATCTATTTAAAGAATTATATTATTTCTGTAAAATACGTCATATGACGACTAAACGAGCCTACAAAGAACGTTTCTATCCAACCACTGAACAAGCTGAATTGCTTGCAAAGTCGTTTGGTTGCGCTCGTTTTGTTTATAACAATACGCTTAGGCACCGTACCGATGCCTATTATAAAAATGGCGAAAGTATTAGTCATGCAGATGCAGAAAAACGCCTAGTGCCACTGAAAAAAGAATTTCCATGGTTGGGAGAAATATCCAGCGTTATCCTGCAACAATGCCTCCGAGACCAACAAGAAGCTTTTAAAAACTTTTGGGCTGGTAGAGCAAAATACCCAAAATTTAAAAAGAAAAATGCAAGACAAAGTATTCGTTTAACCAAAGCGGCATTTAATTATAGAGATGGACAGCTTTTTATTGCTAAAAGCAGAGAGCCATTAGCTATCCGCTGGAGCCGTGAACTACCGTCTGAGCCTTCCAGTATCACAATCAGTAAGGACTATGCAGGCCGATACTTTGTCTCCATGCTATGCGAATTTGAACCCAAACCAATGCCTATCACTGCCAAAATGGTGGGTATTGATTTAGGTTTAAAAGATTTGTTTATCACCTCCGAGGGTGAAAAATCCGGTAATCCAAAGTTCACCAAACGCTACGAGCATAAGCTCGCCCACCTTCAGCGAAAACTAGCTAAGAAGCAAAAAGGCAGCAAAAACCGCGCTAAAGCAAAGCGCAAAGTAGCTCGCCTTCATGCAAAAATAGCGGATTGCCGAATGGATGCCAGTCACAAAGCATCCCGTAAATTAATTAACGAAAACCAAGTGATTTGCGTTGAAGACCTCGCAGTGAAAAACATGATTAAAAATCCAAAGCTAGCCAAGCATATTGCTGATGCTAATTGGGGAGAATTTGTCCGGCAACTGGAGTACAAAGCTAAATGGGCTGGACGTACAGTGGCTGTCATAGACCGATTTTTTCCCAGCTCCAAGCGTTGCCCTGGTTGCGGATATATTAATGAATCGCTGCCACTGTCAGTCCGAGAATGGGATTGTCCCGAGTGCTCAAGTCACTGGGATAGAGATATAGCCGCAGCAATGAATATCAAAACCGCTGGACTAGCGGGGTTAGCCTGTGGAGCGACTGGAACGGGGATTCTGGCTTAGCTGGAATCTAGGGAAAGCGTGCTGAAGCAGGAAGGTTTTTAGAGCAATCTAAGAACCCTCGCCCGATAGGGCGGGGAGTGTCAGAATCAAACAACCTTAAAGTGATTGTAGAGCACTAGGAATTACGCACCAACCGCAACTAATTGGGCCTGTTCCGTGGGGCTTGGTGAATTGTAGAGCACTAGGAATTACGCACCAATCGCAACTATTTAAACCACTTTGCTTCGCTTGCTGTAGAATACTAGGAATTACGCACTAACTTCAACTATGTATATACTCGCTCATTTACTCACATACTTCTTTACTCACTGTACTACCAAATCATTAATAGGCTTCTCTTCAAGAGCTGCTTTAACCTTTAAATCTTTGTAAAAGTTGGTACCCTGAACTGGAACATTAACAATGATGAAAAAAATACAGAAAATGTAGGAGCATAAAAGGTATTGTATCCAATATATGTCCATAAAGATAAAGACGGTTCCGCCAGTGGTTTTGCTCCAGGAGTTACAGGTCTTTTTTTTGCTGGAGAGACCATCAAAAAATGTATAGAAGACGCTAAAAGTGCATTTGCTACACACTTTAACTGCTTATTTGAAGAAGGTCGGCTAATACCAAAAGCTGCAGAAGTAGAAGAATATCTAGATGATGAGAACTGTCAAAACGGCTTGTGGTGCCTGGTTGAGATAGACACATTGAAATATGAAAGCAAAATTAGAAAGACCCATAACCAGCAGTTGCAATATATTGATGTTGCCGTTGAATATTTACGGGAAGCTTTGGATAGTGGTGATCCCCGCGTGATTCTCATGGCGCTAGAGAATATAGCAAAGGCACACAGTTCTTCAGCAGTAGCAGAAATGTTAGAAGATATTGAGCTTGCGGAAATTGTTAAGGCTAGAATACATCAAAACGAAATAGAGGTTAGTCTTGAGAATTTGTAGGTAGGAATTAAGGTTCTATCGCAAAGTTTGACTCGTCGCTATACGCTTTCTCAACAAGGCGATCAGGGCTAATGGCTTTCCGGAGAAAATCACCCTCGATGGAAGCAAAGCAGCGGTTGAAGCGGTTTGTCAGGAACGCGACGTGACCATTGAAAAACGTCAAACCAAGTATCTTAATAGTCGGGTTGTAGTATGGATCATACTATGCTTATCGAGTTGTTTATATTAGGTTTTTCTGTACGTATTCTCAATATGACAAGATTGACGCACAAACTATTTAGTTGGCTGAGGTATCACTATGAACATAAAACCAATTAAAACTGACGCCGACTACCAAGCGGTATTAAAAGAAGTTGATAGCCTGATGACGGCTGGTCCATGTACACCTGAAGGTGAAAAGCTAGATTTGATGGTGACACTCATAGAAGCTTATGAGGCAAAACACTTTCCAATGGATTTGTCTAATCCGGTTGAATGATACTTAAAATGACTTGGAAACTTAAATTTTAATTTATAGCCAGCTTTAAGCTGGCTTTTTAATATGGGGCATTGGTGAGTATATAAGTAAGTGAATTTTACTAGACTAGTTGTCAAAACAGCTATACTCTCATTTACTCATTTACTTAATTGAGGGTTTGAGATATGCCTGTCATTTCAATACTCAATCAAAAAGGTGGCGCAGGAAAAACAACTATTGCAGTTAATCTTGCACATGCTTTGAAATTAGAAGGTGGAAAAGTGCTACTTGTTGATTCTGACCCTCAAGGTAGTGCTCGTGATTGGAATGAAGCCAACGAGGGAGAAATTGTGCCTGTTGTTGGCTTAGATCGTGAAACCCTTCCTAAGGACTTACAAGCTATAAAAGCAGGCTATGACTGGGTAATTATTGATGGTGCACCGCAAATAGCAAAGCTTTCAGGAGCGGCGGTTAAAGCATCAGACTTAGTTGTTATCCCCTGCCAGCCTTCACCTTATGATGTATGGGCCGCAGCAGACCTGGTCGATATCATCAAAGCTCGACAAGATGTGACGAATGGTAAACCTCTTGCAGCTTTTATTATTAGTAGAGCAATCAAGAACACAAAGCTAGGTCGTGAAGTACAAGAAGCCCTTGAAGGTTATGAACTACCCATTATGCACTCTTCAACCACACAGCGTGTAGCATACCCAACCACAGCAAGTGAGGGACAAACCGTTTTTGTTGAACCCAAAAGTGCAGCCGCTCAAGAAGTTAACTTAATAAAAAATGAAGTAAAGGAGTTATTGAATGACCTTAAGAGCTAAAGTATCAACCCGTAAAACAACAGCAAAAGAAAAAGCTCTTCAGGAAGTGATTAAGGAAAGAACTGTTAGGCTTAATGCCAATATTCCACACTCCCTTTACAAAGACTTGAAAGTTAAAGCAGCACTTGAGGATAAATCCATTAACGATTTAGTTCTCCAATGGGTAAAGAAGTATGTGAGTAAATAAGTAAAACTTCAATTACTCATTTACTTATATATTGAAGGGCTAAGGTTCTTACTAAAAAGCCAGCTATAAAGCTGGCTTAATCGCCTACTCTAGGCTCTGTTAATTTATTTCCACTAAGTCATGAAGAAAGCTAACTACTAAATAATTATTATTTTTTATCTTAAAAAATAAATAATCACCAATATACTCTCCCATCTTAGCCTTATATAACTTAACATTTTCTAAACCATTTTCAAGAATGTTAGACTCTAGTATATCTAAGACTTGAGAAATAGACTTTTGTAGTAAATCCTTATCTATAAAAGATAAAGCTTTGGTAATATTAGCCTCTACTACCTTCATCCAGGGAAGTTGGTTATGACTCTCTTCTAAGCTTAATACTGGTAAATCAATGTCTTGAAGCACTTCATCAGAAGAGTCATTGATATAATTCATATAGGATGAAATAGCATCACTACTTGGAAGCTCAATAAGTAAAGCATTAAACAAACTATATTTGCTTATAGCACTTAAGCCTTTTAAGTAACCATCAAGCCATATTACATCTTGATCTATTATCATCATTTATCCTATTCACAGTCAGGATTGCAGCCCATGTTTTTAGCTTCTCGCTTCAATAAATCAAGCCTTTGCTGAAGAATTTTTATCCTTTTTACATGATTAACGTAGTTTCTTGTGCCTTTTTCTGCTGGATTTAAATCACCTTTTCTCCATTTAATTGTCTTCTTTAGATCTCTGATAGCGCTTTCCAAACCATCACAACCACCTCCAGGAAA
>NZ_AUAF01000244.1 GCF_000428585.1 Zooshikella ganghwensis DSM 15267 | reverse complement strand
GTCATTGCCACTTGAACTCCAGTTATTCTGCTTGTTTTCTACCAAAAAAATCAAATTCTGCTCATTATTTAAGCATGCTTGCTTAAGTTAAATGGCCAAAGTCGAGATAGTGCAAGGTTGCATCTCGCTGAGTCATATCAACATCAGGGATATGATCAGGGCCTAACTCCATAAATGAACGAATACACTCCCATTGCATAATTCCAGCTAGCTCAGTACCACATGGCATTCTCCAAACGCCTAAAAACCCATGCGGATCATCGGGAGCAGGTGGTCCCATACCAAATAGCGAACTCCGATACGCGATACTATCTCCTATTGTACTTGCAGTACTCACCCAAGCTTTAAACGACTCCCAAGGTACAAAATGTAGCTGTTTTTTATCATCAACCCACACCACCTCTCGCCGCTGTCGATTAAAACGAGTCTGCATGTTCTCTTTGCCATGTTGTATATGAGAAATAACAATAAATGATAAGCATAATAAAATTATAAATAGCCAACAACACAGAAGTATTAAAATAACTGTAGAATGACTAAATCGCCCGTAAATAAATACATTTAAAAATAAATAAGACAGCAATAAGATGATAGAAGCTATTGACTGGCCACCATATAAAAGCTCAAATGCAGCTTTAGCATTACCACTTCCGATATCGATATACACTTCATTTTTTCTTGTAAGTACTTTTAAAGGGTCTGATGCTTTATAACCCGTCCATATTGGAAGTGGTGACAGTATCAGTGAAGTAACATCATCACTTTGCTCAACATCTGAGAACTTATATTTTTTCATACTGTAAAAGTTTTAATCACAATAATGGCTAGTGCCTTATAAGCAGAACAGCAATGCAGACCCGCTGTTAATATATCCCTATACGCTTGACTATGGCATCCATGCCATAGACAGTCTGCTAACCTGTTCAACTTAGCGGCAAAAACACCTTCATAAGTAAATTCAAGCTTTTAAAAGCATACAACCACTCTGATTAAAATTAGCACCATGGTTATATGCTGGGGCAGGGTTGTTTATGAAGCAGGTGCCAGGAGCACCGGTAATGTCAGAAGCCAGGGAAGGCTTTCTGACATGAGTGAAATAAATGACCCTGTTTCAGCATCTACACACAATAGTTGACTACCAACGCACTACTCATTAACTGGCGTATAATATCGCCCTTCAGCTTTTGCCTCAGCAATTCGACGATCCATATCAAAAAACTTTTCACGACGTTTGTAACGTTGTCTCCATTTTTTTTCTAGTTCAATCAATTCTGCTGAAGGCTTAGCCCAATGTTCTTTTGGTAAAGGTTTAGACCACTCAACGGCTTCAGGAAAGATGTCAACCGATTCAAGATACTCAACAAGACTTGCGTACTTAAATGCCCAAAAACGTCCCATAAATAAATCTACTATCACTTGTTTTATCCATGCACCCCACTCACCTTGTCGGCGAAGTTTTTTTCGTTTTTGATAATGTAACTTAGGGTCTCGTTGAGTAATGTCCACACTAGGTATACACTCTACCCCTTGCTCCATATATGATCGAATACACTCCCATTGCATAATACCTGAAACTTCTACACCACATGGCATGCGCCAAACACCTAAAAACCCATGAGGATCATCTGAAGCAGGAGGGCCAATACCAAGCATAGCAGTCCGGTAAGCGACACTATCACCTATAGTACTTGCACTGCTCACCCATGCTTTCATTGATTCCCATGGAATAAAATGAAGCTTTTTTTTATCATCCACCCATGCTACTTCACGGCGTTGTCGATTAAAGCGAATCTGCATGTTTTCTTTTCCATGCTTAATTTGAGAGTAAATCACGTAAAAAACAAAAAATAATACAATAGAAAGCCAAGCACCTCCAAGAATTAGAAGAAGCCCCCAATTTGCAGACCGGGTGATAGGTGGTGAAATAATTTCAAACAATAAAAATACTAGAAGACAACCTAAACCACTTAAAAATAAGCCACAGTAAAGCACTTCAAAAGCTTCCTTAGCGTTTCCACTTCCAATATCGATATAAACATCATTTTTTCTTGTGAGTACTTTTAAAGGGTCTGATGCTTTATAACCCGTCCATATTGGAAGTGGTGACAATATCAGTGAGGTTACTCCATCACTTTGTTCGATATCAGAAAACTTATACATTTTGATCACCATCTACCGCATAATTTAACCAGGCATCGTTGACTGAAAACAGCTTCATACTCTGTTCTCCTGGCAATGTATCATTATCTTCAAGGGCTGGTACCATACCAGGCTTATCATCATCCTCATATTGAAACTCATCCAGTTTAACGGTATACCGAACATAGTTTTTATCTTGTTGTACCGCTTTATAAGCCATATCAGGCCTGGAAATTAACTTAAAGCTTAAACTGGTTGCACTTCTTAATGCCTCCCTCGAAACAAATAATTTAAGCTGCAACATATTATTATTAAATTCAGCAGAGGCCGTATTCAACATATAAAAAGTAATATCTTGCTCTTGATAGTAATTAATTGCAGCAATACCAATTTGTAGTGGGGATTCCCACAGCTGTGAAGGTATGGACTGTTCAGGTACTACAAAACTGCTACGTTTAATCCCTGGAATCGATATCGTTAAATCCACCATTTTATGAGTTAGAGTTGACTCAGGATGCTGATCGTATTTTTTATTTTTTACATAGCCATCAACATAATATTGAGCTTCAATACGTGGGCGCATAATGGCATCTGCTAACTGTTGCTGCTCTTCTTGGTGAACCCAGCCTTGCGTATTTCTACCCCAATAACAACGTTCAACCCATACCATAATAGGAGGCGATTTATAAATTTCATAAATGGCTTCGCCAACCAAAATCAACACACCCCCCATCAACAACCAAGGTAACGCACTAGCGATAGGAGCAGCAAAGCGCGCAAGTGCTGCACCGTAGTTCATACCATGCAAACGAGCAAACCTCAATGCTTTAAATGCATAAACACCTTGTCGTAGGTTTCCAACAAAAACCAGTGTATTTCCCAGCATTGAGGTAGCATTTCCAGCGGCAGCAACATAGTCATCATCGTCTAGAGCTTCACCTACTTCTTTAACCTTTTTTACATTGTCTGCTACAGCACCAATTCCATCGAAAAAACTCATGCCTAAAGTAGAAATAATGATAACTTTGCCCAGTCTATTGACTAGAAAAGGGTTTCCATTTTCAATACCATCTTCAATGCTATGTCGCCAAAGCTCTATACCAACTGAAGCTGTCGCCGTAAATGCACCTATAACATCTGCAGCGGCTTCAGCAAAGTCAAGATTATTTCTCTCTGCTTTATACGCAGTTTCTTCCAGCGTCGAAAATGCATTCAGAATATTGGTAATCGCTAAAAACGTGGGTAACATGATGCTTTTAGTACCATTCCAAGCACTTCCCCAGGAATGTCCCTGTCCATGATTACCCAGCATACCACTACGAAAACCTTCAATATGTTTGTGTAGGGTATTTATTTCACCTTGACCTAAACCATCAATTTTAAAGCCGCTCATCCCCTCACTTACACCAGTAGGTGAGGCATAAGAACGAATGGTTGCTTTGGCATCTTGTATCGCTTGCCATTTTTTAACTGAGGCTTGTTTTATGCCCTCTAGCTCATTTTCGAGAGCTTTAACGATAGTGTGATCACGCCGTTTCAGTGCTTGCTTGATCTGTTTACGAATCTTATTACGTTGCTTGCGTAAGGTGCGAACGACATTTTGTTCATTAGCCAATTCATTAAGTGCACGCTCAAATTGATTGGCAGCAGCCGTATCGGGTAAACGAATCATTATGTTATCGTTCACCGCGGCATTAACCAATAGCATGTCAAAACCGACACCCGTATGACGAATAATTCTGCGTGCGCGTTCAACCGTATCGACATTACGTACCTGATCAAACGTCCTTGTCACTTCTTCAACATAGGCTGGTGTAAGCGCTGCAATTAAACTACCACGTAATTCAATATGTTCTGTTAACTCTGGAAATTGATCTAATTTAAGTCGGGATTTTAATTCAGCAACGTCTTTGGCAGAAGACAGAATAGTCTTAATATCGTCAGCACTACCTGATGCATTATTTAGCTCATTTACTGAGGCGACGCTGTAATTGGTTATAAATAACGAGGCAAGGTTATCCTCACCAAATTCTTCAATATACAGCTTATGCGCTAACTTAATACCTTTACCCTCAGCATCACCACACAGGTTTGCAACGCAGCAAAAATGGGTTTCATGTAAACGCTGTACATGCGAAAAAATGGTAATATCAAAATACCATGCTGCTTTATTAAATTTGGGTAATAAAGAGGCCCGATCTAAACTATTTTCTTCTTCTAATTCTGCAATACACTGAGCCAGTTCATCCGCATCATCCAAAAACACCTCCATTGCTTTCGTGCGGACCCGTTGTTCAATGCGAGGTACATTCCACATACTCACATCTTTATACATATTAAGTTTTGCGAAT
>NZ_AUAF01000243.1 GCF_000428585.1 Zooshikella ganghwensis DSM 15267 | reverse complement strand
GGTTGCATAGGTTGCATAGGTTGCATAGGTTGTGAGGAGGGTCTTAATGGCATGCCTCTTAGTTCTTGGACTGGTACCCATGCGGTATATAGAATACGAGATAGTTTCCCTGGTATGAATAACCCTGCAACTTGGGGTTCAAATGACTGAATATCGTTTTCAGTGATAAGGTTTTCTTCTATACTTCCCAAGCTAGACTCGCCTTCCCACACTTCGGCCCCAGCTGAATTAGTTTTAGTTCGTTCTGATTTTTTAATAGTTTTAATAAGTGTTCCAGACATATTAGCGGCCCACTCTTTTGTCTCTTTTTCGTTATTTTGATAAACCATGGTAATTTTAGCGTTTGTTTCTACGGCATACTTAATCGCTTCAGCGTTGAGTGTCTTGTCTGGTAAATTTAATAGATCTTTGATTGATTGGTAAGCAATCGAAATATTTACACCTTTTGATAGTACAGTGGCAAGTCCATCTGCTAAAACATCACTGATTACAAACTTTGCTTCATCAATACATAAGTAAGTGTGTTTTTCTTGCTTACCAATTCGCATTGCTGTTTGTACAAAGTCCATCATCATAATAGTTGCAATACGCTGCACCAGTCGGTTATTCATACTAGCTCGGATATATACAACACGGTTTTCACGGATACTGCGCTCGATACTAAACCCACGATCTTGTCTAGCACCAAGCGAAGGCAGGAACTCCAACTCATCTAATAAATTAATTGAGTTTTGTACTTTGCTAGGGTCAATTGAGTATTCTGCATGAGGGTCAATACTAAGGAAAATTCGCTTAAGTGAGCGGATACGTTTATCCCATAAACCACGTTTAATAAGTTGGATCATCTCCTTACGTTCAGCACCTTTATAGAAATCGGCATTGGTGCCTGTAGGATTGAGGTTAAATAGATAATTCACTCGGCTTAAGGCTTCAAGATCTGAGCCTGATAAAAAAGGTTCATATTTACCTGGACCGTATCCATTTAAGTCCATGATAATTGGTGACGCCCGACCGTTGGCAGCACAGGATTCGCGCATTATATCGATAATAAAGTCGTCTGGCTTATTATCAATAAAAAAGACGGTATAGCCTTTACGAATCGCCTGATCGATCAAACAGCCTTGTATTACCCCTTTACCTGTTTGAGTTGGGCCTAAAATTTTTAATTGATTCTTTTTAAACTCTTCATCTGTTAGGTAGATAGGTTGGCTATCTTGGTCAACTCCAAAGAAAAAATATCCTTCTTTGTAGTATTGCCGTGGATCAAATTGTTTTGTTTTGTAGCGGTTCTCTAAAGTTCTAATATCAGATTGTTTATCTGCACTTTGTTTTACTCCAAGATCGCGTTTTAGCTTGGATAAGTATGGGTGTATAAATCGTACAAATAGTAGCCGTATAAACAAAGGGCAAACAATTGAAAATAAAATTAATGGTACATGATTTAAGAGACTTTCTTTGATTAAAAACCATATTTTAAAAACAACTTGAGTATTTTGATTGAATGCATAGCTAACACCATGTAGTACTAGTGGAAAGGCAAAAGCAATTGAAAGTACGCCTCCATACAGCACTCTACGTATATAGGTTAAACCTATAGTTAAGAGCGTGTCATCTTGACTAATTTGAACTTTGCTCCAACCAAAAATAATCATGAAACTTAAAAAGCCAGCTATAAAGAAATGGCTATAGTAAAAGTATGCTTGTAAAAGCAAATCTATGATCGAGTCCATGTTCGAAAAGTCCTTGTTTACTCGAGTAAACGGTTAAAAAGTATACAATTATTTTATATGGCTTTTTATTAATAGATTATATAGAATGCTATATGAAAATCATTATAAAATAAATACATAATATTATTATTAACTTATTATATTTTAAGGATAATTAGTAGTATCTTATTTTCATATCTAGCTAAAAGGATTAGCTGACTAAATGGAAAAATTAATGACGCGTGCACGCCATACTGAAAAAAATCAATTGGTGTTGTGGTGGCTTTGTCAGTTTGGTTTCAGTGATCGATTTACACTGTCAAAGGCACTTAAAGTAAACCACTTAGGACAAGGCTACTATTTTAGTAAACTAGAGAAAGAACGAATCATTGAAGCTATTGACCAAAAAATATTACCACGCAAGTTATATAGGTTGGGTAGTAATGGTGCAAAATTAGCGGAGTACTTATTTCCACCTACCGATACAAAAAGAATTTACAATGTGGCGTACTCAACTTACTTGCATGAATCGCGAGTACAAGGGGTTGCTGCGGCCTTTGATGAGCCTCTACAAGTTAAAAATGCTAAAAAATATCTTTATGGTAAAAATATCAAAATACCAGACTTGCTGGTGGGTAAGAATGCTTATGAAATTGAGGTAACACGTAAGTCATCAAAATGGATTTTTAACGCTTATTTATCTCATTTACAAAATATTAAAAAGGGGCATTATCAGCGAGTAATCTATCTCTTTCAGCATGCTGTGATGCGTGATACCTATGAAAAACTTTTTCTCCAAGCTCGTTGGCCGTACTACCAAAGCAAGGGTAATAGTTTGGTAAAAACAGATGCGACATTTGAAGCTAGTGCTATTCATGGTCGCAATTTCTTCCAGTTTGGACTCATTGAGGACTACTTATGACAGGGATGCGAGATTCTATTATTGGGCTATTACCTGAAGGGGATCAACTTTGGTCGGTGGTGATGAATAACATGGCCCCCCTCCTGGATCTATATGCAGATAGTCGCAATGAAGAGATTATGGTTGTACGTTACAACTTAATATTTGTGAGACAAAGCGGGAAAAATATCAAAACAAATGCACAGTTTGACTCGGAAGACCATCTATTTAGGTTGATACATTCGCTAACTAAAACTTTAGGTA
Source organism: Zooshikella ganghwensis DSM 15267 (assembly GCF_000428585.1). GTDB lineage: Bacteria > Pseudomonadota > Gammaproteobacteria > Pseudomonadales > Zooshikellaceae > Zooshikella > Zooshikella ganghwensis. The sequence goes on along the minus strand of NZ_AUAF01000243.1, from coordinate 1,674 downwards.
ACGATATCAAGTTTGGTGAAGCTCAACCTGTAGTTGACATAGCCTTTCCTGATCATAGTAGGGCGAACTGTACGCATAAATCTATCTCTCCGCGTGGACATGCAATGACCATTCGATTGACTTCTAAGACTCCTTTGACAAGTGCTGGCTTGCTTGAAAGAAGTATGTTCAATCAGGAAATACTTGATTATTTAAAAATGCATATGGAAAAAAAGTCAATTTTTCTTATTGGTGGGGAAATGGGAAGTGGTAAAACTTCGTTGCTACGTATGCTCTCTGAATTTATAGATGTTCATGAACGAGTGATTTCTGTTGAAGATACGCATGAGCTATTTATTAAGCAGGAGAATTATGAGCCTTTGGTCTGTCCTCGCGCAAGTAAAGCAATTACTTTTGCTGGATTGATGGAGATAGTGTTAAGGAAAATGCCGGATAGGTTATTGTGTGGTGAGATTCGTAACCCTCAAGTGGCTAAAGTGTTTTATGAGATGTTGAGCATTGGACATAGAGGAATAGCGACTACTATGCATGCAGAAACGGCTCAGGGAGCTTTAGAGCGCTTAACTGATCTTGTTTCTGATGCGGTATCAGTTTCCCGTTGGGAGACAATTTACAAAGACCTGAAACGTAGTTTGGATATTATTATTATTATTACTGCATATCATCCGATGTATGGTCGTCGTATTATGCAAATTGCTGAAATGTGTGATGGAGAGTTGATAGACAAATTTCGTTTTGATCCAAAAATAAGTGGTTTTGTTAAGTGTTAGTGTAATTATTTAAAACAGAAAGGTATCGTGAAATTAAAGGCGGAAGGACTGTCCGTTTCTGCTGATAGAGGCTGTGTAAGTCTGGCTAATGCCAGCTATAGCCTATGACTTCTGAAGAAGCAAGGCATAATTATACCGTATTTCGCAGAGAATTATTGCATGAGAATTTTCAACAAATGCAGAATTCGCTTTATATACGGCATTTTGAAACATTAGCCACTGCTAAAGTCTGTATTGTTAGAGTAAGGCCTTTAATACCAGAAAACGCCAGTGTTGCTTTTTTCATTATAACGGATAAGCAATATGGCATGACAAGAGAGTATTTTGGATTCCAGAATGTCCAAAAACGCCCACAAGAACCCCAGCAAATCCAGTTGTTTTAAAGAAAGTTGCATGCTTATCAACTGTTTACACGCCCTCTAGCTTATCAGTTATTCCGATGGTGGGGTATCGGAACTTTTTGTGCCCTCTCGGCAACTGTGTGTAGTTGGGTAGAAAAACTTGCTTTTACACACCTTCACCGAGGGGACACGGCCTTACAATGCTTTTCTTATCTAGGTTGCACCTATTGCACTTATTGAGATTTCTTGGTTGACCTATCTATCTTAGAATTGAAGCTCAAATTGGTTGTTAGAGGAGCTGTTAGGCTGAGAGAGTATAGGTTGAGGCTAAGGTGTGGTAATCATAGGTATCATGTAATGAGGGCTTAGAAAGGCTTGGGAGAGCTGGAAATGGAAGGTAGGCAAATGGCAATTGGTTTTGTTGATCTTGGTATGAATTGGCAATGAAAAACAAGGGATTGGTACATTCTCATAGGTAAAATCATATACACCCCCAGAGTAATACAAAGGCTTGCACCCCCATAGTGGCGAGTTTATGAGTATTGCGTTGAAAGTAGTCACTT
>NZ_AUAF01000242.1 GCF_000428585.1 Zooshikella ganghwensis DSM 15267 | reverse complement strand
GGGAAAGGGGAGTATGCTCGTGATGAAGATGGGGATGGTTTTCACGAAGTACATGTTAACACCATTGAAGGTTGTTGGTCATTACTACGCTCATGGTTAAGACCTCATCGAGGTATTTCTCAAGAAAAACTACCTTTTTATTTAGCATTATTTGAGTTTGTGTACAATATAAAGTGCCGAGGAAAAAGCTTACTTAATGATCTAATAGAGCTATTGATATAACCCCCTAGGAATCCATATAGAGCCTTTTTAGGTTTATCCAGCAGCGCTATGTGGGCTACTACAGCTCATATTAAATATAAAACTATAGGGTACCCTGTAGCCAATACGAAGGATTTTTACTGTTAGTCACTTCGACAGAATCAAGCTATAGTAGCAGCTTCCTTTAGTCAGTATCACTTACATCAGTAACTCTAAGGAAGAACATGCATAAGCTCATTTTAATCACAGGGGCCAGTCGTGGTATAGGGGCAGCAACGGCATTACTTGCTGCCTCACAGGGCTACAGTGTAATAGTCAACTATAAATCCCAAAAAGATAAAGCTATCCATTTAACAGAGCAAATCCGTAATTGCGGTGGCAATGCATGGACTATCCAAGCTGATATAAGTTGCCCTGAGCAAGTTATTCATATGTTTAATGAAATTGATTCATTAGGTATACTGAAGGCATTGGTGAATAACGCAGGTGTTGTAGACTTACAAACCTCATTTGTTGATGTTAAGCCTGAGCGCTTGCAACGCATATTTAACACCAACGTAATTGGTGCGATGTTATGTGCTCAACAAGCTATAAGACGAATGTCTACTCGTCATGGAGGTACTGGAGGTAGTATCATCAATGTCAGCTCAAGTTCAGTAATCACTGGCAGTCCCAATGTTTATGTTGACTATGCTGCAAGCAAAGGCGCACTTGATGTTTTCACCAGAGGATTAGCCAAAGAGGTTGCCCAGGAAGGTATTCGAGTGAATGCAGTACGTCCTGGTTTTATTAGTACAGACATTCACGCAGATACAGGTAACACAGAACGTTTTAACAATGCAGATAAAATCATTCCGCTAGGCAGATGCGGAAATACAGAAGAAATAGCTGAAGCTATTTTATGGCTTATATCGGAAAAAGCTTCTTACTGTGTAGGTAGTTTCCTGAACTTAACAGGGGGCCTGTGATTGAAAGAGCTAAGCAACCAGCTGTGCTGAATAATTATCAATATAACTATATTAGTGAATACGATAACAAGCTGAAAGTGCCAGACAATATACTTAAGGGAGCTAATTAATCCACTCTATGGAAAGAGGGATCACTTGTGATTATTAAAAACAACCATCCACTTATTAAGGCATCGAAATACATGCCTCAGTGGCAAATACGTCATTTTAGCTGGTTACCCATTAATCAAATAGTTTACAACTATGTACATTATGATCATGGTATTGCTAGCTTTGGTACAGATATTGACTGGTTTAGAACATATTGGGAGTGTGGACTACAAAATAAAGTGATTGGCAGGCTAAAACCTGGATTTCATAGCTGGGCACTCAATAATCACCTTCGTGCCGAAACCAGACTCGCTCATAAAAGTGGACTAAAATACAAGCTTGATATTGTCATCCAACATGAGGATTATTGCCAATTGTTTAGTATTGGTAGCATTATGCCGGCTCAAGTCGTATTGGATAACATCTTGAGTAACTACAACTTATTTCAAGAAAAACTGCAATCTCTTGCCAACAGTCTACATAGTGTTATTAATGAGACAGGCTCTAAAATCTACTTGGAGCCTGATATTTCATTGCGTGAACAACTGACGATTACCAGTGACTTTCAGCAACAACCTGACAGCTTAAATCTTACCCATATCGAAAAACAGTGCTTAGAACTACTCAACCTAAAATGTTCTACCAAAGAAATGGCAAACTCTTTGGGCTTAAGTGAAATAGGCATTAAAGCAATCATTTATCGTATTAACGCAAAGTTAAAAGAAGACCATCCTGCTTATTTTCAGTTTAAGGAAAAAAGTCAATCTATTGGTTTAATGAAAGCTTAAGTTTTAGGATAGTAAAAGCTACATTTGGCTGATGTTTATACTGAGTTTTAACGAATGAATAAGTTTTAACTTTTAAAGCTGTGGACAAGGAAGGATAAGAAGTATATGTCAATTTCAAAAAAACAAATAGCTCTGGTTGTTGCAGGAAATGCTTTTGAATGGCTAGACTTTGTAGTCTATGCAAGCCTATCCAGTGTGCTTACCAAGCTTTTCTTTCCCAATACTGATTTCAACTCAGGTCTACTAATGACATTAGCCATTTTTTCAATGTCATTCTTGGCACGACCTATTGGTGGACTCATATTTGGCCATTTAGGTGATGCTTATGGAAGACGTCTTGCACTGTATACATCTGGAGGTGTTTTAGCATTCACTTCAATTGCCATAGCATTAATGCCAACCTATGAAACACTGGGTGTTGCTGCTCCCATTATTTTGCTCTTAGTGCGTGTAATACAATCCATTGCCATAGGTGGCGAGTACCCAGCACTTGTTACCTACTTAATTGAGTCAAGCCCAGCCAATAAGCGAGGCTTTTATGGTACTTTTGCTCAAATATCAACTACAGGTGGCGTACTGCTGGCAACCTTAGTGATGATGGGATTAAATAGCTGGTTAACTAGCGAACAAATTCTTAGCTGGGGTTGGCGTTTACCTTTTGGAATTGGCTTTATCACGTTACTAATATGCCTTTACTATCGATTTAAATTACTTGAAACGCTAGAATTTCAAGCTGCGCGCCAAAAGTTAACTCACTTTAAAAAAGCCCCTGTTAAAGAAGCTTTTACGCAACATTATCGTACAATCCTATTTATCTTTATTATGATCATGGCTCCTGCGGTTGTTTTTTATACATACAATATATCAGGACAAATGTTAGTTAAACGGCTACCCGTTTCAGATGAAGTTAAACTATGGTTACCCGTCTTCAACGCCATTCTTCTAACAGGTCTTATGCCAGTTTGTGGTCTATTAATTGACCGTCTAGGCTGGCAAAAAGTGATGGGCAGTGGCTTTATTTTAGCCATCATTGCAGGAACCCCAATCTACTATATTATGCAGCAACCAAGCTTGGTCGCGTTACTCTCCGCACAGCTGTTATGGGCTGTGATCGCAGCACTTATTCTCTCTTGTGTTCCCATTTCACTTGTTGATAGCACAGAAGTGAGTACCCGTACGACTGTGTTAGCCATTAGCTATAATTTATGTCTAGTACTCTTTGGTGGATTTACTCCCACTATCAATCTTATGCTGAACAGTTATAACCCTGTTATGCCAGGAGTTTATGTTTCTGTAGTATCTCTTATTTCACTGCTCTGTATTACTCGCTTTAGCCCTCAAACATATACACAGCAGTTACAGCGAGCTTAGGATGTTACTGCAGACTATAAGTATAAAAAAAGCCGACATGTGTTCGGCTTTAAGCTTTATATCAATTACTCATATCATTATTGTGAAGGTTTAATCTCAACAAAAAATCATGCTCTAGCATTAGTTGCAACATGGAGCCATCTTTTTGCATTTTCTCAAGCTTTTTATTAAATACTTCAGTTAGCGACTCATTATCTTTACTAAAAGCCACATGCAATTTATTTTCAGATAACACTTTAGGCAAAAACTCTACCTCTTTAAGTAGTAAAGGTGATATTTTTTTATTTCATGCCGAGCTACAAGCTCATCCTCTAATGTTAAATCTATTCGATGATGAAGCAGTTTATAAAAATTAATGATAAAGGTTCTTTCAGAAATTTTGGCTATTTCCTTAGAAGAATCAAATGCTTCGTTATAAGCATAATCACGAACAATGCCAATTTTATACGATTTTAAATCGGCAAGCTTGTTAAACGAGATATTACTGTTACTTCGCTTAATAAACTTAATGCGGTTAAACATATAAGGATCAGTAAAATGTAAACTTTTCGCACGTTCTTCAGAATACCAAACATCAAGCAACCCATCAAAACTCCCTTCTATTGTTCCTTTAAGCGCTCTTGCCCAAGGCAATATAAAGACCTGAACTTCAACATTATTATCACTGAAAATTTTTCTTATAAGTTGAGGTGAAAAGCCATTGCCTTTTAAGTTCGCGCCACTATATGGTGGCCATTCTGTAGCAGCAAACTTAAGCTCTTTACATAGCACAGGTGGTAATGTAGCCACCGAGCAAAACATTATAAAAAATAACTTAATTAATAATGTGCTGTTTAATTTAGTTGCCATGAACAATTCATCAATACAGTAATTTAACTAAGGCTCTATATGGATTCCTAGGGGGTAGCATATAATACAACCAAAGATGTATTATGCACGTCTATTTGGGTAAATTAAGTCAGTAATAAGCAAAGAATGATCAATATCAAACAACTGGTAAATGATGAGCAATGCTACCAGTTTATTCGTCAGAGACGTTGGCCTGATGGCGTCAGCTGCCCTCACTGCCAGTCTCAACAAGTAGAAGGCAATGGTAATCATCAAAAGCAAATTGCCCGAAAACGTTATCGCTGCCTAGCG
>NZ_AUAF01000241.1 GCF_000428585.1 Zooshikella ganghwensis DSM 15267 | reverse complement strand
CGTGACCTTTTTGAGCATTTGTGCAAATTGATTGAGGTCTTTTTCTGTTTTAATGCCCTTGGCGGCTTTTTTAGCAAAGGCTTCGAGTTCTTTTTGAGTCACCATAATGGCCTATCCTTATACATTGTTAACATTAAGAATAGGCGGTTACACAGAATCTTTTACAGTCTCTCTTAACCTTAAAATAATATTGTAATTTTAATATTGCTATATAACGAATAAATCACTTTCCTAAAGCTCAAGTTGTACTGGCTGTTGGTTGGTATCATTATTATATGCATTACTTTTTTGTTCACGGAATCTCTGCTTAATAAAGCAGTCAATATTACACCAAATATCCTCTCCTTCAGTCAGCACATTTTTGAAGGCTTTTTTTTGATGAAGGCTTATTGCCTTGCCACAGCCACCACATACGGCAGACCAACCGTATAAAAGTAGTTCAGAAACGGGCACATATCCTAAAGCTGCATAACGGTCAAACTTTGGTTCTCGATGAGCAACAAGTTCTTCGGCTTTATAACGCATAGCGTATTTAGCTATTTGTTTCGCCCCTTCCTCATGCTCGTGGAAAATTATCTTAAAATATCTTTCAACCCCGTCATGGTCAGACACAGACCATGCCAGTAAGCTGCCTGGTTTGATTTTCTGTAGGTTATCCATAGTAATTTAGGCAATTATTAATGATTAGTTATAGTTGTCATATACTATTTTTACACTACAATCAATTACCCAAACACTTCAGTAATTTTACATTTTATATAAAATTGTCCTGCTTAATATGGTTGAGTTTATCACATAAAGTATGTAATGAAGTGCTGGTTAGTAAAATGAGTGATTCGTTTTGGGTATAAAAGCGGCGAAGTTATCTTCATCACTGAAGGGGCTGCTTATCAATATTCAAATACTTTGATTAATACAGTAGATAGTGATGTGGAGTGAGCATGTGAAAAAGATATAAAATTATTACTTGAAATCAGGGTTTTATTGAACTATTGCTTCACATTTATTTCATGTAATGTAACTTTAAAAATACTATTAAAGTAACATATGTAAGCACTATAGAGAATAGTGCTCACAAAACTACATATATGTGTTAGTAACGTGCTCTGCGTTGAGGACGCTCTCCACGGGGACGTGCTTGGTTGACTTTTATATTTCTGCCTTTGAACATGCTATCATTGAAAGCTTTGATAGCTGCATCTGCTTCTGAATTATCTGGCATTTCAACAAAACCAAAACCTTTAGACTGTCCGGAGAACTTGTCTGTTACAAGGTTTACTGTAGATACTTCACCAAACTCAGAAAAAGCGTCTCTCAAGTCTTCTTCGGTAACGCTGTAAGACAGATTGCCAACATAAAGATTCATATTTTATCCTAGTATTCAGTGTGTTGATTGAGATTACGCTATTGAAAACCAAACACACAAATTATTCGATAGCGAAAGCCGACGTTCGGCATATTCATTATTGCACACACTTTGGTATAGCAGTATTAGACTTACTGGTTTTAGGTGTGTGATTCATGGTTTTAATATAGTTAAAGCTAAGTATGAAGACGCTTATTCTTGCTGAGTATAGTTATTAGGTATGATATTAGCAGAAAGTAGTTGGTAACAGAGTTACGCAGTCTACAAATGTATTACATACAGAAAACCTTATATACTAACTGGCCATTAAACGGCTGAGTCCTTTAACATACTGTAAATCTTGTTTGCACAATACCAACTTACTGAGCAAATTAATATGAATTTTATGTATCGTAGACATTATTTTTTAAGGAGTAGAATAAACTACAAAAGAAATTGTCTGTAGATCGATGTTATTAGCAGACGTTTAGAGTAGATAGCAAGATATAGCAACTTATATCAGATAAGTTGAAGTTTTATTGGTCTTGTCTTTCTTGCCCTCAGCAGAAGAAGGGGATGTTTATCCCCGCTTGCTGCTCAGTGAGAAGGTAACCACTCCAAGAATACGGATTCCATCCTCTTTTACTGCAAGGTCAGCTGTTGTCATGCTCCCAGTACATAACCAGGCACTCAACTCTTTAACCACCAGCTGGCGTATAAGAAGTTGATTATGGTGACTTACAACAACAATATCCCCGTGAGCAGGTTTAAGTGATCGGTCGACAATAAGTAAATCTCCCGTCTTGAGGTGATGAGCGCTCATATAGTCATCACTTACTTCAATAATAAATGTGGCTTCAGGGTGTTTGACAATATAGTTGTGCAGATTGACACGTTCTTCAATAAACTGTTGTTTTAATTGTGGAAAACGGGTTGCAATAGAATGATCAAAGCGAGGAGTTGTTGCTTGTTGCATCATAGCCTTACCATCGTAACTCTAAGTGTTGTATATATATACAGTATTATGAAGGCAACACGAACACCAATAAGAAATGCCTATAACAAACAGCAGAGGCTATCAAAATAAATGATAATTGATGGCTTGTAGGCGCTAATCCTGACTCTATGAGATAGAAGGCTGTAGTTGTATTACAAGGTAGTCATATATACATTTGCATGCTTGTGGCAAACCGCTCGACGTACGTAAACCAGCCTTTGCTTTGTCAAGTAGTCCAAAAAGTAAAGGGGCTAGCATACACCGAAAGAGAAAATCTCCAAGTCATCTATCAGCAGGGTGATGTATGCCATCATTAGTCGCTACTTGTTTTATATCAAATGGGTTAACACCTACGAGACAACCTACATTGTATCCATACTGATCAGGATTTGACCTGCGTTGGTGATGAGTATAAATACCACAAATGGAGCAGAAATAATGTTTGGCTGTGTTTGTATTAAATTGATATAGCTTCAGCTCTTTCTGACCCTTTATAAGTTTAATGTCAGAAAGAGAAACTGAAGCAACAATTGCTCCTTTTCTACGACATATAGAGCAATCACAGCGTCTTGGATCAACAATACCATTAGGTAAGAACAGTTCCAGTTCAACAGCACCACAATGACAGATCGCTTTATGCTTAAGTTTAATAACCGTATTACCTACTTGTTTAATCATTTCTTTTACTCTATATATCCAGCACACTGGTTATAACTGTATATATACCCTTCACGAATCATTTTTAGGGTTTGTTGTCAGCGCTCTTCACCCCAGTCACTTATTAATATAACCGCCCAGCAGCACTGTTATATCAGTTAAAGTGGCTACCGCATGTTTCACAGCAGTAAACATGCCCAGGGACTTCATCGCTTGACGGCCCAGCTAGCACCACTAAAAAACCATCGTTTTGGGTATAGTTTTAGGTAGGCATAAGTTAGAAAGAATAAAAAATATTAAAAGCTAAATTTTAGTATTTTTACAAGAAAATATATTTTTTGAGTTTGTATTTTTCAGAGTGCTTAAGTCTGAAATTATTGGTTCTCCTGGATAGCTTAATTAGCGAATTGTTATTAATAAGTGTTGAATAAAACCATTCATCAAAGGTATTGTATACGCTTAGCGGCTTTCATAATTTTTTATTCATGCTTTACTTAAAATAAAAATGTTTTATTGAATGGATGATAATTATGAAAAAAATAAGCCTTTCGATAGTCGCTTTAGTAGTATCAATGAACGTAAATGCCCATCCTGGAGGGTTAGACGCAAAGGGAGGGCATATGAATACGTCAACAGGAGAGTATCATTGCCATAGGGAACCCTGTTTTAGTTTAATGGTAAAGCAGTATGAGCGAAAAAACTGGCCTCATTGGGTTGATGATGATAGGGATTGCCAAAACACTAGAAATGAGATTCTTTTACGTGATGCAGAAAACCCTGGTTTAAACCCTAAAGGTTGTAAAGTTACATATGGTGTTTGGCGGTGTCCCTACACAGGTCTAGTATTCACTAATCCAAAAGATTTAGATATTGATCATATAGTACCTCTAAAAGAAGCATTTCGAAGCGGAGCGAGTGTATGGAATAGACAGGAGAAAAGAGCATTTGCGAATGACTTTGAAAACTTATTGGCTGTAGAAAATTCTGCAAATAGAAAAAAAGGAGATAAAGATCCTGCAGGTTGGATGCCCGACAAATGGGATTATCAATGTGATTACATTAAGCAATGGAAATATATAAAACAAAAATATCAATTAGCTATGGATAATGAAGAAGCACAAGCTATAAGTCTTATTGAACGACGTTGTAATAATTGAAAAATATTAATCGATTAGGTAAGGGGGGACAGGTTATAAATAAATTATAAATCTTACTAAGATGTTATGGTAAAGGTGGTCACTTGGGACGAGGGAGCTACCTACCTTGGCATTAGAATAATCTCTATACTGCTTAGTACCCAAAAATTTATAGTTAAAAAACTATGTACAGGACAAAACTTTCAGGGAGTGCCGAAATACTGCCAGGTTAACACTTCCTTCTACTAGTACCCTGTGTAAGTAATCAAGCCCTAGACGAAATAAACTTTTCGGTTTTCGGCCATGCTTTTTAAGCTTCAGTGGCTTAAGACTATTTTGCCATATACCCAATTTGAATGACCATGCTAATGCCAAAGCACAAACAAAAAATAGCTTTTCGAGACGATCTAGTTCCTGTAAATGCGTGCTTTCTAAGTCAAATCCTCTACTTTTTAAGCA
>NZ_AUAF01000240.1 GCF_000428585.1 Zooshikella ganghwensis DSM 15267 | reverse complement strand
CCCAACAAAATACACCAGTAACAGCAATGCCCATTAGGATAATCGTTAACCAATGACGCTGAATTCGACTTAACCCAGACGATTGAAAAGAAACGGTAAGGGTGTCGTTAAGAGCCTGAACAAACGTTATCACATGGGGAATTGGGGTAATCAACACAAGTCGTCATCTAGTCGCCATTAAAGTAGAAGCACGATATACTACACTATCACTGGTCTACAGGTGTCGTGTTGATCGTTCTTTGCTAGGCGAAGAAATGGAGCCATACTTGTAGTCCAGCCTTCTGAACCTCTCTCCCTGCTAGTCAAGCATTAAAAACTTCGGAATCGAGTAGCAGAAACAGCGCAAGGAGGAGTAATTAACTCACTGGCGGCTGAAGGTGGTTTAGAATCGACTTTTTGGGCTGGACCCGCCTGGCATTGGCCTGATAAGCATAGGTAATCTTCCTTTCACTTTGGCATTGAAGCCAGTTTGTGCTAACAGGGCAAATTCCACCACAGGTATAGCTTAACCTTGACTGTGTATGCATACCCTATGTTGACCAAACTAGCTTCCCTAAAAATAATGCACTGCAGATATAAAACTATTCTCTTCCACTTTCAACAACAAAGTCATAAAATTCATGTTTTTTTCTTAAATCTTTTATTTTATTTTCTTTTTTTAGAAGGTTATATCCCTGTTCAAATTCACTATACATCACCTTATAGTTGCTTAATTTTTTAGGAAATCCTAAGTGAACTGATAGCGTTGAAAGGTCAACATTCTTTTTTAAATCATGCCAAGTTGTTTTTGGATAATTACGGATTAAATAGTATTTTAAAACACGCCCATCGGCTGCAATCAAATCAACTCTGCCTGCCAAAAACATCGTTAGGTTTTTTTCTGTGCTCACTTCTTCATGTTTGGCTATGAACGGGGCATTATTAAACTCATTAGAATAGTGATAGCCTCTTACTACACTCACTTTATAACCTAGTAAGTCTTGTACTGTACTGCCATTAATACCTTTTGACTTCAAACTAAACAGTGACTGTACTGAATAAGTAATAGGGGAGGAATACTGGAAGTAAGCTTCTCGTTCAGGCACATAATAAATCCCAACAACACCATCATATAAACCCTGTTTAGTGCGTTCAAATGCACGATTCCAGGATGTGTAAATAATGTGAACTTTTTTACCCATACGCGCATATGATTCATAAATGACTTCAGCAACAAAGCCTTCATCAGCCATTGCATGCCCATAATAAGGTGGCCATGACTCTGTGGCAAAAATATAATCAAATTTTGATTTATCAAATTTTGATTCATCTAAAGCACATGAGATTGGCACATAAATAAAACAAATAGTAATCAATGATCGTATAACCGAACTCACTCCTACTTTAATTAAATACTTATACTTTTCTGTATTCATACATATTTTTTAGCGAAATTAGTGCGTCTTTTTTAATGAAACAATCAACTACGTCTTGTGAACCTAATTTTGATAATTTACTTAAGCTACACACTTGGCTTATAAACCAGCAGGTAGATTACCTTATAAAGTTAAGATCAATTCAAAAAAGCTAATTGAACACATAACCCTAAAATACTTATTAAAATTAAATACCTGTTACAAATGTAGCAAACTCTTTAAAAAAATCATATAATCCGCTCCTTTTTTGCCTGATCACTGTACTGACCTAAAAGAGGCTATCAAATCTCTTTGAACACCTTGAAATCAGTGATAGAGGCAAGTCGTCTTGTAAAAGGTTAACTATAGTTGCCTTTAAGGTTTATTTATCATTATCAGGGTTATTATGCTGCTGTACTCAAAAAAACATGACTGGCTTGGCAATATCAGAGCAGATGTACTCGCCGGACTCGTAGTTGCATTAGCACTTATTCCAGAAGCGATTGCTTTTTCAATCATCGCGGGTGTTGACCCCAAAGTGGGTCTTTATGCGTCTTTCAGCATTGCCGTTGTCACCGCCTTCGTTGGTGGCCGTCCAGGTATGATATCTGCGGCCACAGGAGCCATGGCATTACTAATGGTCACATTAGTAAAAGAACACGGCCTGCAATACCTACTAGCAGCTACGCTCCTGACAGGGGTGTTACAAATTATTGCTGGGTACTTAAAACTGGGTGAGCTGATGCGTTTCGTGTCCCGTTCAGTTGTGACTGGGTTTGTTAATGCTTTGGCCATTTTAATTTTTATGGCGCAGCTACCCGAGCTTACTAATGTAACCTGGCATGTATACGCAATGACGGCTGCAGGGTTAGCAATCATCTATTTATTTCCTCTACTGAACAAGACTATTCCCTCTCCACTGGTGTGCATACTTACCTTAACAGCACTTTCCTTATGGTTAGGGCTTGATATTCGAACTGTGGGTGATATGGGCGAGTTACCGGATACACTGCCTCTCTTTTTATGGCCGGATGTTCCCTTTAGTTTTGAAACCTTATCGATCATTTTTCCATACTCAGCTGCTCTGGCCGTTGTTGGCTTGCTTGAGTCACTTATGACTGCCACGATTGTTGATGATCTAACTGATACCCCCAGTGATAAAAATCGAGAATGTAAAGGCCAAGGTATTGCTAATGTTGTCACAGGCTTTATTGGCGGTATGGCTGGCTGTGCCATGATTGGTCAGTCAGTGATCAATGTGAAGTCTGGTGGTAGAGGCCGCTTATCAACCTTGGTTGCTGGGGTTATGCTGTTAATCTTGGTGGTTTTCTTTAACCAGTGGGTTGCCCAAATACCAATGGCAGCGCTGGTGGCAGTCATGATCATGGTATCTATTGGTACCTTTAACTGGAGTTCTATTCGCGACCTTAAACACTATCCTCTCTCGACCAATATTGTCATGTTAACCACAGTTGTTGTGGTCGTCTGGACACACAACTTAGCATTTGGTGTATTAGCGGGTGTATTGTTAGCTTCACTTTTCTTTGCTAACAAAGTAAGCCACTTTATGTATATTGAGTCCAAGCTGGATGAAGCTACAGAAACAAGAACCTATCAGGTTATTGGTCAAGTCTTTTTTAATTCTGCAGATAAGTTTGTCGCCGCTTTTGACTTTAAGGAAGCACTTGATAAGGTAGTCATTGATTTACACCGAGCACACTTTTGGGACATAACAGCAGTCAGTGCTTTAGATAAAATTGTCATCAAATTTCGTCGAGAAGGTGCTGAAGTAGAGCTAATCGGCCTGAATGAAGCAAGTGCTACGATTGTAGACAGGTTTGGGGTACACGATAAACCAGAAGAAATAGAGAAAGTACTTGGGGGTCACTAACCAATGAATACGAAAGAATCCAAGGTGCTTGCGTGTATTGATGGCTCTCGTTATAGCACTGCAGTATGTGATTACTCAGTATGGGCCAGTCAACGAATTAATGCGCCCTTGAAGCTTCTCCATAATATTGAACACCATCAGATACCAGGAATGGTTGATCTATCAGGCAGTATCGGCCTAGGTAGCCAGGAAAAGCTACTTGATGAACTGACGACACTCGAACAACAGCGCAGCAAGTTATTAGTTCAACAAGGTAAAATCATGCTTGATGCTGCAAAGGCGCGCGCTGAACAAGCGGGTGTTAAAGACATTATTGCCAAGCAGCGTCATGGCAGTCTTACAGAGTCACTCATCGAACTAGAAGATGAAATTCGCGTCTTGGTGCTCGGCATTCGAGGTGAAGGCCATGAAGATGATGATAAACAGGTTGGCGCTCACCTTGAAACCATCATCCGTTCTTTACACAAGCCCATTCTCGTTGTGAATAAAGCGTTTAGCGAACCACAGCGCATCATGCTGGCTTATGATGGCAGTGAGGCTGCAGAAAAAGCACTGGATATGATCGCTCATCGACCGTTATTCAAAGGGCTGCCTTGTCATGTAGTTTATGCTAACCCCAACCCTGAAAAACACACTGCTAACTGCTTACCAAATGCCGTTAGCAAATTAGAAGCAGCCGGGGTGGACGTCATTACCGCCACATTAGAGGGTAAGCCAGAGGATGCTATCTGTGCATATCAAGCTGAGCACCAAATAGACTTAATTGTTATGGGTGCTTTTGGCCATACGCGCATCAGAGAACTATTACTTGGCAGCTTTACTGCCAAAATGTTATCTGCGACTCAAAAACCTCTGCTTTTACTGCGTTAAGAGTTCACTGTAAACACATGGGCTGACTCGATGTTAATTCGAGCTTAGCCCATGATCTCCAATCAGACCTTACCTCCAAACATCTTATCCGCAAAATCATCTACTCTTAATAAGACTGTTTGCTTCGTTATTCGATATCTGTAGTAATCCTTCAAGATGCATAACTCGACTTTGGCCATTTAACTTAAGCAAGTATGCTTAAATAATGAGCAGAATTTGATTTTTTTGGTAGAAAACAAGCAGAATAACTGGAGTTCAAGTGGCAATGACGGCACAATTTTTTTGACAAAAAAATTAAACCATTCCAAGGAAGGGACCGTCATTGCCTGACTCAATTATAACGATTTTATCCGCATTTGCACCTTTAATGAGTTCAGCTACTTGGCTAAAAGCAACGACTTTAATAAAGGGCGCTTTGTTATGCAGGGGACCAAGACGTATTA
>NZ_AUAF01000239.1 GCF_000428585.1 Zooshikella ganghwensis DSM 15267 | reverse complement strand
ACCAGGGAGTGTACCGACAATATCCGTGTTTTCAGCGAATAATGATTGAGGAAAAAATAACGAGGAAAAAAAGAGATAACAATAACCTAGCGTGATGTATATGCGTTTCATTCTTACTTCTTATGACGACAGTCTCAGTATTTGTATAAAAAACCGCCGCATTATACTGTGAACTTGATAGTATGCAAGTGAGTTATATCAGCAAAGACTGAATCGCTGTTAGGTATGGGCATAAGACAATAGGTGTTTTAACCCCAAAAGTCATTAGCTTTCAGGTGATGACAATACTGAATCTGTTCCATGATGAGAAGGTGACTGATTTTTGATCAGGGTGGATTGGTGCACTTAACTTACCTGGATCATTGCGTGAGCGGAAAAACGCACTCCTCCTCGCCCCCTGCGGGTTTTGTGTCATAAAAAGTTTGCGAAAAATTATTTTAAACAATGAATGGTTGCAATGGCTTGTGAACTATGGCGGTAAGGGGTATAGAGTTTATTTCATAAAGTGAAATTTAATCTAGTGTAATTCAGTATAAGTCAATATCTGGGTAATTGATTTATTATTAGTAATATGTCAAATAATATTTTGATAGGATTTAAGTAGTTATTTGTTTGATTCAAATATTGTATTGCTGAAATTATATAAACGTGGCGTGATAAATTATGTCATTCTGACGTATAACATTCTGTACAAAAACGAAATAGTGAATATAAATCAGTTGGTAATAGTTTGTTTCTAAACATTAATTTAGGATTAGTTAAGTGTTATTTTTTAAAATATATTCGGATATTATACGTCAGAATGTCGTAATGTGTTATGTCGTCTTGACGTTCATTAATAGTTATTACTCTGGGAAATGACATTGCTAACCAAAAAAGAGCTAACTGAATCGGAAAGACAGACTTTGGTCCAAGATTTCAGAAAAATCCTCGATTCTAATACCTCCCCAGGCAAGAAGAAGGAATTGGTGATTCAAGATTATCTCGAACACCATTCTGAACTGATACCTACTCCAAACTTGCTTAACCACGGACTTCATTTCAATGTCATAGTGTCTCAATTCCCGTTAGACACGTCTTTGGTTGCAGACTATGTGTATCTGACGAAGAGTTCAGACACTTGGCGAATCACATTCGTTGAGCTTGAGACGCCAGACAAAAAGATTTTTTCGTCCAACAAGAAGCAAGTGGATACTTCATCTGCCTTTAACAAGGCGCTGTCTCAAGTCCGTTCTTGGCAGGTGTTCTTGGGCGAACATAGCTGCGAATCGATGAGGCGTTTGGAACCAATTTTGTATCCCCAGAAAATGCGCAGTAACCCCGTCACTTTCGATTTCCAATTAATAGTAGGGAGGTCTGCTGAGAAGAATTCCCAGACATCTAGACTGGCAACGCTGAATAAGATCAGAGGTGAATCTGGCGTTAGCATCATGACGTACGATACTCTTATTAGCTATTTCGAGAACGGGCCAAGATACAAGAAGAACATTCTTGCACTAACAAAGGACAAATTTCGCTTTAAGCATCTACACGTAGAACCGCATCTTGTGTTTAGCTACGTCCCTGCGGATTCACTGATTCTTACCACTGACCAGAAGGCAATACTTAAGGCTTGGGGTTATGAAATAGAGAAGTGGGAGGCTGGCGATTTATTGACAGTGAACAGTCGTGTTACAAAGAAAACCGCTAATCATGCTCTTGTAGAAAGCGGATTGAGCGGCATTGCTGATTTATAACAACATATTGCTGGTGACGTTTGATCAGTTGCGCGCCTTTGCTACCGTAAAAGCACGCATTACCTCAAACTCCCCTGAATGTGGGCGTTAACTCTCATACTGTACCAATAATAAGGATTACAGATGAAAATATATGAAGTTCCAGAAGACAGGAGGTATTGGGTCGTAAGAGCAAATCAGAACCTTTACTATGACCACTTCACGAGATATGGGGTCATTGCTGTTGGTCACTTTAATACTTTAGACATAAAGCTAAAAAATAATGAAAAATTCTTTCCGGATGAAGGCAAGCTTAAGTCTGCTATATCTAGAGGGGCTGATTTAAAAGGCGCAAAAAAAGCACAGGAATCTAAGATTTTCAATCAATTAAAAAACTTTATATATAATATAAATATTGGCGACTGGGTTGTTACCATAAGAGATTCAGCGTTGAGATTTGGGATCGTAGAAAGTGATCCATACATCGACAATGAGTCATTGGAAATTTTCTATGATGTGAAGGGGCGATCCGTAGAGATGGACTACATGCTACGGAGAAAAGTTACTTGGGGTCCCACAATACATCGTAAAACAATGCCCTATGGACTGGTAGCTAGTCTTGGGTCACAGCTGACTGTGTTTAATATAGATAAACATTGGGAGGCCATTTATCATAGTTTGTATCCTGCTTTTTCCAGAAATGATGAGCTTTTTCTATCCTTAAAAATACGCGCTGAACACGAAATAAAAAATTATAGTGTCGTTCAAATACTTCAATTCATGAATGAAATTGAAGTTATATCTAAAGAGTTTGAGAGTGGGATTGATAAAGAGCAGTTTGAAACATTGTTTAGCCACTATGTAGAAAAAGACCTTTTCACACTTACGACTAAAGCTCAATTTAATTCTCCGGGTGACATATGGAATAAAATCATAATTCCAAACCTAAAAAAGGGAAAAAAGGCATCGCTTGCTCTCTTGGTCTACGCAATGCTTTTTGGCAACAATCAGCTTGGAATGGATGGAGTCATTGATCTTGAAACCAGACAAAAGTTATGGGATCTAGTCATTCATCGCATGTCAGAAAACAATATCGCAGAGACAATTAATAAACTAGAGCTATCTAGGCCTACTTATGACACAAGCAAGTTAGAGAAAATGGACGAGAAAGGAGTTAAAAAACAAAGTTAGCCAGCCGGACGCGTAAATTCGCTGTTGCTTCGGATGTTAGAATTTGGGAGGGCAAATAGCACAGTCAAAAAAGAAAAAAATACTAAATATGCATAAGCGACAAGAGGAGGACATGGATTCTAAATTGGCGATTTTGATAATTAATGACTTTCTTTAATTATCAAATACTATTGAATCGTTGAAAAAAGCTGACCATAAAGATTTTGTTGCAATGTATGTATCAATCGAACCTAATTTAGAATTAAAAACCACTGATGAAGAAAGAGACAAGTGAATGTCAAAGTTCCAAAAAGGGCAAAGTCAACAAAAAAGCTACTGGATATCCATACATGCAAAGTAAAAAAAAGCAAAAAAGTTAAACCCAGACAAGGCTAAGTGATGCAGCCCTGCATTAGCATAAGAGGTAAAACTATGGAAGGTATCGTTGTCACAAATAAATCAGAACTTGAAAAGGCTAAAGAGAAAGGAGAGGAACTCATAGTTGTTAAAGGTGATCTTGCAAATAACCTTAAAAAATCAAAGAAAATAGCGCTAGCAGGAACCACTTCCATAGCTGGACTAACAGTAGCCCTTGCTGCAGCTCCATTTACTGGTGGGTTGTCTTCTTTCGCGGCAGTGCCAGTAACAGTTCTAACCGGATTGGAAATTGCCGCAGTCATTGCTGCTACATCTGTAGGTCTAGTGTTATTAATTGCCGTTTTTAAAGATTACGAAGAAATTTCGTATAAGAATGGGGAGCTCACACTCAGGAGAAAAAGCAAATGAATATAAGTGGAAAATATATTGATAATAACTAAAGTGGGAGATCCTTAATAGGGCTTTCTTTTGAAGTCTCTCAATGAGTATAAAATATCAAAATTTGTCAAATAGGGTAAACTTTTTATCAATTTATTTGCCCTCTGAATGCTGAGATATAATTTCCGTTATAACTGGATACTCTGGTCTGACACAACAGGTCAAAGTTTGTTTGCTAGTAATAGCTGGTATGTGGTTTCAGAAAAAGCTAATAAATCGTTAAACAAGGACGCTTTGCGCTGACATACCGGTTAGCCTAGGTGTTAAACTTCTTAAACCTATACAAACAGTCCTCTCAGCCACCTTGATATACAATGTTAGTTGTATTCTTTTTAGCAAAATCATATTTTAACTTATTGATATTAACTTTTTTTATTTTTGTAACTAATCTGTACAAAAAATATAAATAAACAATTAAAACAATATGTTACATGTATATATCGATAAAATGGGGTTGTGGGGGTCGGAGGTTCGAATCCTCTCACTCCGACCATTTTTAAGCTTGTAATTCAATGAGTTACGGGCTTTTTGCTTTTGAGACTCATTCTCGATTAAGCAAAATTAAGCAAGGATTAAGCAAACTTTCCACAAAAAACACCCCGTTTTTATAAGACGCAAGTCGTATACCCTATCTTGAACTAGCCTTAATCAAATCTTCATATGAATTCTTGGTGTATATTGAATTAACATTTATTATGCAAAATATTACCGTTTGATTTAGGAAATGCTAACGTGACTAATGAGAGTAAATCGTCTCCACTGTTGTATGTTCTGGTGACCTTGGTTTGTATTAACCTGGTTGTTACTGGCTATATTGCCCTTAACTTTCATTCGGCTAATAACGCAGCTATTCAGGAACAGGATAAAGACCAAACCAAGAATGTTTCTGCGGAAAGCGCCAACCTAGTAGCTGAACCACTGGTAAGGCTTTACAACGAGAAACAGCATTCAAAAATATATGAGCTATTTGATGATCT
>NZ_AUAF01000238.1 GCF_000428585.1 Zooshikella ganghwensis DSM 15267 | reverse complement strand
AAAACCATGATATGAATTAATTCTAACCCGTTGTTTCTAATAGCTTATTTTTAGCCGTCATGTGTATTCAATAATGGCCAAAGCCGAGTTATAAGATCAAAATAAATAAGGTGCATTTTCTGGAAGTATGAGCAAACTAGAAGCAACCCTAGAGTTGCACATTAGATGCATGAAACTCCCCAAGCCAGAAACAGAATATAAATTCCACCCCTCCCGCCGTTGGCGCTTTGATTTCGCTTGGCCCGATAGAAAGCTGACCGTAAAGGTTGACGGGGCCATATTCTCGAAATAGTTAGGTATAGTGGTAAATAATCTTTTCAGGTAGCAAATCTTGAAAGCTAACAATCAGAGTTTGGCTGTGTAGCCATAAACTCCTCCACAATAACAAAGCTGTTGTTTATATCCGGAATTATGACCATGTAGTATTGCTTGTCAGTATAACATCTAAGGTGTGAATATCGGTGGGCAGAAATTTTATAACCATTTTCCTTTTTAATTACTTCTATATTGGACATTGTGCTTTTATCATTTTTTAACTTGGCGAGAGGCATAGCTTTTATTATGAGCTCTTTCCATTGCTTACCCGTCAACTCAAGACTTCGTTTCATACCAGTAGGGTATGTTCTTATAGTACCTATTTTTGCATCATCAGAGTAATACTTAACCACAGATACATCATAGCTATTAGAGAGGTTTGTAATTTTATTAAAAAATTCTCTAACCTCGGTAAAGGATTCTGTCGCTGAAGATATATTTGACCATATTAATAATACTATCGATAATAACGCTGCCCTGTATTTCATTTGTTTACCCGCGTTCTTGTGGTTGCATATTATATCCTTTCTAATAATATACAATGTGGATCTAGAGCTATTGATTTCGCTTTAGCTTTGTTCATTTCATCAAGTTTATTGGCCTTTCTATAGCCAATTGCCAAGCTCGCGTAATTTTGCGCTGAGCACTTATCATCTATCTCTCTTTTCTTGCTTACCAACTTTTCCAACAATGAGATGCCTTTTGATAAATCTCCGTATTCAATTTGAATGGATGCCCAAGTACTAATAATTGCATCATTCCATGGTATATTTTGGTAGGCGAAATTTGCAGCATTCACCATTCGCTCACTATCTTCACTATTCATCAAATACAGGGCAAACGCTAAGTTGTTAAGAAATATTGCTTTTAACGCTTCAACAGAACTCCCCAGTGGCAAGCAGTCTTTGTCATGTGTTTCTAATAATTCGATAGATCTATTAGAGTACTCTAGTGCAATATCGAGTTTACCGAGCTGAATATAGGCATACTCTAAACAGCTACAGTGAAGAGGAGAATTTTCGTAATCTTTGCACGACTCAATAAATGTAATCAATGTTGCATATTCACCTCTGGATATCAGAGCATCTGCAATATTGAGCTGATAACCCATATGTAATTTATCAAAAAAGGCGTCATTTTTTTTCAATATTTCCAGGATTTGCGCTCCGTCTGTCGACTGACCTGCTCGAATTACTCTTGGCCAGAACGCAGAAAAGAATAATAATAAGTTCACTACTCCAAATACAATGATAAATACAGCTATTAAAGAATGAAGACCTTTTATTGCTTCAAAGTAAACCAATAAAAAGGCAGAAACAGCAATGGATAAGTTAACCAAGCCTGCAGAAGCTAAAACAACTAAATATCGCCATCCTTGCTGGAGGTGAGTGGGGAATGCGACATAAGTGATCCCTAGAGAAGGACTTGCTCTTAGCTCCCAAATCGTATGCTTAGAATGAAATGAATATATTAATCCTCCTTCTCCAAATGAAACTCTTGGGCAATAACCACCAAGCAACTTGGTAAAAAGGTAATGAACGAGCTCATGGATAGTAATGCTTATAAAATTTACCACACCCCAGCTAAAAAAAGTGACTCCCAGATAGAAAAATTTATCATCAGGGTAAGTTATGGCTCCCCAAATACACACGGTTAATCCGAGAATCCAAGTTAGCCATGCTTGCTTTCCTTTTTTAGTGATAACTTCAGAAAAGCACTCAGGGCAATAAAACTCTTTTGACTTTAATGGTATAAATAGCTCTTCTATTGGCGATGACTTCTTGCACTTACTACAGCTTTTCATATCCTGACAGCCATGTGTGATTCCCCTTAACCCTTGATTTCTGAGGTGAGGGGTTGCATTTCTTTGTTTGAACTAGGCACATCTTTTACCAGAAAACCTTATAATCCTAAAGTTCATACAGCTCATTACCTTCAATGTAGAAGGGAACAATCAATCTAGCACCATATGAAGAGACTCTGGGGAGAGTTAGTGGGGTTACTGTAACCTACCTTGGTAAAGCGGCTAGATACAATAGACCGAGCCGATTAAAAAGCCAGCAAATACTAGCCATTGGATTATTACCGGTACTTTAGGAAAATGATTATGTAGGTTATAAAGCGCAGAAGCATCACCCGCTTTTGCTCGCTTATAAGTGGTATACCTTTCGACCCCTGACGCCACTAACAAGACAAGTATCATTATGTAGGCGGCTGGTTTTGAATGCACTTTTGCCACATATAATGTCAATCCAACCCAGGCAACGCCTAAGATTGAAACAATCACTTCTTTTTTGGTTAAGTCTCTAGGCATTTTTTCTATAGATTTATAGCTATTTTGCTTTACTATGATAGCAAATGAATCATATGATATACTATAAAGTATCATATGAAACAAAAGAGGGTATCATGACAGCCTCTAGAAGCACGGAAAACGGAAGCTCAAAGCTTCACTTTAACCCAACGAAAACACCACGAAAGGGAAAGCTAATTGCTCGCGTCATAGGCTCTAACCGGGTAGAAGTGCAAAACTCCTTGCTCGAAGGTCTTTCAGTTAAGGCGATAGCTGCTATTGAGAAAGCGCTAGGCATAGACCAGAAAACGTTTTTACAAATATCTGGCATGTCAAAGGCTACCTTTAGCCGCCGAAAAGAGGCAGGGCGCTTAACTCCAGATGAGTCTAGTAAAGTGTATCGGTTTGCTCAGCTATATGACTTAGCAAAAGCTATGATGCTGGATGATGATGTAAAGGCCAGAAACTGGCTACAAACGCCAGAACCTCTATTTGGTGGTGAGACCCCGCTAGAGCACGCCCGGACAGAGTTTGGAGCTAAGGAAGTAGAAGACTTGATCGGACGTATTCGGCATGGGGTGTTTAGTTAATGCAGAAAGGTTGGAGAATAGCAGCACCCGATTATGCAAAAACACCTCATGAAATGCTGTCCGGCGAAGGAGCGTACTTATTTGGAGGTCGCTGGAACTCAAAGGGTACACGCGTCGTATATCTCGCTGAGAGCTTAGCCCTAGCCTCAATGGAGTTATTAGTACATCTTAAGCAGTCAGACATACTCAAACGTTATCACAAGCTACCAGTGTCGTTTGATAAATCGTTGGTGATGGACCTGGACACTGACAGCTTACCATCGAACTGGCAGTCTTATGAGATGGAGCCAGAAACCCAAGCTACAGGGGACTATTGGGTGCAAAACAAGCTATCTCTGCTGCTTAAGGTGCCAAGTGTTATTATTCCCGAAGAATCAAACTATCTTTTAAACCCTGAGCACCCCGATTTTGATAAGCTTCAAATAGGCAAAATTGTAAAATTTGAGTTTGATTCGAGGCTGGTAAAGTGATGACGAACAGTCTTAATAAACTAAAGGAAAATGCACTTAAAAACCCTGCGGTGAAGAAAGAGTACGACAGGTTAGCTGCAGGGTTCACGGAAATTAATAAACTTCTGAAAGTGCGAAAAAACTAATAATAAACCACAAGGGTGCTAACAATGAACACTTTAAGCTATAAAGGCTACCATGGCTCTGTAGAGGTCTGTACGGAAGACAATATTTTATTCGGTAAAGTACTTTTTATTAATCCCTTGGTTAGTTATGAGGGGGAGTCAGTTAAAGCGCTACAGGAAGCATTTAAAGAGGCGGTTGACGATTACTTAAAAGAACGTAATGCGTAAGAGGGGGAAGCCCCCCCTTTTTTATATTAATCAAACTTATGCTGTGCTTGGAAAAAGCTGTATTTATCTTACTGCTGGGATATCCTTCCAGCAGGTTGTATATGCTGGAGACAGATAGTGTCTTTGCATACTCCAAGGTTTCTTGACTCCCTGACTAGCTAAAAAAATATTTTTTCCTGTTCGATTAATTTTGTCGATTGTAGCCATTAAAGCCTGGCTCTTAGAGTCATTTCCACACTCAGAAAATAAGCTCTGTTGAAATACTCCAGGCTCGAAAAAGTCGCTTAACATGATTCCCGCTTTTGCATACCTGATACCATCACGCCAGATGAAATCAAGTAACATCATAGTCACTCGTACAATGTCTCGGGTGTCATCTGTAGGCATATCTAGCGTTGCAGATGCTGAGTTGCTGTAATATAAATCATTAGGATTGAAAGGGCTTGAGCGGATAAAAACACTTACTACTTTGGCACACCGCTTTTGACCTCTAAGCTTTTCAGATGCACGACTAGCGTATTCGCTGACAGCTTCGCGCATAGCGTTGATTGTTGTTATTCGTGCACCAAATGAGCGACTACAGACAATTTGCTGCTTCGTTGGTGCTATTTCTTCAATATCAATACAACTCTCGCCGTTTAGCTCTCTGACCGTACGCTCTAAGACAACTGAGAAGCTCTTTCTAATGGTCTTAG
>NZ_AUAF01000237.1 GCF_000428585.1 Zooshikella ganghwensis DSM 15267 | reverse complement strand
AGCGGTTATTCAGGTAATCCAGTCGTTGAATGGGTAAAAGAGTCCCATGAAATCACTCGTAGCATAATACTTGAGGTCGTTGAAAAAGCGGGTAAAGGGTTTAATGTTGTAAAAAAACGCTGGGTTGTTGAGCGTACTTTTTCATGGTTAATCAACTATAGGCGTCATTCTAAAGATTATGAAGTTTTAACGAGAAATAGTGAGGCAATGATTCACATTGCTATGCTGCATATTTTAGTCAAAAGAGTTGCTTAAATTTTGATTTTTAAGACACCTTCTTAGGTCTAAATCCAGCTACGATACATCCAAAAATGTTTTGGCGATGGGGGCGAGGAGTTAAAATTTCTTCAGTTCAATTACTTTTGGTTGCAGAGGTAAAAGAACATACTTACTGGATTGTTTGTGGATCTTGGTGGCTTGGATGTGTAATAAACAAAGTGAAAGTTTATCGCCAAGAGAATGGAAGATTTCAAGAAGTTTCTAACTAGTCTGTTGTACTTTCACAAAGCCAGCTCACTTTTTGGCAAAGACATCTAACCTACACCCGCACTCACGGCTTTTTCATTTCCCTAACTTAACCGACACCCCATACCCTTCCCCACTCATCCGATGCCGAGCAGTTTTAATCATCCACTTGCCATCCAAACCAGTCCTTAACCCTGAAATACTCACAGGCCGTTCAGCCACCAACCTAGGATCGCCTGGTAAAGTAATTTCTAGGCTAGCCTTGGATCGCTCTGAACCTTTAATCGCTGCATTAGCTGCTGCTTGAGCGGCTTCGCGTGTTGGATACTGTAAACTCAATGTGCGTGTAGGTTCTCCTTTACCCGCAATAATGCTTTCTGTTTTTCCTGTACTGCTATTATGGTATTTCGCTATCACGCGTTGATAGCCTGAACGCTCGGGCAAGCTACCTCGATAACTGGTGATGTCTTTACCCGACAAATGAATGGTTTCCAGTTGTTTGCCGCTGGCGGTTTTGCCTTGATTACGCTCCACAAATAAAAGATGTTCGCCCGCAGGCTTGGCAATGGCATCATATTGATTCGCGATACGACTTAAAAAATGCAGGTCGCTTTCTTCCGTTTGATCAATATGCTGAATCATTAAATCGGTAAATTTCTCGGCGACTTTAGGACTTAAGTTGTGGCGTTGGGCAATGCTTCCCACAAGATCCGTCAGTTTCACCTGATGCCAGCTTTGGCTACGTGGGGCACGGATAGGGCCTTTTAAATTGGCCCCACGGGCTTTGATTTGCATCTGCATGGGCGGTTTAGAAAGCAATACCTCATCCACCGTGTAGTTGCCCATATGCACTAAGCCACTTTCAACATACCCCAATGCACAGGACAGTTTAACGCCTTTTTTGGGGATGGCTAACGAGCCATCATCAACCAGAGTTAAGGTTAAACTGTCAGACTTCCAGCCCGCTTCGTCAGTGAGTTCGAGACTCATCAATAACGGGTTAATGGTGGGTGTCAGGTTCTTATCGCCCAGGAAAATACTAAAGGTGGGTTGCATATTAATCCCAAAGCTTTTGTGTGGTTTGAATAGGGGAGGGGAGATCAGGCAACTCGAGGGTTAATCCTGCAGGAAGGAACGGGCCTAGCTCAGCCAGGCCCGGATTTGCGTCTAACGCTTGGAGAACATAAAAACCAACCTCACGTTCTCCATAGTACTGCCAACAGATGGCATCTAGATTATCGTCTTGTTTCGTTAGGTACCTCATAGCGCTCACCGTAGTAACGAATGGATAAGCTAAAGTCGATTTTTCGGGGTTGGCCTTGTTGATCCAAGTAACTGTTGGTCTGCTCCACACTGGTAATACACCAGTAGTTGAGCAAGTCTCCGGTACCCGCAATCAATAATAATGGCTTGCCTTGCCTTCCGAGCACGGCCATTTTCTCAACGGTCTCGACTGCACCATACTGCCCTGGAAATACGCTACCCGACAGGTTAATGGTTTGTTGACCTTCACCGGTATACTGCAGTTGTGGGATGGTGCCCAAGCGCTTTTGTTCTGACCAGTCAAAAGACCAGGCGCGTTGCAATTGATTAAATGCCGCTGTTTCAATTGAAAAAGTAAACGGCCCAAGCTTCATTAAGGTGCTAGTAGGCATTGGCTAAACCGTCCTGATCATAGAGGGCTGCCCGCTGATCCGACTGAGCTTCAAACTCCCGTCGTTCTAACTCTTCCCGTACACGCTTGGCAAGGTCTTCACTGTTCTGGCCTGGTTGAGCATGAATGGTAATCGGGGCGTTAATCTGGGTTCGCAACTGGTTTTGTACTTTAATTTGCTGCGAGCGTTGCCTGAGTTGAGCTTGTACATATTGACTATTTCTGGCTTTAGCTTCACTGAGCTTCGTTGTTCCATAACGAATGCCTCGACTTCGGCTTCGCCGTTGGCTAGCCACATGTTTGTTGGGTTTAGCGTTCTTTTTCTTGTCTTCGTCATCATCACCAAACCAGTCAAATACACTACTGATGACGTCCTTAATCCAACTGAATTTCGACACCAGCCAATCAAAACCGGGTTTCCAATGTTTTAGCAGCATTCCTAACGGTGATTTATTAAATATGCCTTTAATGAGATTCCATGCCCCTGAGAAAGTGCTTTTAATACTGTCCCAAAGGCCACTAAAAAAGGATTTAATCGGTTCCCAATAGGTAATAATTAAAGCAGCACCACCGGCAATAGCGGTTACCGCTAAACCAATGGGATTCATTAAAAAGGCCGCCCCTACGGCTTTAATAATTGGGATTAAACTTAAAACCGCTTTACCAAAGGTCATGATGGACATAAACAATTTAACCCCCATTAACCCCGCTAAAATATACCCCAGATTTTTCCAGCCAATGGTGGTGGAAATAAAGTTGCTGATAATACCGGTGACCTTAAAAAAGCTCTGACCCAATTGATACATGTTTTTGGCCCAGCCTAGTAACCGCTGACTGATGTTTTTGACCAACGTTTGTATTTTGGGGAGGTAACTGACTACCCAGCTTTTAAAGTGCTTCATTAGCTGGGTAAAGGCAGGCATCATGCCAGCACCTATAGTGTTCTTAACACCACCCATCGCCATTTGTGCATCGAGCAATGCATCATTAAAATTTTCAGCATCCCTTGCGGCTTTTTCTTTCAGCACATTCCCTGTCGCGCGGGCATCAGCCCGCAACTGTTGTAAACCTTTGCGCCCGTCCTTAAGCATGTTGATCATACCGACCCCTTCGCTGTCGAATAACTTCATCGCTAAGCGGACACGGTCGTTTTGATTTTTAACCTGGCTTAATGCTTCAGCCACTTGGTCTAGCTGCTGTTCTGGCTTTAACTTCCCGAGCCATTGGGCATTTAACCCCAGCTCCTGCAATGCACCTTTCGCCGTCCCTGTACCTTGAGCGGCTTCTGCTACACGACGCACCATCCGTTGTGTCCCGACATTAAACTGCTTAACAGATAACCCTGAGCGTTCTGCTGCATACTGAAATTCCTGAAGGGCTTCAATACCAATACCTAGCTTGTCAGCGGTTTTAGCAATAGGGTCTAATCGGTTAGCCGTCCAGGCGGATAAGCCAAATAAACCCGTAATTCCTCCGGCTGCAATGCCAGCACCTCGCTTTAAACCTGTAGCGGCTTTACCTAGCCCTGGCATCATCTTATTACCGAACTTCTGTAGTGCAGCTTTACGCTGTAACTTCTTCTGGGCTTTGGCAACGTTATTAATTTCGATCCCATATTTTTTCGCTGAACGCTTGGCTGAACGATACTGACGCTCAACGTTTTTAATGCCTTCGGCTAAGCGGTGAGAGGATTGAGTGGTATTTGCTTGCTTAGTTTTAAGCTCGGCTAGTTTGTTTTTGTATTTATTAAGGTCTTTTACGGCGGCTAACTGCTTATTGGTTTCACGATAAGCCTTGCCCAGCTTCGCCGCCGAGGCCTGGCTTTTTTTAATGGATTTACCCAGTGATTTATCTAAAAACGCACCAATGGCAATATTTAACGCAAGTTTACTCATAAGATAGGCTCTTTCGGGGCGGCATCAAACCAGTCCACTAATTCATCCAGTGGCATGCTTAAAAGTTCAGACAATGGGGTTCCAGGTAAGCGGGCGGCTAAGGCAAAGACAATGGTTTGGCAGTGACGGTAATTAATGACGAAAAAATTTATCCGCGATCACCTCGCTGATTTTAGTAAAATCCGCGCCGTCGATGTGTTCAATCGCCTGCTGACTTAACCCGGATAAGTTGGCCATCATGGCAATGGCTTGTTCTAATTCCGTACCGCCTTGTTTATCGATATTTTTCATATCTTTCACGGTAGGCCGACGTAATTTAATTTCTGTAATCACTTCACCATTGACGTTAATGGGATAGTCTAATGTGATTAATTCGCTCATGGTTACACCTTAAAAAAACAAATAAAATTAGGCTCTATATGGATTCCTAGGGGGTAGCATATAATACAACCAAAGATGTATTATGCACGTCTATTTGGGTAAATTAAGTCAGTAATAAGCAAAGAATGATCAATATCAAACAACTGGTAAATGATGAGCAATGCTACCAGTTTATTCGTCAGAGACGTTGGCCTGATGGCGTCAGCTGCCCTCACTGCCAGTCTCAACAAGTAGAAGGCAATGGTAATCATCAAAAGCAAATTGCCCGAAAACGTTATCGCTGCCTAGCGTGTCATCGGGGATTTGATGACCTAACTCTC
>NZ_AUAF01000236.1 GCF_000428585.1 Zooshikella ganghwensis DSM 15267 | reverse complement strand
AGCGGTTATTCAGGTAATCCAGTCGTTGAATGGGTAAAAGAGTCCCATGAAATCACTCGTAGCATAATACTTGAGGTCGTTGAAAAAGCGGGTAAAGGGTTTAATGTTGTAAAAAAACGCTGGGTTGTTGAGCGTACTTTTTCATGGTTAATCAACTATAGGCGTCATTCTAAAGATTATGAAGTTTTAACGAGAAATAGTGAGGCAATGATTCACATTGCTATGCTGCATATTTTAGTCAAAAGAGTTGCTTAAATTTTGATTTTTAAGACACCTTCTAAGGGGTGCTCTCCCACAGGTAGCTCTTTCTCATGGGTGGCACCTGCTACTGGTCTATTTATGTTAGCGAATGCTCCGCCATTTTCTTTATTCCACTGCCAAACTTTTGGGGGTATATAAGACTCAGCCATTATTAAAGCCCTGATTGATGATCATCTATAGAGTAATAGCCTAATAGATTCTCGCCCCACTCGTCTATTTCTGGTAAGTCTAATAAACATCTTTTTACTTTTATCTATTTTTTTCGTTCAAAAATAAACCAGATCAATTATTAGCTAGCTCGCCACCACAATGCACTATTTGTTAAGCATATACTTTTATCGATAAATTTTATTTTTATAAAAGAAAGATGGCTATTTAACGGAATAATAAACAGAATGGAAACGATTAATTAGCCAAAAAACAGCTTTCTGAAACTGCTATGATTATCACTCACAAAATTTTAATTGTTTAATTCATATAATTGACTAGCGTCATATTAAACCATGCATTATTTGTTGTATAAATTTGCACGCAAAACTATAGTACACGGAAAGGGAACTTAAAATACACATCCTTAACTATGTGTATAATTTTCCACCAAATAAGCGTACATGACCAAATGTTGACTTTTAAGCATTACTTAAAATAAGCCTGGCAATTTCGCTTTATTAGGTGGCATTCTAAAAACATAAAAACGCAAGGAAATGACAATGAATACTTTATTAAAAAGTGCCTGCATCGCAACAATGATAGCGCTTCTCTCTCCCATCCAGGCAATGGCAGATTCAGATAAAGCTGCAGTCAAACGCCCTAGCGGTATATGCACAATGGACATAAACCCCTGTGGAAACTCCAGTATTTGTACATGTGATGAAGGTTATCGCTATGATGCCAAGGTGGGTTACTGTATTATCGATAATCTCTCTGAAGCGACACATAAAGGATTTGATAAACGCTCAATAAAAAGCTCTTGCTCTATCCAAGTTCCACCCAATCGGGCCTGCACCCGAGATCTCAACCCTGTTGGCTACCCCAGTTACTGTGACTGTAGTGGCATAGGAGAGTACGACCAACGTCTTGGTCAGTGTGTTCTTGCTTTATTCTAATCACTATAATACTAAGCTAGAAAGCTGATAGAGAGAGGTCTCGACCTCTCTCTGTCTTGGTAGTACTTAATCTACTTAAGCATTACCATTGGTAACGCATTACAAATCCTTATATTTTTATATAATTCCTCTATACTCATACCTAATACGAATGGTTTTTAGGTGCGGCCATCGAGTGAAGAAGCCCCATGAGTCTATATTAATAGGTGATTGTGGTGAAGAGTGAAGATAACAAAACCTAGAAATCATTTGTGAAGGGTATATATCAGTTACAAGACCTCTTATATGAACGGTTAAAGCCTCTATTCTTAAAAGCTGTCTTTTAAAATAGTTAAGCATGGTAGATCAATAATCGTATAATTTTTATAACTAACAAAAAAGAATCAAATAAAGTGAATTAATAAAGTGCATAAAATTAATACAATATATTGTTGGTTATTCACTCTATTACTGTTAAGCTCAAAGTTGTTTGGAGCACCTCAAACCCTTCGCTTTTTCACATCATTTGAAACCCCTGACATAAAACTTGCTCAAGCAATTCTTGAAGAAGCATTTAAGCAAAATCACTACCATACCATTTTTATTCTGGAAGCATACAGACGAAGTATATCCCGAGCCAACTCTGAAGGCGATGGTGAGGTGTTAAGGGTCGCGAACCTTAAACAAATCGATCCTGAAATTACCGGTAACCTTGTGCCAATACCGGAGCCAATACTAGAGGTTCCTGTTTTTATAGTAAATCACAACCCTATATCAAACTTTACTCATTACAACGACTTGAAGCCATATAGGAATGGTGTATTAAAAGGTATTCGAGTGCTTGAAAAAAATGTACCTAATATTCATACCATATCAACTTACCCTTCCCTTTTTAAACTCTTAAATAAAAAACGAATCGATAACCTGATCACTTCTGACTACTTTATTGAAGAAATAACCTACAATCCAGACTTTCAAACTGAATTTTATATTCATACTTTGTTAAAAATCGATGTATTTACCTACTTGAACATGAAACATGTTAAACTCGTAGCTCCAATAGCCGCCACATTAAAAACAATGAAGAAGGATGGAACGTATAAACGCGTAGAGTCCATAATTCGTAGTCAGTACTACTCAATTCAATAATAAACTCTTTATTATTCCAAGGTAAGTTCAAATAATAATAGTTTGCGATGAATATAGATTACGCTGACAATGTAATGCATAAATTAATGTGTTCAACAGGCATTATACTATCTTTGGACAAATTCGCTTAA
Organism: Zooshikella ganghwensis DSM 15267; assembly: GCF_000428585.1. Lineage (GTDB taxonomy): Bacteria > Pseudomonadota > Gammaproteobacteria > Pseudomonadales > Zooshikellaceae > Zooshikella > Zooshikella ganghwensis. Next base: position 2,093 of record NZ_AUAF01000236.1, on the reverse strand, counting down.
AAAAAACGTTTAAGGGAAAACTTATAAATAATTTTTCAGCCCCTCATTATCCATTAACAATTCATTTAAACTCTTATCAAAATATAATAATTAATTATTAATATTCACTATAGGGTACCTCTAAAAATAGTGATTTTTTTCCAAGAGCAAGGAAGCACTGCACGGAGAACCGCAGTGTATAAGGAATACATGAGGATTCGAGTACAGCGCTGACACAGCTATTAAGAAAAAAGTGCATTTTTAGAGGCGCCCTATAGATTAAGGTCAGATCAAATGTTAGTATAAATTATTTACAATAAAAGAGTTAGCTAATGAATATACGATTATTGTTTTTATTTTTTTCTCCAATGCTCTTTTTTATGCAAACCAGTCATGCAGATAGCTTACGTTGCGGTCAATATTTAATCAAAGGTGGTGAAAGTACAATTGAAGTACTTAATATATGTGGAGAACCAATTCTAAAGGAAAACCTTGGCACAGTAGCGGAAGAACACGACTTAAATAATACAGGCACTAGAGTACGTATTAGTGAAGAAGTTGTAAACCGATGGACTTATGGCAAAAAAGGTGATTTATACAAGTATGTCATTTTCCATAATGGTCAAGTTCGCAGTGTTCAAACCGGGGGCCGCTGGAAAATTAACTAGATGAGCCCTAGAGTAAAAACCCTTTAATAATTAATTAACAGTATATTGACCAATTATTAACAGACTTTAAACATATTATTAAATAGAAAAAAGTAAGATCATTGATTTTAAATATACGTAAAGATTAAAACTATGATTCATACTAAACATCTTAATAGCAAAATAATATTACAACTTACTTTTTTGCTAATTTTGACGAATACAGCCTTTTCCGCCGAATACATTTGGAAAAGCCAAAATCAATCGAAAATGCCTGACGCCGTTATCTTAGATAATGGCCAGCTTTGGCTTAACTCAAATACAAGTTCAATACCAAATGCCATTATTGTAGATAATGAAACAAAAAAACTTAAGAATCATTACTCAATGGGTTATGACATCATTATAAAAAAGGATGGCAAACTCTGGATAAATAAAGGTATTAATCAAAAGCCAGATGCAACTATCAATGCTGCAGGTGAAGTATGGCTTCAAAACAATCAGTCTAATATTCCCAATGCTAAAATCAATAGAAATGGCTGGATTTGGTTATCAGGGAATCAACAGAATAAACCCGATGCTATTGTAAAAGGCATTAGCCCCCTATCATCTGCATTCATTGCTACCGTTTATATGTTACTGCCTTACTGAAAGGTATATACCTTTCGCTGTGGTATACAACAAGAGCATTTAAAATGAATAAATACTCATTAAGTTTAGTTTTTTTACTATTAACTCAGTCTTATAACGCATACAGCGCTTCAACGATGATGCGCTGTGGCAGCAACTTGGTAAAAGTTCAAGATGATAAGAGTACTATAATACAAAAATGCGGTGCACCCATTACAAAAGAGTTTATAGAACGTGAATGGCATTACAAAGGCGACCCTGAAAAGCTTTCAAAACCACTTCAATACCGGCTCAAAAAAGGTCTAAAGCTTTATTACACTGTTGAACAATGGACCTATGGTAAACCTGGCTCTTTTTACAAACACCTTATTTTTAATGACAATGGTATATTACAAGAGATAAATACTGGAAAACGTTATTAAACTATTAATTATATCCGTACACATCACCAATAATATATTTAAAATAGGTGCCTTCAGCGCCTACTTTACAAGCAAATTCAATTACAGCCTCCCCTCTTAAAAAGAAGAAGCTGTCAGCCATTACCCTGTTACAAACCCTCTTCTAGGGCCTGTTACTACCTAGTCACTAGCAAAGGATACCGTTGTTTCTCTAAAAAATGATTTTATTAATGCTTTATTTTGTGCAATCAATTCTAAATCGATAAATGTTCTTTCTAGCAGTGATTCCCCCTTTTTAAGTGGCATCCGAGCAGTGCCTGTCTGTCGAATGTAATTCCATACCAGTTCATCAGGATTAAGATCAGGGGCATAGGGTGGCAAGAGAAAAATGCTTATTTTTCCTTGCTGTCTTGCTACAAATTGGCGTACTTTTTTG
>NZ_AUAF01000235.1 GCF_000428585.1 Zooshikella ganghwensis DSM 15267 | reverse complement strand
CGTGGTTGGTGTAATGCAGAGACAGAATGTCCCGCAGGCGCCGTGTATTGGGTAAAAACCCAAGCCCAGGGCAGTGCCCCCACCACGGTTTATGTGGATCAACTGGAACGAACGATTCGCACCGAAACCCTGGCCTTAACCGGGGAAACCCAATACCAGGACACCGTGTATAACGCACTAGGTCAGGTGGAGAAAACCTCGTTACCTTACTTTAAAGGTGATGAGGTGTACTGGACCACCTACCAATATGATCCCTTATTACGGATCGTCAAAACCACACAACCCGATGGCACCACCAGTGAGGTGGCTTATCAAGGTTTAAATAAAGTCCTGACTAACGCCAAAGGCCAGACCAAAACCGAACACTATAACGGGGCCGGTCAGTTGGTGAAGGTGATAGATGCCTTAGGTAGCACACTAAGCTACACCTACGACAGTTTCGGTAATCTGACGCAAACCACGGATCCAGACAATAATATCGTCGACCTGACGTATGATGTATTGGGCCGTAAGGTCGCGATGAATGATCCGGATAAAGGCGCATGGTCTTATGAATATGATGCCTTGGGTCGGCTGATTCGTCAGCAGGATGCCAAAGGCCAGGTCACCAAGCTCAGCTATGACACCCTCGACCGTTTAATCAAGCAAACGGAAAATGCTCAAGCCAGCTCTAAACTACTCTGGCGGGTCTCTGAATTTCAGTATGACCAACAGCATAAAGGGCTACTGGATCAGGTGACGGTCGATGGCATTACCCAACAGTATCAGTACGATAACTTGGGGCGCTTAACCTCAGAAACGCAAACGCTGTTTGGCGAAAGCTTTACCCTGAGTTATAGCTATGACCAATACAGCCGTCCGTTACAAACAACGTTCCCCACAGGACTCACAGCCAAGCAGACCTACAACGAGCGCGGCTACTTAACCTCAATTACCGATGGTAAGGCCAGCAATGCCACCACCTATTGGCAAGCACAAGCGGTGGATGCGTTAGGCAATATTACCCAACAACAATACGGTAATGGCGCGACGACGTTGAGGGTGTTTGATGCCAAAACCGGTCGCTTGCAAGACAGCGGTGCCTATATCGGCAGTACCACGCAAATTGAAGACCTGCATTTTGCATACGATGAATTAGGTAATCTCACTCAGCGTGAAGATAAACGACAGAAGATCCAAGAGACCTTTGCCTATGATCAACTGAACCGTTTAACGGAAGTCACCGCGCAACTCAGTGGTAATACCTTAACCACCAGTGTGCAGTACGATGCCCTAGGCAATATCACCCATAAGTCGGATGTCGGTGATTATAGCTACGCAGGTAAGTGTGGCAGTCAACAAGCCGGTCCTCATGCGTTAACCAAAACCACGGGCAGTCAAAACGCTACCTACTGCTACGATGCCAACGGCAACATGACCAGCGGCAATGGCCGTACCGTGCGCTATACCGCCTTTGATAAGCCCGATCAGATCATTCGCGGTGATTACCAAATTGACCTGGTATATGGTCCCGATCAAAAACGGGTACGTCGGATTGATCAAGGTCCCACCGGCACCAGCACGACCTACTACCAATCCGGTGTTTATGAAAAGGTGGTGAGTGATACCGGCAAAATACAGCACAAGCATTACATTGCGGATGTCGCCATTATCACTAAAACTGAAAATGGCGGCACCGAAGATGGCACAAAAACCAATTATTTCCATCGGGATCACTTAGACTCACTCACCGCCATTACTGACCAAAATGGCCAGGTGGTTGAACGCTTCAGTTATGATCCTTGGGGTAAACGCCGTCAGACCGATTGGCAAGCCGCGATTGATTTTACGCAAATCACCAGTACCATTACTAAGCGTGGCTTCACCAATCACGAACATCTGGATGGTGTGGGCCTGATCCACATGAACGGGCGGGTGTATGATCCGAATGTGGGACGATTCCTCAGTGCAGACCCGTTTGTTCAGTTTGTGGATGATTTACAAAGTTATAACCGTTATAGCTATGTGCGTAATAATCCTCTGAATACTTATGATCCAACGGGTTTTATGGAGGAGTGTAAGCCTGATGCAGAAATTGGGTGGACTGACCCTGGTGGTGGCAGGAAGTCTGAAGAATCAAGGTCAAGAGGCAGTGATCGTGGAAGTAATACTGACATTGGGTATGCTGGACCTTTAAGGCCTGAATACCAGCCTCGGCATTCCACCAATTATGGAGAAAGGATTGCTAATGAAGTTATGGATCAGTACCACTCCATAGGGAGAGGTGAGTCGAACACATTAGATGGTAGTAATCGTGGTCGTTCAAACAGTTTAAACACCTCAGAAAGCGGAGGTAACTTTTTCTCAAGACTCTGGGGGGGAATAAAGGCATTTGCGAAAGACAATCTAACTTTTGCACACTCTTATATTACTGGGTTATCGCCAGATGAAATTGGTGATCCAATGGGACTTTCGCCAAAAAATGCTGCAGAGGAAGAAGGAGCTAAAGCATACAGAGATAACCAGCTAGCTGCCGACTTATCGACAGTTGTTATCACAAGAAACCCGAGAGCAGTCGTAACAAAAGAAGTAAAAAGGGGCAACAAACAAGTTCGTAAAAAGCCAGGCTCTTTGGGGCAAAGTAAAGGTACGGATGCTTTAAGGCGTGAAAATAAAACCGCAAGAGATGCAGCAAGAGAAGCAAAATTAAATAAAGATCAACAGAAGAGCCTTCACAATGAAATCTCTGGGCAAGGGTATTCATATGATGAAATTGTTGAAATAGCAAAAGATATAAAGGATGGAAAACTTTGAATATTAACTCTTGTATTGAACTATTATGCGGGAAAAAGTGCTGGTCTATTATTGCTGGGGAAGGAACTGGCTCAGTTGTTAATCTTGGGTTTGGTGATAAGAAAAAGAGAAATAAATTATTACAAAACTCAGAATTAACTGAAGAGCAAAGGTGTTACTACCCCGAGCTAGAACTTATGGTTTTTTGTGCTTGGAGAGTTTTAAAGTTAAATACCGTTATATGTGGTTGGCGGGATTCAAACGCTCCAGAGGGCGATATGCTAAATGGCTTACAGCTATTAAAAGATAAGGCAGTGATAGATTTAAAATTATCTAAGTTTACTCATGATCTCGAACTTATTCTGGAAGATGACATTAGCATTCAACTTTTTTGTGATCAAACAAATGATTATGATGCTGATGAAAATTACACATTATTTATGAATCCAGGCTCATGTTCTGTAGGTCTTAAGAGCATTGTGAATATTGAAAAATAGCCCTAGTACCACTGCTGGAGGACAGTTTTCAGCCTTTCCTATATGAAACTCTCGAAACCATCAGGGATGAGGGGGAATAAACGGGATCACGCACCCTATGCTGGTGCAGCCGCTGAAATCACGCGGGCAATGATGTATCCGTGAACAGGATGGAATCAGACATAAACCAGCCATCTTTATTGATGACTAGGAGCAGCTTTTATGACTTTGGATGAAGTCGAAAAATACATATCCAATGGTTCCCGTTCTCAAGTCTGTATTATGAGAAAACCTGTGGATGGATTGAGTTTGCTTATTATGTCTTTCTACATAATGGGTAAGCCTGGCTCATATATCTTAAGTGTGGAATTTGACCCTATTGACTTAGTTGATCAAGGAGAGGGTTGGATATGGCACTCATACCCAATGAGTATTGATGCACTTACTAATATAATTGAGCAGCACTTAAATTCACCAATTAAAGAGTGGGAGAATATCACTAAGTCTGGTTTGTTATCTGTTTATGATGAAGAAATAAATAACGAACAATACCTCAAGGAAGAGAGTGTATTTATAGATGATTTACGCTTTGGAGAGGTATTGCTCCCACTTAATTTAAGCTGGAAGAAAAAACCTTTATAGATAAAGCTCAGGTATTAGTAGCCCCAGCCCCAAAAAAAGCTGGGGCGATCTACTTTTACAAATCGAAGAAACAAACTAATTAAGCGATATAAATGAAGAAGTTATTTGCAGTAGTATTAGTATCCGTATTAGCCACTGGTTGTGGTATAAATGTTAAGCGTAGCGTTGAAGATAACGTGCTGACCTCTAATGCATCGCCAGCTATACAACTCAATATACCCAAGTCTTATAAATTAGTGGATTCATCGTCTGGAAAGAAATACTTAGAATACCATGATGGTTTTAGTGGATCTCATAACAAAGAGGACTGGTATTTTTTTCATAGGAAAAATACTAAGGGGTATGTGAATCGTACTTTATTGGTTAGTTTTATTGATGCTGGTGTTCATACGTATTTTAGCGATGATCTTAAAGGTAGGGAGTTTTTTAATAAAGATAACATGTTTTTCAAGGGGTATAATTATAAGACGTATTTTCGTGTAAGAAGGCTCTCTAAAAAGCAGGAGGACGTTTCTGTTTTTGGCTGCTTAATTGAAAAATTACACCTCAAAGCATTTCCACCTCAACAGCGTCGGGCATTCATGATCACGTATGGTGAGATGATTCCCTGCGATGAAGTCATGACAGACGAAATCAGCCCTCGCGTGATATCTGGTGTGAACATGCGAGCTATTGAGTTTATGAATCGTTTGTAAGTTTGTAGGCACGTTTGGATCATGAAAAAAAATATTGAAGTGAGTGGTAAAACACTCAATATTGGTAAAGATAGTTACCCTTGGTTTCAAGTAATAACTGCAATTCCTAATTGGCGAGTAAATCGACTCGCCGCCCTAAAAACATTTCATTCGGTGATTTGAAATTTCTTGTTG
>NZ_AUAF01000234.1 GCF_000428585.1 Zooshikella ganghwensis DSM 15267 | reverse complement strand
CAATATACAGGATTCACCCACTGTCAGTCACGTAAAAAAGAAGCCACACATACTCATTTAAATGCTTCATTATCAGCACTTAATGTCTTGAAGTTAGAGGATCAGCTATTAAAAGGAAGTAATGATAGAACAGTAATTTCAATTGCCTCATGGAAACGTAAAAAATTTAATCAACACTTAATGGAAAAACTTTTTGACAAGTTAGGGTTAAGCTTAAGTATTCAAAAAGTCGCTCAAGTGTATAAACAGATGAGTGACTATGGGGCTATGGCTGCGTAAAAGTGTCTAGAGTATTGTTATAAAAAATTTAAAAACAAACAATTTTAGTGGTTACTCATTAATACTATACCCATAATGAATCATTTTTAGATGTCAAAATAAATTGGTATATACTCACAGGGAAGAGTTATTTAGGCCAGGCCACCGAGCGATGAAGCCCCTGGAGTTTAGATAAACTAAATGACTGGGATGGCAGTTAAGTGCTCCTCGGCAATAGCTCCTGTATTGCTCTACTATATGACATCCATGTCATTATGCATAAACTGCATTCCCACCATCCTTGGTCAAGAGCGCTGACAACAAACCCTACTAATGTGTCGGGAACACATTAGAACAGCTTCGCTGGCCCGTTAGGGTGAGCGCTATGGATAGCGCACATAAAAATCATTCGCGAAGAGTATATGATCAGCGTAAATAGGTTTTATATACAACCATCAAAAGGCAAAAATAAAATTCAAAAAGCCTTAAAAAGATTTATGAAGGGTATAGCTCACGTTTACAAACATTAAAAACAGCGATATCCTTCACTATGGCCTGTTAACAGACCATAGCATAAGAAACTCTAGTGAAGGATACCATAAGACGACTTCAACTAGTTTATACTTGGCCTTGGTGTATGAATGTTTTCTGGCGGCAATACCGGATATGTAATCTCAGGCTGTTTACCTGTAAGAGTTTTTAAAAAAGAAACTATTTTATTAGTTTCGTTATCTGTAAGTTTTATTCCCAACTGATAATCAGCCATTAGGCTAACAGCCTCATTCAAACTCCATATTGAGCCATCATGAAAATAAGGTGCCGTCAACTCAATATTTCTTAATAATGGAACCTTAAATACGTACTTGTCTTCCTCTTTTTTTGTTACGTTATATCTACCTAATGAATTTTTATCTTTGTCATAGGATTTTACTACACCAAATTTTTGATAAGAATTTCCGCCGACACCAACGCCATTATGACAAGCAACACAACCTTTTTCCTTAAATAAATGATATCCCTCTTTTTCTTGTAGAGTTAATTGACTATCATCTCCTAATAACCACTTATCAAACCTTGATGCATGTGTTATTAGTGTTTTTTCAAACTCAGCGATTGCATCTGTTACCTCATTAATAGAGATATCTTTGTCACCATAAACTTTTTCAAATTTCGTCTGATAATCAGGTATTGACTGAAGTATTTTAATGGCTAGCTGATGATTTGACGCCATTTCTTTAGGGTTTGCAATAGGACCTCCAGCTTGTTCCTGCAAATCTTTTGCTCTGCCATCCCAAAATTGGGCTACATTAAACCGCGCATTCAATACTGTTGGAGAGTTAATCGGACCAATTTGCCACTGATGACCTATAGAGCTTGGCCTGTTATCATCTCCACCCATCGCCAAATTATGGCATGAATTACAACTTAACCATCCTGATTTCGATAGTCTTGGGTCGAAAAAGAGCATCTTACCAAGCTCGGCTTTATTCTGGTTATAAGAAATTTCCATTGGTATAGGTTGGATAGGCTCACTTTTAATGGCTGTGGCTGAAGCCATCATTTATCAGAGCCGATAGGCAGGTAAACAATAAGGCAGATGTATAAACTTTCACCAGGCTACTCCCTTGTTATATTAATTAACTTCCTCAATACTAACAGCGTAAATATAACGCATTCGTAGCATAAGTTTCAAAATGAATACTTCGTAATGCCCAGCTCTCTATAGGCTTAGTTGCTTCACCCTTGTGACAACCACTTCTATGGGTGTAATCATCAAAGAGAGTATGATTATAACCAACGTTACCCTCTTTATTATCTGAAGTCCGAAACTATAATAGTCTACTATTCCACTCTTTCTTTAACTCGACTTTGAATTCACCAAACTCCCAGTCACTGTTAGGGGTAAAATGCTGTAGGGTATCATCAGCATCAATATAGTCGAAATACTCATAGTGATGAATGTCATTAGTATCATACATATAGCACTGAATAGTCGCGCACATCTCCCCTTTGGGGTTAATATTATGTAGCTTATGAGTTTGAAACTGACGACTATTTAACTAAGTTACTTCGTCTTTTTTTAACTCACAAAAGTCATAAGGTTCCTTCTCATATGCACTCAATCCTCTATACCAGTTACATTGTATACTGCCATGTAAAACCTTTATGATAGCATTACAATTAGAGTGATTATGAATGGGGGAATAATGCCCACCAGGCCATACTTCTAGAACAAATGGCACACCTGGAGAATTTCCTTTATTAACGCCGACAGTAATTCGCAAATATGTCTCATTAAGATCAGAGTGGCCAAACTCACCTTTTTTTTCTTTTAATTTTTCATAAAGCATACATCCTTTTGTATTAATACTGTAATTAATTGCATCTGCAAAATCAGGAAAGTCAGGGGTATTAAGTACAACCCTTTGCCCTGCTACGTTGCCATATAAAACACCACACTCTTCGGAGAGATTGTTAATCACCGTAGAAGTTCCTTGATCAAGCATATCAAGTGTCACTTCATTAGAAGACGTAACTACAGGAGGTAAATCAACCGTTACAGGAAACTTCCAAAAACTGGAGTTAATTGTTGATAGTATTTCTTGGGTAAAATCCCCCATAAGCGAAATAAATTTTAGCTTCTCAATATATGCATACGCATCCTCTTCTGCTTCTCCGCTTCTTGGCAGCTCTGCTTCAAACAAGACCAACTTCTGTAACATATAACCTTTGCCGAACCTTAATAATCTGTTTTCTTTATCAATACTTAACCAATACGTTTGAACACGATTTGCATCTAAAAAAGCATCTGTATTACACGGTTTTTCAATTAGTGCGATAATAGCATCAGATTCATCACTTAATTTTTTCTTGAATACTGTTTGGTGAAAACCTATTTCTAAACATACAACTGGCTCATCAGCCCCTAAAATAGCTGTATTTTCACTCAACACAATACCAAATGATGTATTCGCCTGAAAAGTAAATGCTATTGTACCCTGTCCATGAATGATAAGCTCTTGATGAGTTAAAAAAATGGGGTGATGTGTCAGCTTTATAGCTGACATTAACAGCGCATCAGATCCCTGTAATAATCGACCCGAAAAAAGACCTTCACCACTTAACTCAAGGTCATAAAAATATTCATCTTTAAAATTCTTAACTTTAGTCATCTGTTCAATCCTTTGAACTATCATGTTCAATAAAACATTAAGGACCAACAACTAATGTTATACATTTCGCTGTGGGTATAACATTAGTTAGAAACTGATTCAAATACATCTCAACAAGCAAGTACTGTAAAGTAACTATCTCTTATTAAAATAAATCACTCTACCATACTGTACTTCCCTCTTTCAAAGTCTCTCCAAAATTTATCATAAACTCCACTCATTTTCATTTCACGAAGGCCTTCATTAAACAGTTTTAAAAACTTTTTATTTTCATCTACTTTCTTAGAAAAAATAACGTAGTAGTCCCACTGTTCATATGTATTAGTAAAATGTATTTTAAGACGTTGCGGTTCATTCAACTGTGTATACATAATATTTAGTCCAACCGCTTTATTTTCATCCAATGCATCAAAACGCTTAGCAAGCAACATACGAAAAGTACTCGTTTTATCCGAACCAAGACTGTATTTTATAAGACCTTTCAGCTCTGCTTTTTTTAATAGTTCACCCTTAGCTGAACCACGTGAAAGACCAATTGTGATATTTTTTAATTTGTATAGTGATTCACTATCACCAGACCACTCTAATGGGCGATCTTTTAAAAAAAATAGCACTGACTCTCCTGAATAAACAACATCAGAAAAGTAGCAATCTTTAGTACGTTCTTCAGTTTTACCCCAAATTGCAGATGCGTTCCATTCTCCACTCTGAACATATTTATAAGATCTTTGCCACGGATAGAAACCATACTTTACACGAACATCAAACTTTGAAAATACTTCAGTAATGATATGTGGAACAATACCATAATGAGGCAGTTTTTCCCCGATGAAAGGTAACCACTCCCCAATGGTTATTTTGACTTCAACTGCACAGCTATATGTAGTCTTAAAGAGTGATAACATCAAAATAATAAGCTGAGTCGTCGGTAAAATTTTTATCATAAACTATTCGCAATAAGTGTGTTACCTCGCTCATATACCCTTCACGGATCATTTTTTAATGGCACTAATCTTAACAGACTAGCCCGAAAAACCTTTCGTTATGGGTATAATTGACATATGCTCAGAATAGCAGGGCAATCGCATATAAATTTACACCGAACAAATTAGCTTCATTAAATATTCATGATCCCAACCAGCAGAGAGTCTCTTATTTTTTATTCCAATTTTATAAGTATTATCTTGCTTAAGAATATTAAGTGCTATCTGCCTAATTCTAGACATATTTTCAGCTGAATGTCCTTTACGAATTCGACTATCATCTTCTCTGAATGCAACATCCAAACTCCAGTGCAAGCTGTTTAAATTTGCCAGTGATGTTGGATCATTTC
>NZ_AUAF01000233.1 GCF_000428585.1 Zooshikella ganghwensis DSM 15267 | reverse complement strand
TGGGAAGGTATCCCATTAGGCAATTCTAGAAAGCCTTGAAACCATGCTTCCTTGGCCTTACCAAATCGCTCAATAGCAACCCAATCATCTGCTCCACACAACGCAGCACAAATCGTAATAGTAATGATATCAACCAACGTATGACGACGATGGCGTTCAACTCGAGGGTCGTCTAAGTGACTAAAATGATCTGCAATTGTATTATTTTTTTCCAATGTGATGCTCTAAGTCAGTTGCTAATCATCCTATTATACTGATTTTGTTGTATTTTTATATGCGATTGCCCTGGCTAATATAGTCATCAAGCACATTTTGAAACTCTCCTTTTATATACTCATTAAAATGTTCTTTACGAACATAAACTCCACCAAAACCACGCATCTCTCTTAAGTCTTCATCAATCTTCAACGCTAATGCTTCTATAGATTTTTTATCTAATTTTAGAATAGCTTGTTTTTTTCTCATGTTTTCTACTACTTGCTTAACTGTATAGTCAACATCATATGTCTTTATTTTTGCCACCTTGTATTTCTTTGGATTAATCCCTCCCAATAAGTAAGGACTTATTTCTTTTTCTTCATACCCAGCTATTTCAGAAATCCTAACATCAACAAACTCACTAAATTTTTTCTTCAGAATTGCTCTTATTTGAACATCATCTAAGTCTTTAGCAGGATTATAAGCATCTTTATTTTTTTCCTCTTTTCCCTCAGGCCATTTAAACTTACCAAAAGGGTATTCCTGCATTAATTCCTTTTCTTCATTCCAATCTACTTTAAAATGAACTGAGACAATGTTTGCCTTAATTACAACAGGTAATACTTTCCCCTCACCTTCTACTTTTATTTTTTCGTTAGCATTTATGTCAATATCCATTGTGGTTTTATACTCGACACCAGTTTCACCAGTGACAGATGCACCAAATGCTTCTCCAAATTTGACTTCTATTCCTATTTTAGGTACTGCCTTGTTCTCCGAAATAACTTGAGTCTTTTCTTTTTCTTCAAATACAACACCTGCTTTAAGCACCCAGCTTGCCTCAAGTGATATAAAAGCTTTTATGTAATAGTCATCTTTAATTTGAATTGCCAAACCTACTTCAAACTTTATCTCAAGCATTTTGATACAAAAGAGTATTTCATAGTAAGTATATACATCTGGCTTATCTTTATATTCTTTATTTTGTAGCTTTATTTGCAATCCACCTTTAAAAACATCAATATTAACGTCAGCATAAAATCCAAGTTTTGCAGTAGATAAAGTTCTTAACGCTGTGATCAATCCATGGACTACTTCAACAGTATGAAAGATTGGATTGAGTTCTTCCAAACAACTAAACTTTATTGGTTCTGGTCCAAACCCATTATCTACAGTTAGTGTAGCTTCAGGATAAGCATTTTCAGTTCCACGTGATAGTGTGCGAGACTGTTCTATTAAAGTCTGAGGAATACCATCATCTGATTCAGAAGTAACTTCTTTTCGTTTTTCTTCTAATGTATAAGACTCAACTTCAGCTTTCCTTGGATCATACCCTTTTATCTCATCTGTTTTAAGTAGTTCTTTATCTCTAAATATTTTTTTAATACCAATTTTTCTTGATTTAAAAGAAGGAAACAATAATGTAAATTCCCAAACACTCGCTGAATAAACATGAATCCCTAGATCACCCAAACACGGACCATTAACTTTATATTTTTTTACTGGCTTTTGGTAAACCGTAATCAATTCTAAAATATCAACTATTTTTCTAAATTCAGAATTCAATGCTGGTCTTATATATGATGCTTCAACTTCAAATGTTTTTCTGTCTTTAGTATCAGATACCTTTTTCACTGCTTTAGCATCAAGATTATGGTTTAACTTATCTGGTGCTTGCGATCCACTTAACTCAATACCAATTGTATCACTATATTCATTCACACCGTCACCAAGTTTTGTTTTACTTGGTTTAACATCTGGTACAACACTGATGACTTTTGGCTTCTTATTTTTTAAACTCCTCTTTTTGTGAGCACATGCAATTTTCACATTACATTTAGAATCACACTCCTCACAAGGCTTATCTTTATCCTCTGGGAGTTTCTCTTCAGCCTTCGGTTCTTGCTCTTCAGGCTCTTTTGTTTTTTCCTTATCTTTTGGCTCTTTTATCTTTTCAGGCTCTTGTTTCTTGGGCTCTTCAATTTTTTTCTTATCTTTTGGCTCTTCTATCTTTTCAGGTTCTTGCTTCTTTGGTTCTTCAATTTTTTTCTTATCTTTTGGCTCTTCTATCTTCACAGGCTCTTGTTTCTCTGGTCCACCTTTCGGAGGAACTGGACACTCATCTTGTGGTTTACGCCCGGGTATTTTTAACTCATAACCCGCATAAATTTTATCAGGGTCTTTAATATCTTTATTTTCTTTTAAAATTTCATCTACAGTAGTATCGTGCTTTTTAGCCAGGTCACCTAATGTGTCACCCCGCTTAATAACATAGGGATCATCGCAAGAAGGTTCTGGAATACGAATATTGGTATTAGCATAGATAAGATTATCATCGGTAATACCAGGATTGGCTTGGCGCAAATCCTCAACGCTCACACCGTTTTTTAATGCAATCGTGGCTAGAGTATCACCAGGTTGTATACGATAAATCTTATTTGAACTCATTTTCTATAAACTTCCTAAAATTCTGCTAACTAGAGCTATCTTAAATGTCTTGTTTTTGTTCTTGATACATTGTTAATAGCTGTGCTCTAAATACTTCATCACTTTTTTGCGTATAGGAGAGCGGAATTAATTCATTATCTTGGTTAATAAGCCTATCAGCATTTTGTTCGTAAAGCTTTTTCACCAGATCCTTGAGCAAGGCTTTATCAGGCTTAACTTCATTGTATCTATATAGATACTCCATTCGTATTATTAAGTCTTCACCACCGAATGGATCAATCAGTTCTTTTATTCCAAAATCTTGGTATAGCTGCTCATAAACAATGCATTTTATTGGATCAAACGGTACCCCAGGCTTTTCATACACTAATGCATTATATTTTTCCAAACGTTGTATTTTTTCATGTTCAGAAAAGTCTGTATTAAACAAAATCTCTTGCTCTAACTTCATCCATTCTCGCTTGGGGATATCAGGACCAAATTCTGTCACCACTAAAATGAGTCTCGCCACCAGTTTGGTTTTACTGATGCCATAATCATCACTTTTATCACACCAGTAACGAATCGTTTCATACAGTTGTTTGGGTTTAAGTTTTTTAAATGCGGGGTTTTCTTCCATTAAGTATAAAGCGATGGCTTCTTCCACTTTATGTTTGTGCTCAGCCATAATGCCTTCCCACTGTTTAGCGCTGAATTCAAACCAAGGGCGCTCTTCTGGGAATTGACCGTGCCAAGCTTGTGGGTTTTGCCAAACGACCCATTCACGTTCAAATTCATCTTTAATGACATCATGAGTTTCTGTGCTACTTGTTTGCCGAAATAATTCAGGCCGGTATTGATTGGGCACCCATAACCTGTCGATAGGCCCTAATAATTTAGCTTGTTCATTGGTTGTGCTGGCATTCAGTAGCGGATTAATCACCCGAGGATCTTGATAGCGAAAGACAAGTTGCTCTGCCAACGGCGTTTTAACATACAACAAGCTTTGTAAGTACATTGATAATGACTCAAAAGCTAAGGTAGAGCCTAACAGTAACCCCCAATATGCTTCTCGTGTTTCATCCAGTATAAAATTGACGATTTTTGCATCTGCTTTTAGCTCAACTAAGCAAGGTGATAAATGCAAGCAACCATTGAGGGGGGTATCAATAAATACGGGAAATACGGATGGATTATCTTCCAACGTAAATAAAGTTGGCATGAGCTCATCTACTATCGCCCCATCAATTAAGGCATACAGCTGATGCTGTTTTTTTTCGAAGTATTTGTTTAACTGGCTATTAAACGCACTCATGATTATGTTTGTCTCCTACCCAGCCACATTACACAGCACAATCAACACACTCACCATTGGACGCACAATCACTCACTAAAGGTGTACCTGTTTTGGCCGCTTTAGCAATCACTTCTTCTTGTCCTTGAATGACATTTAACGGTAAGGCTGCAACATTTTTCGCTCGGCTGGCACTGCCACTTCCAAAACTAATCGTGCTACCAACAATGGTTACACCCGAAGGATCCAGTTTGATGAAGTTGCCACCTACTTTCGCTGTTAATTCGACATTGGCATCCATGACGATTTTACGGCTGGCTTTGGCATGATGCTCACTCCGGCATTTTTCCAGATAGGCTTGACCAAATTTGGTGTAGGTTGAGGATTGGGATTCAATATGCCGGTTTTGCCCTATTTCAATACGCTCATTTTTATCTTTTTGCCAGTGGGCATCACCTTCTATGACTATTAGGCTGTCTTTGCCCACGACTAAATGACGGTGACCATTAATATGCTCACGGTGATCATTTTTAACTTTGATATCCATATCTTTTTCAGCATGGATATAAATTTGTTCCTGGCCTTTTTTGTCTTCAAAACGCAATTCATTAAAACCGCCACCACCTGGGCTACTTTCGGTTTTAAAGGTGCTGCGACTTTTATGAGCAGGCAATTCATACGGCACTTTATTATTAGCGTGATAAACACACCCAGTGACCATCGGATTATCAGGATTACCATCCAGATACTCAATAACCACTTCTTGACCAATCCGCGGGATTGCAACTTGCCCCCATTGCCCTCCAGCTATTCCGGTATTAACACGAAGCCAGCGTGTGGTCTTTTCATTTTTTTGACCGTCTCGATCCCAGTGAAACTGCACCTTGATTCGGCCAT
>NZ_AUAF01000232.1 GCF_000428585.1 Zooshikella ganghwensis DSM 15267 | reverse complement strand
ACGCTTATAATTCGATGCCGGTAAGGTCGTACCATAAAACACTTGGGCTATACGTGTGAGATTGACTGAACGAACCTTTACCAGTGCTAGAATAAATTGGGCTAGCAAGGTGACTCGGGCTTGATGCCAACCAAAAACCCCTTTAAGCTCTTTGGTGAGTGAATTGATCTCTTTCATTGTTTTACAATTCTTCATGGTTTCGCAGCCTGAATTGTAATACCAATGAGGGATTAATTCACTTCTAACTAGTTGATTTTTCTCATTTATTCAGCTTTTTGTCCTGTACATAGACCATTACTTTAAAAAACAACTTGATAAACTAGATGAACCAGTTTAGATCAGCTCAAACAATAAGGGCGCAAAATCTGCGCCCCCCTTACGGGTCCCTTCTGACACTTTTATTACAACACGCTGGTCCAATCCCCGCGATAAACGCAAAAATTTCGGCCTAATAGGCCGCACCACCATATACCCTTTTCATTAATAAAAACAGAGACTTAAAGGTGCGATATCTGAGGCGAACAGGATGACTTCTCCTTTGATTGAAAAATGGAGTATTAGCCAAATGGCACAGCTCTTTAATATGTGCCGCAAAACCGTTTCAAAGCGACTGAAAGAGATGGAAATTAAACCGGTTGGTAAACTGAAAGGCTATGATGTGTATGCGTCTGACCAGGTTGGGCCTGCGCTATTTGGTAGTACTGAACTCTCTGATCTGCATGACCCAAAAAAAATGAAGCCTAAGGATCGTAAAGACTGGTTTCAGGCGGAGAATGAGCGGCTTAATTTTGAGCTGCGTGAAAGCCAGCTCTGTGAGGCAGAAGACGTACGACGTACACTGAACACAGTTGTTCAAGTCCTGATTCAGGCCTGTGGAACCCTACCAGATCACTTGGAACGCAAATGTGCCTTACCTCCTAAAGCCTTAACAGCCGTTGAAAATGTTGTGAATGATGTACGGCAGTCGTTGTATCACCAGTTAAAACATGCATTGCGAAACGAATAATATTGCCGATGATGTTGCTGAAATTATCAAACCACCCAGCAGGTTATCCGTTAGTGAGGCGGTTAAACAAACCTTAAGAGTTCCCAAAAATAACGGCAATGGGAGTGATCCATGGTCCCCGGAAATCACCCCTTATATCATCGAGCCACTGGATTGTTTAAACAGTCGTGAGTATACCGCTGTCTTTTTTGTCGGTCCGGCACGTACGGGTAAAACCCTGGCGTTTGGTGAAGGCTGGTTAAGCTACGTTATCGCTCATAATCCGGGCGATATGCTGATTGTGCAAATTGCCCAGGAAAAAGCACAAGAGTACTCCAAAAAGCGGGTAGATAGGGCAATTAACTGTAGCCCTGAGTTAGCGAAACGTTTGTCACCACGATCTCATGACAACAATGTCCACGATAAAATATTTCGGGCGGGTAATTATTTAAAAATCGGTTGGCCTACTAAAAACATCTTATCCAGCTCAGACTATAAGTATGTTTTTCTTACCGATTATGATCGCTTAAAAGTCGATATTGATACCGAAGGCGATCCGTTTACCCTCGCCAAAAAGCGCACCACAACCTTTATGTCGAGTGGGATGACCGTAGTCGAGTCGTCTCCAGGTAAACCCATAATTGATTTACGTTGGGAGGCAAATACCCCTCATGAAGCACCACCTTGCCAAGGCATTTTAGGGTTATATAACCAGGGGGATCGAAGACGTTTATATTGGCCCTGTCCACACTGTCAGGAATGGTTTCAACCCATCTTTGAACGATTGCATTGGGAAAAGCACACTGACCCAGTTAAGGCTTCTGAAAGTGTTTATATGCGCTGTCCTCATTGTCAGCTGCGTATTGAACCAAGCCAAAAAGATGAGCTTAACAATCAGTGCCGTTGGTTGGCTGAAGGTCAGCAGTTAACTGCGGCAGGTGAGGTCATTGGGGAAAAACGACAATCGCGGTATGCCAGCTTTTGGATGGAAGGCCCAGCAGCAGGGTACCAAACCTGGCAAGAATTGTTGTATACCTACTTGTTAGCGGAACAGCATTATGAACAAACAGGAAGTCAGGAAAAGTTTAAATCAGTATTTAATATCGATTTAGGCCGCCCTTACTTCCCGATTCTTAATGAGTATCAGCGTACCGCCAAAGGCTTAAAAGCACGAGCAGAACCCTTAACAAAACGCACGATACCTCATGGTGTCCGGTTCTTAACCGCTGCCATCGATGTGCAAGCCGGTAGTCGTCGCCGGTTTGTGGTACAGGTAGAAGGCTGGGGAGAAGGGTTAGAGCGATGGCTCATTGATCGCTTAGCGTTACGGTATTCCCCGTATCGCATTGATGAAGATGATGAACGTTTACCGATTCATCCTGGTGCTTATGCCGAGGACTGGGATGTATTGCTGGATAAGGTATTGAATAAAGCCTATACCTTAGCTGACGGCTCTGGTCGGGTAATGGGTATACGCATGGTGGCGTGTGATTCCGGTGGTGAGGATGGCGTGACGGATAATGCTTATGCCTTTTACCGCAAAGTCAAAAAACAAGGTTTGCAGCACCGCTTTATGCTGATTAAAGGTGACCGCCATACTCAGCAAAAAATGCGAGAAACCTTTCCGGATAATACCCATAATTCGCAGCGTAAAGCCAAAATCTATGGTGATATTCCGTTACAGCTATTGAACACCAATTTATTCAAAGACGCGTTAAATAATGTATTGGATCGAGACATACCCGGTCCAAAATATTTTCATTTTCCGGATTGGCTACCCTTAAGCTTTTATGAAGAACTCACGGCTGAAACTCGTAACGCTGAGGGGAAATGGGAATCTTTGGGTGGACCCAATGAAGCCTGGGACTTGTCCGTTTATAACAGCGCCTGTGTCCACAAACTGCAGGCTGAAACTATTAACTGGGCTAACCCGCCCGCTTGGGCGCAGCCATGGGATGAAAACACGTTGGTTTTTGATCCTGAAGTGACCAATCTTAATGAAGCCTCAAAGCCAAAACCATTAGATTTATCAGCATTAGGGAGAGCCCTTGGATGAATACCGAGCAACGTTTATTGGAAGCACGACAAGCCTTGCATCAACTGAAAACAGGAGAATTAAGGGCATCCATCCGTGATGCGGATGGGGCGATGGTGACCTACCATAAACCTGAGGATTTAAAGCATTATATTCACCAGCTCGAAGCCGAAATTAATCAGTCCAAACAGCGTCGCGCTTTTAAGTTTATTTTTTGATAGGTAATAATCGTGTTATTTTGCGAAAAAATTTAACGATATTGATACATATAAAAAAATAATTAGAAAAAGAATATAATTTAAAAACTATTTTTACTAATCAAGGCACTGATTTAAAAGAAAATCCCAATGACCTCCCATCTCAACACATGTATCAATATGTAATTGGCTTGAGTCAAAATCAAACAGCCAAAAAATAAATCCAGATGCTGTTAACACAGTTAATAAAATAACACTTAATAATATGCTGCTTAGTACTAATAATATCTTTTTATTACTTGCACCCACGATCTAATTAATCCTTATTTAATTTTCAATATATTACCATGTCATGTCTCATTGACACCACAGGCAATCCATTAACCATGGAATTACAGCCGCTATCTACACAATCTGTCCAACAAAGTATGGATTTTTGGCAACCCGCTTTATTATCCATTGATCGTGAACACCTGCCAGAAATGCCCCTGCTTAATAGCCGGGCTAGGGATATTAAACGTACCCATGGTTATGCGAATGGTGCGGAACAAATTTATGTGGATAATATTGTCGGCCATCAGTTTCGCTTATCCGCCAAGCCGAATTATAAAGTGCTTGGTTTGGATGCAGAAAAAGCCAGCCTCTGGGCCAAGGATGTTGAAGCGCGTTTTACGGATTGGGCGGAAGATCCGGACTGTTGGATTGATGCGGAAGAAAAGCGTACGCTGACCATGATGGCACGGGAGTCTGTACGACACTATGCCAGCCAAGGGGAGATATTAGCATCAGCGGAATGGCGGCGAGCTTCCAATAATCACCGACCACAGACTTGCATTAAATTAATCGACAGTGAACGCTTAAGTAATCCGTTTGAACAAGCCGATACTCAACGCTTAAGAGCCGGTGTTGAATTAGGTCCACGTGGCCAGGCAATGGCCTATCATATTCGTTGCGCCCATCCAGGGGATGTCGATTTAGCGTTGGATGCCTATATCTGGAAAAAGATCAAACGGCGTAAGCCGTGGGGTAGATTGCAAATCCTGCATGTGTTTGAGCCTGAACGTCCGGACCAAACACGGGGCATTAATGTCTTTGTCAGCACTTTGCGCAACCTAAAAATGCTGGAGCAATTCCAGGATGCTACGCTGCAAAATGCCATCGTGAATGCCATGTATGCAGCGGTGATTCAATCAGAGTTTGATCCTCAAACGGTGCTGACGGCCCTGGGTGGCGGCGAGCCAAATAATAGTAACCAAAATACGCTGAACAGTTATATGCAAGCGGTACAAAGTTATCATCAAGGGGCCAATAATATTCGTTATACTCGATTCCGGAGTTTTTAATACTTGACTAGCTGGGTAAGATGGTTCTGAGAAGACTGGACTACAGCCAGGGCTCCTTTTCTTCGCCTTGCAAAGAACGATCAACACCCCGACTGCAGACCAGTTGTGTAGTAATATACCGCTTCTGTCTATCAATAGCGACTACTAGACGACGGTTTGTGATTATTAACCCTACACCACATGTAAAGAAGTTTGTTCAAGATATCAGCGGTGTTTTAGCCGCTTCTCAGCAATCTGCTGCATTCACTCATGCACAATGCCTGTG
>NZ_AUAF01000231.1 GCF_000428585.1 Zooshikella ganghwensis DSM 15267 | reverse complement strand
TTTTAGATGGCTGTTGATCATCCTTCACGCCATCATCAGCATTGACAGGGGGCACACCCTCATCATTAGCCGCCTCAGTGGTTACTGTCTCTGCAGATGTGATGTCTGGCTCTGCGTCGGATTGAGGTCGATGACGTTTCTCTGTTTGTATCGCAAACACTTTTTTCAGGGTATTAATGCTGATTTTTGAGAAGGTCAGTTTTTGCTGAAGCCATAAACATAAATCCAACACACCCATGACGAGGGTTTTATGGTCCTGGCTTAATGATGAGGCCGTAATGGCCTGCTGGAGGTCCTGGTAAGCTTCAGGGGATAAGGTTTCAATCTTGGGCTGCTTCATACAACTAATAAACGGCTATTAGTGAAATGAATGCAGCGTACTAGACAGACAGAGAACTGAGTAAGAAGACATTAGCGGTATAGCGTGTACGTTTTTTACTGCAGCACACGATTACAGAGGGGATACCTTTGTTTTTGGACCGTTTAAACTAAGATATGGGACTATTATTGAGATACAGGTTTTCTAGTTATGACATCATCTAAAAACTGATTGTAATCACCATTGTTGACTAACTCAGAAAACCCTTTATTGAATAGCGTTATGATTTTTTTGTTTTTTGGGTTTGTCTTGGTTAATAGTAAGTAAGATGGTCGTTCTGTTAGCGGTTTTGGACTGTTAGTAATCGTTCTGGATAAGTCAGCCGAAAAATTATTATTTAACTGGTTATATCCTACAAAAAAGTCTTGTGGGAATAGATCAATTCTATTTCTGATGAGCATTCTTAATAGAGATAGATCAGATTTTATTCGTGTAACATTAATGAGTCCTGCTTTTTCGTATTTCTCAAACTTATCTGAAACATGGTATCCAATGGGAGCCCCAATACGGTAGGTTTGGGTATCTTCTAGAGTATTCCATTTAAATTGCATGTTTTTTCGATAAAAAAATACAACAGAAATTTTGAGTATAGGTTGTTTGCTAAAATAAAAAAAAGGTTCTCTTTCAGGTGTTTTATACCAAAGAAATGTGCCATCAATCGTCCCAGCTTTTGCCATTTCCATTGCTCTAGCCCAATTGGTAAAGTGGTACTCAACGGTTATCCCTACCTTTTCAAACGCTTTACTAATAACGCGACAAGCAAATCCATGATGTTTACTGGACTTGTTAACGTAGGGTTGCCAGTCTTCTGCACCCAGCGTGATAGTTTGACTGAAGCTGGGTGAAGTGAACATGCATGGTAATATCAGGCAGATGGTGAAGGCCATACGTATAATAGAATACTCGTTACAGGTCATAGTCTGTACCCTCACCAAAATATGATCTAACGATCAGTTAACTACTGGCTTTACTATAGCATCACTTTGTTGCATCGCACGCCAGCCGAGGGGATACAATTATTTCTAGGGCCAATAATAGTAACTGTAAAACTATACGATATAGTTTATGTTTCTCTATATTCTGCCATAGCAGTTGCGATTTCCTCTGTCTTTTTTCTAAAAAAAGTAACACCGAACTATTGGGTATTAACTGTCAGTGTATTTACCATTTTTTGGCTGGTTCATGTACCCTACTCTATTTATTTAGGTGAGAAGCATATCTACCGTACGGCACAAGAAAGGTACTCAGTTGAGGCACAAGATGTGAATATCAACTTAGGAGGCTGGTATAAGGTATTTCAAGGAAATCATATGGGGTTGCCTAGTCATAGTCGTTACTTAGGTAAACCGCATGGATATATTTATTTAGATGAAAAAAAATGTAATTGGAGCTTTTTGTATGATGACTTTACAAGTCGCTAGTGATGGATACTGCGCACTATCGCCTCACAGCTTCAGCGGTATGTATAAATGAACAGCTCACGAAAGCTAACATTTGGGTTCATCTTTGTTGTTAACGCTTCTTCCATATAACAAATAGATATTGTAGGTCTACAGCTATATGGAACATCTACCATGACTTTATTGTGATTCAGATCAGGTTTCACATCTGTGATAACTAGTTATAATTAACGGAATTTTGCTTATAAAAAATATCCATTTATATTGGATGTGTTAAAATTTTTGGAGTTTGAAAGTGAAACCAGTGGTAGAAGTAAAAAAGTATATTATGAAGTTTGGATTTGCTTACATCATAGGTTTAGTAGCACTACTAGTAATAGTCCAATTATTCGATCTGAATCATAGTCCTGGTGTTTCTATTGGTGTTCTTATGGGGGCGGCTTACTATGCGGTTGGAAGTTTTATACAGGATAATAAAAGAACTCCAAATAAAAAAGAAAAAACTAAAATGGTGTTGTTATCATTTATAACTTCATGTGGTATATCAAGCTTACTGGTATTAAGTGTTGCTTTGATTTTTAGCGGGGTCGATGGTTTATCAGTAATAATTTACATGTTTTCACAGTTTGATTTTGCAATAGTTGTTGGTAGTTTTGTTTTTATGTCTTTTTTGTATTTGCTTTCTCTCTATTTTAGCTATGGCTTTATTGCTCAAAAACTCTATGATGGGTTTAAGAAGAAGGGTAAAATCTGAGGTTTAACACTAATAATTTAAACACAATGCGTCGTTTATTGGTAAAGACAAAAATAGTCCCGCTATACGCATCTTCATTTAGATGCTGCTGACACAGTGCAATTAAGCTATTGATACCTTTACGAAAGTCTACGGGATTCACCGCTAATAATAAACGATGATGAGGCGTTAATTGCAACATGATAATTACGCAATAAAATGATGAATTAAGGCATCCACGGCACTGGTCGGTAATTGATGGATTTTTAAGACCGTGCCATCAGGACGGGTTAACTCAATCCCAAACACCATCAGTGATGCTGACGGCTTGTTATCCTGATGATTATTGACCACACCAGTCGCGGCAAGCTCCACGCTAATAAAATCAGTCGCCATAGATGCACGGGATGGCTATGGTTTAGGTGGCGCTTTCTCTGCAAGACAATTGGGTTCCCCTAATAATACCGCATGTACTGGTATTTATTTACAATGGACTCAGTGCTTAAATAGTCTGACTTGCTGCTTACTGGTACTCCATTTTGTTCAAGTAGCTCAATAATGATTTGTGTTTGCTGGACGACGTCTTTACCCCAAAAGTTAGCAAGCGCGCCGTAAACCCTCGCCCAGTGCGGGCGGGGATATAAGGCGCAAAGCCCGACTAGGGCTTTTATTCGGGTGTTTTTTGTCCTTCCACATAAGCCCTTAATGTCTCAATGGTGGCATCACCTGCACTACAGGCAAAGTATGAACGTGACCATAAACGACCAGTCGTGCTTTGCATGGGTATATGTGTATTTAAAAGCCTTAACCGTCTAGATGAAACTGCTTTTAAATTATTCACCATAACACTAATAGATAGTTTGGGTGGATAGCTTACAAGTAAGTGTACATGGTCTTCTTCACCATCCATTTCCAACAAATCGCATTCAAGTTTCTCGCAAGCTGATTCAAAGGCTTCTTTTAACTGTTGAATCATATAGCCATCAAAAAGTTTACGTCTGTACTTTGTGGTAAAGACAAGATGAACCACTAGATTGCTTACACTATGACGTTTTTTTAAGAAGTCTTTAAGTTCTGAATCGTCTTGCACACTCACTTGATAAATACCTATTAAAGCCATATAATACAACTATTATAGCAATGAGCGCTCAAATGTTAAAGGCAACCAAAGTACGTATCTATCCAACACAGCAGCAGTCAGACTTCCTGAATGCTCAGTTTGGTGCTGTACGGTTTGTTTTTAACAAAGCACTTGCGGTTAAAACGCACTTTTACCGAAAAAAAGGCGTGAATTTATCGCTCAAAAAGGACTTAAAGCCTGTTATTGCCAAAGCCAAACGTAGTCGTAAATATGAGTGGCTTAAGGACTACGATTCCATAGCGTTACAACAGGCGGTTATTAATCTCGATACCGCATTTAAAAACTTTTTTAATCCAAAGCCTGCGGCTAGATTTCCCCGCTTTAAATCCAAGCACGGCAGACAAAGCAGTTATCATTGCACCTCAATTGCTGTAGGCGAAAACTGGATTAAAATACCTAAATGCAAGCCCATCAAAGCACGTATTCATCGTGAAATTAAAGGTAAAATTAAATCCATTACCATCAGCCGAAACTGTAGCGGTAAATATTATGCGGCTATTTTGGTCGATGATTTAATAGAACAGGTTGTTCCTACAGAAACGATGAATACGAAAGAAATAACAGGAATTGATGTCGGTATTACTCATCTCGCTATCACAAGCCAGGGCGATAAAATTGATAACCCTCGCTTTTTAAAACGTGCCGCAGACAATTTAAGGCGCAAGCAAAAAGCTTTATCACGCTCACAAAAAGGTTCAAAAGGCCGAGCAAAAGCACGCCTGCTGGTGGCGAAAGCCCATGAGCGTGTTGCAGCGGCCAGAAACGACTTCCAGCACAAGCTATCAAAGCAACTGATTGACGAAAACCAAGCAATCATTGTGGAGACACTGAAAGTCAAAAACATGCTGAAAAACCGTAAACTAGCCAAGCATATCGCTGATGCTGGATGGAGAGCATTAACCAATAAGCTTGAGTACAAAGCAAAGCAGCAAGGCAAACACCTCATCAGGATAGACCCCTGGTTTGCTTCATCGAAGACTTGCTCTGTATGTCATACCAAGCAAGAAGACATGTCATTATCGGTTCGGTGGTGGACATGTCCCACATGCCATACGACACATGATAGGGACATTAATGCGGCGGTTAATTTAAAACAGCAAGGTATCGTAAAATTAAAGGCGGAAGGACTGTCCGTCTCTGCTGATGGAGGCTGTGTAAGTCTGGCTAATGCCAGCTGT
>NZ_AUAF01000230.1 GCF_000428585.1 Zooshikella ganghwensis DSM 15267 | reverse complement strand
ATCTTTAACTTGGTTTAGCTTCCATCCGCTACCAAGCAAAATCACTGCATTGATTTTATACGCTGCATGACGATTGCGCTCAGCCCTGTGAGCTATGCGCAACGCCTTTAATTCTTCTTCTGTGAGCCAAAATCCTTTCATGGTCGCAAAGGATATACAATTTCCCTTGTTAAATCAAAAGATTAAACCTAATTCTCAAACGCTATGGGTATACACCAAAGTCATTTAAAAAACCATCGTTAAGTACTGATAAAACCACAGAAGAATTAGGCTACTAATTAATAGTATAGGTGTCAGGCTGAGCCTGTTTTCTCTATAATCAATCCCCTCTGTTATTTATAGTTACAGAAGAACAACGACAATAAACTCTAAAAAGACCCTGTAAATGTTTCAAGTGCACCTTAGAATCGCTTCGCAGACCCTTTAGGGTAAACACTATGGATAGTGTGTATAAAAATCCTACGTCTTGGGTATATTTACGGTCAGTTCACCTGATTAATATACAAGCATCACACATCATAATTTGGCACACATGCTCCACAAAAATAACTAGTCAAACCTATTAAATAATGTACAATGCTATATTTTAGCAAAATAAATAGTACATAAGTACAATATTATGAAGGATAACGGGCGAGGACGATATGTAAGTTTTAATAATCGTATTAAGGAATTTGTATAAAAATTATGATATACAACTATGACTTATTTATTTTCATAGCCGTATCGTATAAAAAACATTCAAACATAAGCAGTAGGTTATAGTTAAAAATATTAACAATGAGCGACTCATCTTTATTAAATAGATCTCAGGATAATCCTGACTTATTCTGGGACATATCTTCCATTATCAACAAAACCAAAGCCATTCATTTTTTTCAATCAGTATCATCCTCTTTTTGTGTATACAGCCCCACAGTAAAAAAAATATACAGCAACTTTGAAGTTATTCTACCTAAAGATTACCACAGTAGTTTGATTGTTTTACCAAACCCTTTTGCATTTCATGATACATTCAATCGTGTCAATGAAGAAGCCATTAAATCTACAGGAATTTTATTATTTCCTGGTGAAGTATTTCAAAAAAAAGGGTTGATTATTTGCATTACACAAACCAAAACGAAAAAAGTACAGCATATTGAACTGGATAGTGCTTCTGTTTTTTTAAACAGACTTTACCAACGCCGCTTTAATACACCATTTTTACCTATATTACTTAATGGAGATTTAAAAGAGTTCAAAGCCAAGTCACCTTATTTACACTTACATAGATTTGATCCAACAGCTGTTACCGGGCTAAGCCAGTTTGAAATAAGATCAATCACAGCGACTATTAGCGAGCGTTTTCAAAGTATGCTAAATAATTAAAACTATAATTTTGCTTATTTACTAGTTTACAAGGGATAATTTCCCAAAGCAGAAGGCCATCCTTGACTTCTACTACTTACAGCACCTCAATGAAAGGATTGACAGTATTCAACGTATTTATATAGATGAAGACTTTAGATATTTCGAAAAAAGTACATTATACTCTTCGTACTAGGCATAAATAACAACAACGTTAAAGCAAAGGAGGCTGGAATACTTCAATCATTACTTTTTCACCAGCCACCATACTTTCTTGGTTCTCATCTAACACAATAAAACAGTTAGCGCCTACTAAAGATGACATGATTGCACTTCCCTGCTTCCCTGTTGGTGTTACTAATAACTCACCTTCATTGTTCGATGTATAATGGCTACGGATGTATTCTGTACGGCCTTGTCGCTTCTTCAATGGGTGTGTAAGTGTTGCACATAAATAGTTTGGAGGAAGATACTCTCCACCCGTCATTTTTACCATCGCTGGTAATGCCAATTTGTAAAACGTAACCAAAGCAGATACCGGATTACCCGGTAATCCCAAAAACAAAGCGTTTGACAGCCAGCCATATGCGAAAGGTTTACCTGGCTTAATCGCTACCTTCCAAAGGTGTAATTCACCCAGCTCACTAATAATATCTTTAATATAATCAGCCTCACCAACAGAAACACCTCCTGAGGTGATAATAACATCACACTGGTTATTTGCTTTAATTAAAGTGTCTTTTATTAATTGAACATTATCAGAAATAATACCAAAATCATGAACATCACATCCCATATTCGAAAGTAACGCATTCAACATGTAGCGATTACTATCGTAAATATCCCCCAAATGGAGTGTTGTACCTAATGCTTTAAGTTCATCACCCGTAGATAATAATCCAACCTTTAACTTTCGATAAACGGTGACAGTTGAAATACCTTGCGCTGCCAAAAAGCCAATATCTGCTGCCAAGCATTGATGTTTTGCGGGTAATAATATCTTTCCTTGCTTTATATCTTCACCTTTTAAGCGAACGTGATCACCTTGCCTCACCTCTCCAGAAAATATTACTTTATCAGAACGCTTCTCACACAACTGCTCTTGCATAATGACTGTATCTGCTCCTGTTGGTATGGGGGCTCCAGTCATAATGCGTACACATTGCCCTTTTTCAACAGATTTAGTATATGGCTTACCTGCCAGCGCAGTACCAACGACTGTTAGAGGTTGACCTGACTGATAATCCGCAAACCTAACTGCATACCCATCCATAGCAGAATTATGCCAAGCAGGGTTGTCCACTAGAGCATAGATTGGTTGCGCTAGATAACGATGTAATGCTTGAGGCAGTGGAAGCTCTTCATAGTCTGCATGAGGCTTAACTGCCGCTAACAGCTTATTGAGGGCATCATTAACAGAGATTAATCCAGGTTGGTCACAACAACTCATTTACGTTTCCTTGCCAAGATTCTTATAGATAACTCGCTTCAGTCAACTATTAACTTCTTTTTTGTTTATTGATTACCCACACTGCTGCTTCAACACGTGAACGCATATTAAGTTTTTTTAATAAATGTTTCACATGCACTTTTACTGTTCCATCAGAAACACCTAATTCACGCGCAATTGTTTTATTGCTATACCCTTGGGCAATTCGCATTAATATCTCATATTCACGACTGGTTAAAGAAGCTAAAAGATTTTCATCAGTCTGGTCGGGCTTACGAAGCGCTGTAGCTAACACTTCAGCTAAACGCTCACTAATCACCATTTTACCAAGAACAGCCTGCTTTATTTTATCGAGAATATCTTCAGGCTCCATATCCTTTAGTAAGTAGCCATCTGCACCTGCTCGTATACACTGAATCACATCAGCCTCATTATCAGAGACCGTAAGCATAATAATTCGTGCTGTCACACCTTGATTACGCATCATTCGAAGTGTTTCTATACCATCAAGCCCTTGCATATTCAAATCTAACAAAATCAGGTCAGGTTCACTATGTTTGACCATGTCAAGCGCATCTTGCCCACGGCTAAACTCACCAATAATCTGTAGACTATCTTCTAACTCAAGTAATTGTTTTAACCCTTTTCTAAATAAAGGGTGGTCATCGACCATTAAAATAGTAGCAACTTCAGAAGACATTACGTTGGTCTCTAGGTAGTTCTATAATAACTATACCCTTCACGAATCGTTACAGACCATGCTAGCCCCGCTAAAAATCCTTCGTTTTGGGTATATAATTAATATCATCAAAAATTCGCATAATGGCTTTCGCTCAAACGATGATAAACCTTTGATCTGTGTCAGCATTATGCTAAATACCAATTATAGTGGATAAATAGCTTTATCCCTTATGTAAATAGTTTTATACCTCTTAATTGGTATTTTTATTTTTGTATTTCATATTATCAAATAAACATATCCTGTTCTACATACTGTCATACAGTTTATTTAAGCCCTTACTAATACAAAAATCTAACCGTCTTATATTGAAAAAATAATACATGCAGTCTACCTATTCCTAGGCATTGTCCCTTACTTACCATCCTCTCATAGTGAGTTTACATTTCGTCACGCCTCATGAGTGGGGGAGATCACTATGACAGATATAACACACTGGAACCCTGAAGATACCCAGCAATGGGAAGCATCAGCAAAAAATATTGCAGCAAGAAACCTTTGGATTTCTATTCCATCATTGCTGTGTGGCTTTGCAGTCTGGTTATATTGGGGCGTTATCACAGTTCAAATGTTGAACCTAGGCTTTCCTATTGCTAAAGCGGAACTTTTTACCCTGATGGCTATTGCTGGCTTAACAGGTGCAACCTTACGCATACCGAGTAGTTTTTTTATTCGTTTATGTGGTGGTCGAAATACTATTTTCTTTACGACAGCTTTGATAATTATTCCGGCCTTAGGAACAGGAATGGCCCTGCAAGATAAAAATACTCCGCTTTGGGTATTCCAGCTTTTAGCACTTTTATCTGGAATAGGTGGGGGTAATTTTGCCTCTTCAATGTCAAATATTAGCTTTTTCTTTCCTAAAAAAAAGCAAGGTCTTGCCCTGGGTCTCAATGCGGGACTAGGGAATTTTGGCGTAACAACAATGCAAATTATTGTTCCTTTATTTATGACCTTTGGTGCTTTTGGCTCATTAGGCGGTGAGCCAATGGTATTAATGTACCCCCTCTGCAATCGTGTGCTGCAGTAAATAACGTACAAGCCATACCGCTAATGTCTTCTTACTCAGTTCTCTGTCTGTTTAGTACGCTGCATTCATTTCACGAATAGCCGTTTATTAGTTGTATGAAGCAACCAAAGATTGAAACCTTATCGCCTGAAGCCTATCAGGATCTCCAGCAGGCTATTACGGCCTCATCATTAAGTCAGGACCATAAAAACCTCGTCATAGGCGTGTTGGATCTCTGTTTATGGCTTCAGCAAAAACTCACCTTCTCAAAAATCAGCATTAATACC
>NZ_AUAF01000229.1 GCF_000428585.1 Zooshikella ganghwensis DSM 15267 | reverse complement strand
CGCAATGGTCAGGAGCCTTTGCCAATGACCAAACACTCACTGCAGCCCTTTTAGATCGTCTTTTACATCACGCACATATAGTTCAAATTAGCGGCCATAGTTACCGATTAAGGGGAAAAAAGATGGCTGGTATTACACCTGAAATGAATACCAACGTAACAATAACCAATTAACGAAACCAAACGTAGGGTGGGTCAGTTTTAAATTGCTGGATTACCAGAAAAGTGGGTCAAAATTCAATTGCTGTTGACAATATGTGCTCCAAGCAAAGCAACAGCCAATAGGGCAAAAGTATGATAGAAGTGGTAATTGACTGCTGTTTCATAAACAGCCTGTAATTCAGAAGTCATTGAAGGCTGTAAACTGTGAGCCCCAAAAGCACCAAAAGCCACAGCTAATAACCCACTAACTCCACTCACATGTAACCATCGATAATTCATTGTCAACGCTCAGCTCTTCATTGATGACAGGTCCTTTTACCCTAACATTAAGAGCTAATACAAAAAAGCCAGCGTCAACATCAGCCTATTAGTTACAAAAGTTTCTTTGGGAAAAATGTAAGATTAAGGAAAAAGAAATGACATCCTTGTCCTTGCGCCACATGTTAACCAGAAGGGGTTAAGCGAAGCTATAAAGATCATTCTGTCATGAGAAATATATTAACCACTTTATGACCTTCATAAGTCATGCCAAATAATATTTTTCGCTATAAAACAGGTTATTACAAAAAAGCTAAGGGCAAAAAAAGCTATAGTTGGAAATTTATCCGACACTAATAAGAGAAAGGAATAGATCCGATTTATCTGATACAACTTTTTACGTGTTATCAAATAAAAAAAGAGCCCGGTAACCAGGCTCTCTAAAAATTAGCTATTTTTACGGCGAAGTCTAGACATGCCTAGTAGCGTAGCTCCAAATAACAACGCGGTAGCAGGCTCAGGAACACGTACATTGTAGCTAAAATCATCCATTACCCACTGGTAGTCATTTTGGTTTTCACTGTAAATAACCAGACGATCAATGTTGCGCCAGTCTAAGCGAATATTTAGTGGTACATCGGTACCAATGCTAAACCTTTGACTCATGTAGACTTGCTGATTATCACGCCAGCCTGCAAACATAATATCCTGATCATTCCAGCCTGAAGTAAAATTAGCACTAATAAAATCAAAGGTAGAGTCTTGACCTAACCAATCGAAAATAGCTGGGCCTACGCCATACGCGTTAAAAATAGCATTCGAACCCGATGTAACACCTGTAGTAAATCCACTATTAGATTCAAGATGTTCCCGGCTATATGCAACAATAGGAGCAGAGCCATTTCTTGACCATGAAAAGCCACCATAGCCTTCAGGTAAAGCTGTAGCAGATGTTCCAGGGTCTAAATCATCAAATGTGATAACCCCCGCTTGAGCTGAAGTAATACACGCCACAGCTGCGACTGCAGATAGTGTGCGACTTATTATTTTTATCATTCATTTCTCCTAATCTTTTTCTTTATTATTAGTGAGGCAAGTATGTGCAATAATGCACACAATAAAAACAAATGACAATTTTTAAGTCATACATCAGTTGCAGCTTATTTAAATAGCTTTATGTTATAGGTCTACTGTTTTACTTTTTAGCAAAATAGCCTTATGGGCACCTCAAAAAATGCACTTTTTTCGAAATAGCTGCGTCAGCGCTGTACTCGGATCCTCATGTACTCCTTATACACTCCGGTCCTCCGTGCAGTGCTTCTTTGCCCTTACACAAAAATCGCTATTTTTTGAGGTGCCTTTATTACATTAAAAATGTGATTGATACCATCCGCGAAAGCTTTATTGATATACCCAATAAGAATGGTTTTTAGGTGCAACCATCGAGTGGCCAAGCTCCATGAAACTATAGCCACATGAAACTTTAGCCACATGAAATTATAGACCCACGAAACCATACCCCATAAAACTATATTAGAAGTTCCATGAGCCGATATTAATAGGTGATCGGGGTGAGGAGCGAAGACAACAAAACCTAGAAATCATTTGTGAAAGGTATACAGAGAAAAGACAAATAAGTGCAGGTAAAAGCTATATGCAAGGGGTAAAAACAACAAACCACCTTACTGTAGTTTGTTGTCAACTTTCAAAAGAGCGTGTTACTTTTCAGCTGGAATATTTGCTACTACCTGAGCATTCAATGCTTCAAGCTCCGCCACAAGGGATTCTTGATCAAGATCGGTAGGTACAATTAAGTCAAAATCTGCTTTTAAGACACTTCCGCCTAATTCAGTTACTGCAAAGGAGTGACACTCCATATTGCTGATGCTAGCTCCATAGCTTTCTAAAATATTATAGATATCATTAATAAAGCCTGGCCGATCATCAGCCTCAACGATCAGTTGAAGTGTTTTGACCTCGACCGATGAAGATGGCTGTACCTCAGAAATAACAGCATATAAATCAGTAATATTGGTTAACTCAGTTTGTAGTGACTCTGCCAGGCCTTCTTCAACTTCAATTTTAATAATCCCAGCACATTGGCCTTCAAGATGACTTATTTTACTTTTTAACCACACTCCCTGTCGGTCATGAGTTTTTTCAGCTAATAATCTTATTAACCCCGGACTTTCAGGCCCCATTAAGGTGAGAATGAATTGTTTTTTCATAGCCTATTTCCCGTCGTTAATGCTGAGCCTTTACGATGAAGGCTCAGCATATCGATTTTTAATTATTAACGAAACGCAGGTACTAAAGCTGGTACCCCAGGCAACATGCCAACAGCTGCCATAGCAACAAAACAAATACCAAATGCCAGGCCTGGAATTACTACTTTATCAACAAAGCTAAGTGCTTTAGAGCGGTCTTTATCACCAATTAAGCCATTATTATCTAACAACATTGTTAGTGACCAGCCAAAAACAGGATTTACAACCGCAGAGGCAAAGATACAGATACCTGCAGATTGGGTGTCTTTTGTATCCTTAACCATTTGCATACCCGCTTCAAGTAGTGGCAAAAATACGCCCACTAATAAAGCAACACTCATTACTGGTCGCCATACTGTGATATCCATAGGATAACCCACTACAGCAACGATGACGCACATAATACCTAATAGAATGGCCCCACCAGGAATTGGGCGCTTTGCTATCGCCGCAGGAATCATATAGGTACCCCAAGAGGAAGTAATGTTTCCTCCCCCAAAAGCGGTTCCCACAACCTGGCGGATAGAACATGCTGTCATAGTATCATCAACATCCATCAGCACATTTTTGGCTTTTTTCGGGTAGTTAAGCTCCTGAAATACACGGTGCCCCAGAAAATCAGGAGACCACATAGCAACAGCAAGAATGGCAAAAGGTAAGGAAGCAATGAAATGCTGCATATTTGGTAGGCCTAATTTCCAGCCAGTTTCTGTTGATCCCCACCAGTACATTGGATTCAGGTTAGGTAAGCCAGGCGCTGTTTTAAACTCAAAAGGCGCTCCAAGTGCCAACGCAATAATAACTGCTGCAACTGAGCACAGAGGAATCGACAACCAACGCTTACCAATCCGCGCCAAGTAAGCATAAAGCACAATGTTGACCAGCAGCACCACAAATGCCACGTACCCAACATTCATTTTGCCCGCCCACTCGATAAGCGAGTTAATCTGCGAAGCTGTCCCCGTTAACCCCAGGTAGGCGAGTAGGCCACCGGCCACCCCCTGTCCTGTTAACTTAACCAGTCGTGAACCGCCTTTAGTAATACTCAAAATTAAGCCAAAACCACCGAGCAAAATGGCAAGGGCCAAAGGATGCCCACCAGCCATTGCTATCATGCCAATCAAAGGAATCATTGGACCATGATTACCTGCCAAATTAGCACGTGGGTTTAAAAAGCCAGAAGTTAAAATAACAAACAAGATAGCGGAGACGAGCATCTCAACGCGAACGTTTTCAATAACAAAGTTTGCATCAAGCCCATATCCTGCAGCATATGAAGACATTACTGCAGAATACATTACGGTGATCCCGATAGTTCCCGCTAATGCAGGTACAAGATCTTCCCACTCAAACCGAAAATCACGTCCTGGAAGATTAAGCTTCCAACGACGCGGTTTCATGATGGTTAACTCATGATCAAGATAGTCAGAGCGGCTTGCAAACTCACTACTGGGACGATGTAATTCCTGGTAACTTTTCTCTTCGTTAAGATCACTGGTATCTTCACCAGCTTCATGAGGATGACTGTTATGCATAATGGCAAATACTTCCTACTACATACTACTCATTACTTATTAATCAGTGTGGAAAGCGTTTGTCCACTTCAGATACCCAGCATCAGTTGAGCAAGCATTCCCCACACTTTATGGCGCAAAGTGTAAGTTGTTTTTAGTATGCAACTAATGACCATGATCATTAGTTATACATATTCTGTTTGATATGCCCACTACACTAGTCTTAAGCACAAATTCGCTTTTGCAATAGCCTATGCATGTCATCTAAAGCATATAAAGCTCAAAGACTAGTGTTAGCTTTAAGCCAATTAAGCTTAACTAGACATAGTGTAGTTCAGTTCGGAATTGATGCTTAAGCTTATTTTAACGCGATGCTCGACTTTTATTAGTTTGAAATGACAACCCCTGACCCCAACCTTTGTTTTGCCGAAACAAATTCAAAGGGACAGGGGATGTCAGTAGAAGAGTTTATCATAGCAGTTTATTGCTGGGTTGATGATACCTTTAATGATTTACTTAAAGGCCAGCGATTACGTGAACGAGGGACTATGCCTTCCCTTTCTGATCCTGAAGTGATTGCAATGGAGCTCATCGGCGAGTTTTTTGGGCTAGATGAAGATACACATATCTGGCGGTATTT
>NZ_AUAF01000228.1 GCF_000428585.1 Zooshikella ganghwensis DSM 15267 | reverse complement strand
CAGTCGAAAGACATCATGCCATAATGCATTAGGGAAGGGTTTACGGGGTTTAGGACGCTGCCGCCAGGCTTCAAATTTAGCCTTGACGGCTTCCAAAGTTAAAGGGACATCTGGGGATGAATCGGCTTCCATAGTGCTTCTCCTGAACCATTAACGATGGAGGAAAAGGCTAACAGCAAGGGCTGGGGCGAGTCACGCACCAGTCCCGAGGGGACACAAATAATTGAATAAAAGGACCAAAAAGCGATAAAACAATCCAAGCTACAATCTGATTAGTGAACGATGCTATCACTATTGCAATCACTATGAGAGCTAGTATTATTTTGATGACTCTAGCCGGTCTTTTCATAGGCCTAACGCTTTGGTAATGTGCGCAGCCAAGCGTCACGTTGAACAGTTTATTTATGCTTGGCATGGGCATTGAGTTTATGGAGTGGAAGCGATTAGCAAATTAGGTATTTTCAGCAATCATTTTGCAAAAAACACCAGCGCTCCACGTTTTTTTATCTGACACTTGACCATCACCTAGCTCGACCAATCTAAGTACGCCGTCAGACCTCTGGATAACATCAATGGAATAGAATGGTGCATGGTGAGCTTTAGAGACATCCAACACAAGCTCTGGAACAACCCCATCAGGTGAATAGGCTTTGCCATTTACAACAAAATATCGTTTCTCTGTCTCAGGTAGGTACTCTTCAACTTTTCGAAGCGATATTCCCCCTTCGATTTCGCCTCTGTGCTCTTTAATAAGTGCAACAATCTCTAGGACTTCTCTAGGAGATTTAGCAATTGATCCACGCTCATTGTAATTTGACTTTACGTAGTCTTTAACGAAGAAGCTATCCCAACCAAGATCGCTTGCTAGTTTTTCTAAATCTTCCTCTGCGTTACTGAATACAGTCTCAGGAGTGAAGTCTACGCAGCTTTCATACCACTCAGGGAGGTGATGTGAGGAAACAAAACTGGAAGGAGACGTAAACATTGATCCCCCCTTTCGCTCAACCATTGATGCAAGCTTTCCATATAAAGACGGCGTAAGCATCCATCCACGATACAGTACGCAATCACCATCAATTACTTGTGGCTTCGGTTTAAGCTCATCAAACTCTAATGAGTCGTAATCAAACAGTGAGCAGTCTATACCCATAGATTTTAACAGTTCGTATTCGTCCCTAAAGGGACCATCTGCTGTATTTTTTTCTAATGGATCAAATGGAAAAATTATTCTCATAACTCGTTTTGCCTAACTACTAATAAACGTCACCCTTACGCAAACCTAACCTGATTGTAGGCTTTGTGGCTAGTGCTATCCAGTGGGGTGGGTAGGGAGCGGCTCTTACAGATTAAATAGCCCAAGTGCCGAAATTTTCTCCCGGCTGTTCCGCCAAAAGCAGAAAAGCTTGCCAACACTCTTCCAAAGACAGCTCATTTACTGAATACTCTAAATTACCTAGCGTAGCGTTTATCCCTGGGTGATTCCCGAAGCTTTCCCTATTCAATGCCCTTAACTCTGGTATCCACCTATCAACAATTTCTTCCCTCGCCGAGGATTGATTAGTGCCAAGAGTACTCTTTATCTGAACCAATAAGGAGCGAATTCGATCCTCTAGAGCTGCGGCTTTAAAGATATAATCTGTATTTGGGGATTCAAAATCTAACATATCTATTTAACTACTAATAAACGTCACTCTAGCGCAAACCTAAAGCATTGTAGCCCTTATGGTTAGCTGTATCCAGGGAGCTGGGTAGATACCAGCTCTTACCTGATTAGGCATTTACACTCCGCTCCATTTTTTGAACTACTAGATCACGAACTTTAGCTGAAAGAAAGTGTGACGGTATGTACTTTAAGCTGTACAAACGCCGCGATGGCCTAGCGGTTTCTTTAACAAAATTTAGTATTATTTGGGCATGCTCTTTATCCCATGCCCACAATAACTGACCTCGGACTTCCCACTGCCAATAAGCATCGGCAGGCCAATTTAATTTGTGCTTTCTGTTCGAATGGCAGTGGGAACATTGAACTAAACCATTTGTAAGGAGAGGATAGCCACCTTTGCCTGTATCGCCCCCACCTCTGAGATACTGACTTGATGTAGAAGGAGCCTTCCAGCTTATTTGAGAAGGAAATCTTTCGAGCACCGTCCAGCCACCCCAGGGATGTGTCGGCTTCGTTTCATCTGGACGAACGTCATTTTTCGATAGAAACTCGAATGGCTCTTCGAATTTCGCCAGCGCCCCACAATCGGGGCACTTAATATCAATTGGCTCATACTTCATTTTGATGCCTAACTATTAATGAACATCACTCTGACACAAACCTAACCCCATTGTAGGCCTTATGGCTAGCGGTATCCAAGGAGGCGGGTAGGGAGCGGCTCTTACCCGATTAGCTCTACACAGTTTTCATACCTAATGTATTTAATGTAAACAATATACTTCGATAACCTTTTTTTTCTAATTGGACTTGTGTCTCTTGGTACAATTCGCTCAGGGCATCTAATTGTCTAATGCTCGGTTGAGAATGGCTTTTATTGAACTCCCGATCCCAAATACTAAGAGACTCTTCTAACCTTACCTTCGTTATTCCATAATCGTTTTCTGGTGATCCAAGCAGCCTCATTAGAAACATGAGAGCTTCCCATTTATTAATTCTTCTCAAAAGCGTTAGGCAGGCTCGACCAGTATGGCTATATTCACTGCCAGAGAGAATTCTAAACAGATCTTCTGAACTTAACTTAATACCGTTCTTAGCAATAAGCCGAACTGCTTCCTTGCATACAGATGGCGAAGAGTCAGCTAGATATTCGGTAATCTGATCAAAATATGTTTCACCCTTCAGGCTAATCATGCATACCATAGCTTGCTTACGAACACTCGGGTAAATCGATTTAGTAAGAGGTATAATTTTATCGGTAGCATCTGTATGTCGTAGATAATCAAGCCCCCAAACTGAACACTTAAGGACGTGAGCGCTGCTTGAGGAGAGATTGAAAATGAGTTCATTCACAACGTCAAAACCGTTCGACAACAAATATTTTATTGCAATTTCCCGAATTGAAATATGCCTATCGTTTAGAAATTTTGTCACGAATTCTAAAGAGGGTTTATCTTGCAAATATATCTGAAAAGCTTCCCTCCGGATGGGCATGAATTTATCTAAGATGGCAATCCTAAGCACTTTTCTTTGCTGCTCGAGATCAAGTCCTCTTATATAGTGAGATGACTTAAGTCTTACGATAACATCGGGATGATTTATTCCTTTCTCTGCTAAATCACATATAGGTAGCAGTTTTTTCTTCAGCAAAACTAAAAATGCACACCTAGCAACTCGCAGATCCTCGTTATTCAATTCGTATAGCATAAACTCGCCACCATCTACAGTAGTAATGTAGTCTTCAACAGATGAAATTAGATCGTCATGATTGTCTCGACCACAGTTCTGAAGGTGATAGAGGTCTGGTAGGCTAACTATAAAAGCCCTCACATTCTCAGGCTTTTGAAGTAGAGTGATAGCTTTTTTGCTAGCAATTCTTACTTGTGGCACCCAATCATTGGCCCGAACAATAAGCGAAGGAATTGCTAGAGGGTTTCCAAGAACGCCTAGCCGGGTTACCGCATTCTCCCGTTTGTACCCATTCGAATGCTCTGTCATACGCAATAGATCATCCAAGCCTTCCTGTTTGCGAAAGCCTTTTAATAATCTCTGCAATAACGTCTTATTTTGATCCATGAGTATATCTTCGTTTTATAAAGAACTAACGCCTTAATGACAGGCCTCGCCAGGGGGCCTGTTGATTAATTTGTTATACGATATCACGGACCCAATAGCTGACCATATCAAAACCATTATTTTCTTTAACCCCCGGATAATTAGATAGCTCAACCATTCTTTTCCTTACCTGATCAGCCCCAAATGTTTTTACACAGGGAAGAACAAAGAGTTTATTGTTACTTGGATTAGGCTCCAACAATGCAGCTAATACTAAGTCATCTAACAGCGAAATTGGTACTGGCATGACCTTTTCCATTACCTTTGCAACAAACCACTTTTTTTGAGGATCTTTTAATGCCGCTATAAACCAAGATAAGGCTTCTGGGTTGTCTTTCGGCAAGTTGCTAGCTACGCTATTCACTATTTTCTGAATAGCATGATGCGACATATTTCTATCCTTTAAGTCGAAAGCTTCAAAATACTCTTTCGCTAGCTCATCAAAATTAACCATACTCTTACCGTATAACTATTAATTAACGTCACTTAAGGATAATTAACCGTTGCTATTTATGAGAATGATTTTTAGAAAAACCTATCATTAATCAAGCATATAATTGTTTCCTCTTGGTGAGCATGCCTGAAGCAAAGCGCCCCCTCAGTGAGTGTGTGTAGCCATAAAAAATCAAGCCTATGCACGACTACCGAGAGGGCACAAAGCTAAGTAAATCAATATATGCAACCTGTTGCACCTAATACCTATTAACTAATAAAGATTTGCCACAAGGCATCCTGCAACTTAAAGCATGAAAGTAAGAAATAGGTAGCCATTAGCCTCACAAGTCTATTGAGGATAGGTAGCATCTGCTTGAGAGCGAAAAAAGTGAGTACGAATGTACTCACAACATCACGCTAGAAGTCTTTTTTCATAAAGAAATAAGACTGGCGAAGTCTACCATGAAATATGGGAGATACGCCTTAACTCTATCTCTTTTATAAGTCCATCTATACTGCTTATGCTGTCATTGTCATGAAATAAAACTAAGGCGCTACCCATAATC
This sequence comes from Zooshikella ganghwensis DSM 15267, assembly GCF_000428585.1. Taxonomy (GTDB): domain Bacteria; phylum Pseudomonadota; class Gammaproteobacteria; order Pseudomonadales; family Zooshikellaceae; genus Zooshikella; species Zooshikella ganghwensis. Next base: position 108 of record NZ_AUAF01000228.1, on the reverse strand, counting down.
AAATTGTTTGATTTAGTAATACGTAATACCAAAAGTGATACTAAATTACGTGAAAATCGTCAAAATAGCCGATAACAGAAGTTATCGGAAGTTTTTTCGAGGGGGTTG
>NZ_AUAF01000227.1 GCF_000428585.1 Zooshikella ganghwensis DSM 15267 | reverse complement strand
ATTGCCAGCAAAAGAGGTTAGTGAAATGATCCAACATCACTGGCAAATTGAAAACAGCTTGCACTGGAGTTTGGATGTTGCATTCAGAGAAGATGATAGTCGAATTCGTAAAGGACATTCAGCTGAAAATATGTCTAGAATTAGGCAGATAGCACTTAATATTCTTAAGCAAGATAATACTTATAAAATTGGAATAAAAAATAAGAGACTCTCTGCTGGTTGGGATCATGAATATTTAATGAAGCTAATTTGTTCGGTGTAAATTTATATGCGATTGCCCTGCCTATAGCCTGCTTTGAGAGTACACTTTCTCAAAGCAGGCTATAAAGCACCACATCAACCCTTTTCCTGAAGGCAAAATGGTATAAACTCAAAGAAAACACCCGTTCCTCCTTGCTCTAACCGCTTAACCTCCAACACACCTTTTAAATGCCGACTGCGTTCTCTCATGATAGCCAAACCATAATGATTTAATTTTTCAGGAGATTCACTAATTCCCACCCCATTGTCTATCACAGAAATTTTTATATGTTGATCATCATTAACAACCAACGACACCAATAATTTATTGCCTAAAGAATGATGTATTGCATTTTGCATCGCCTCACGAATCAGTTGCAAAAGATGAATTTCTTCATTCGGCGTAAGTGGTAAATGTTGTATCTGATAATCCAGTTGAACTTCAAAGCCAGCATGTTGGTCGTAAGTCTGCTTCACTGTTTGAGCTAAAGCCGCCTGTAATCCTTTTTCTGGAATCTGCAATCGAAATGTTGTTAGCAACTCCCGAAGTTGTTGGTACGCAGAGGTAATACCCTCTCGCAGCTCAATGACAATATCACTGATATGAGAAGGCTGCTCCTCCGTTGGCAAAGCGCGTTTTAACCGAGTAACCTGAATCTTTAAATAAGATAACGCCTGTGCTAAAGAATCATGTAACTCACGAGCAATCACTGTTCGTTCATTCATTAACGCTATACGTCGCTCCTGGTATAATTGACCTCGCAAGCTAAGTGCCACCGCAACCTGACTGGCAAATGAATTGATTAATTGCTCTTCCCAGGGTTGTAACTGACGATTTTCACTCATAGTAAACACTAATACGCCATAATTATTACCATCTTTTATTAAAGGAAATCGCACTTTGGTACAACCATCTTTTGATGAGAGGGTCAGTTCTGAATGCATGCATTCATCGCAATCTAAAGGAAGACAAGCACTTTCATTCGTATGTGTCTTATAGTGTTCGTAGGGAATTTGCGCATCTATCGTTTTTAAACAAAGATCAATAGCATTCACATTAATAATTCTTGCCAAGCTTTCCAGCCACTGCTTGAAAAAATTGTGGCCTTCACTTTTCTCATTAATGTCTCGTGCAACCTGATACAAAAAATTTAATGACTGATTACTTTGATTTAATGCTTTAGTCTTAGCTTCAACACGTTGTTCTAATTTAGTGTACATTTGAGAAATATCGACACACATTTTATTTATTGTTTTAGCCAACAATCCCAACTCATCATCATGACTTACTTTGATATTTTGAGAAAAATTACCCAAGCCTATTTTATGCGCACAATGAGTTAGATGCTGTAAAGGCAGCACAACATGTTGCTGAAAAATTTTTACTGAAAAATAGGCTAAACATGTTGTTGCAAACAACGCTATAATCTGAACCAAACGTAATGTATCTATTTTCTTTTCCGCCAGCCGTTGATACAAATGTACGAGCTTATCAATTTCTACCACAAAGCTTTCTATTTTATGTTGCAAAAAATTTAGTTGTAATGAGTTCCAAGAATAAGTCTCTTTCTCAATTTGCTTTTTGATATCCGAGAACCACTGCTGCTTCACAACCTGATACTGTTTACTGAGTGCTGTCGTTTCTCCCCTAACCTCCTGTAATAAAGCAGGTGCCGTCAAACTGCGACTAAACTCCTCTATAAGTGGATAGACTGACTGACTGGTTTGACGCTCTATTGCATTACGCATAACCAGATTCAATAACCGATAACTTTGCATACGTAATGAGCCGGCTATATTGACAGCAGCTGCATCCTGATCAGTACTTTCTGAAATAAAATAGGAGGAAGATATTGTGATAAGCGTCAGCATCACTAACATCACCATGAGTGCACCCATGCGAAAAGTGATCGATTTTCTTAGTTTCTGCAGTATCATGTGATTTCCTATTTACGTGACACGAGTACCTGCCGCAAAGAGCGTTTGGCTTCTATACCATTCGCTATGGGTATATGACAAAGGATATACCACCAAAAAACCACTAGCCGCTCGTTACATTCATTTTCTGACTCAAATTTCGAGTCAACCACTTGAATTCACTTAAATTGAATAACTGTACCCTACCTATTATGGGGTATAACGCCATAGCCATTAATTTTCAGCCAATAAACTCTTTTGACGTATATCAACTTCTTACTTAACTAGCCCCATACAATCACAGTTATATTGTTGCTCAGGGATAAAAATAATTATTTAAAAAGTCAGCGACAGGTAGACACAATACCTGACTTTCATTGTTTATAAAAAACTTAATAACTAACCGTAATGCCGTTTTTTTTAGTACTCAAAAAATTAATAACACCGCCAATATATCAGCCAAGCAATGAGTCCATTTATTTTTGCAGGTGGCGATATATACCTTGGAATGACGTTTTAAGCCTGCCGTTGAGGAGTTCAGAATGAGCCATTTTCTTGACAGGTTACTGTTTTTCAAACAAAAAAAATCAACATTTGCGAATGGTCATGGTGAAACCAGCACCGCCAATCGCCAGTGGGAAGATGGTTACCGTCGTCGTTGGCAACACGATAAAGTTGTTCGATCTACACATGGAGTAAACTGTACAGGGTCTTGTAGTTGGAAAATCTATGTTAAAGATGGCCTTGTCACATGGGAAACTCAGCAAACTGATTACCCAAGAACTCGACCTGACCTGCCAAACCATGAACCTCGGGGCTGCCCTCGCGGAGCCAGCTATTCATGGTATATGTATAGTGCAAACCGTCTCAAATACCCTAAAATTCGCAAACAATTATTACAACTTTGGCGCGATGCATTAAACCAGCATTCTGACCCTGTTAATGCCTGGCAAAGCATTGTCGAAAATCCCAGCTCTGCAAAAAGCTATAAGCAACAACGAGGTATGGGTGGGTTTGTGCGTGCCAGTTGGGAAGAAGTCAATACCCTGATTGCTGCCGCTAATGTCTACACGGCCAAACAGTATGGTCCTGACCGTATCACAGGTTTTTCTCCTATCCCTGCTATGTCTATGGTCTCCTATGCAGCGGGTGCACGCTATTTGTCACTTATTGGTGGCAACTGTCTTAGTTTTTATGATTGGTATTGTGACTTACCTCCTGCGTCTCCTCAGATATGGGGTGAACAAACTGATGTACCTGAAGCCGCTGACTGGTATAACGCTAACTATATTATTGTCTGGGGTTCTAACGTTCCTCAAACGCGCACCCCAGATGCCCACTTTCTTACTGAAGTTCGCTATAAAGGCACAAAAACCTGTGTCATCACATCTGATTACTCCGAATGCTCAAAATTTGCCGACAGTTGGCTAGCACCTCGACAAGGAACAGATGCTGCGTTAGCAATGGCCTTTGGGCACGTTATTTTGAAAGAGTTTCACTTACAGCAACCCAGTACCTATTTTTCAGACTATGTTAGACGTTATACCGATATGCCAATGCTGGTTATTCTCGATGAATATAAGCAGAATGATAAACCAGCATTGATTCAAGGTCGTTTTTTAAGAGCATCTGATTTAGCGAATAATTTAGAACAGAAAAATAATCCTGAATGGAAAACCGTAGGTATTGATCAGTATACACAGCAAATCGTAACACCCAATGGTTCTATCGGTTTTCGCTGGGGAGAGCAAGGCAAATGGAATATTGAACCCACGAATAGTCAAACAGGTCAGCAAACGACATTATTATTAAGTTTGAAAAACCGTCACGACGAAATTGCTGAGGTTTTATTTCCTTATTTTGGTGGCCAACAACACGAACATGGTTACTTTCAACATACTCAGCATGAAGAGCTGCTTGCCAGAAAAGTCCCTGTTAAAAGTGTCACCTTAGCGGATGGCAAGCAAGTCAAAGTTGCAACCGTGTTTGATTTAAGTGTAGCCAATTATGGTATTGATAATGGTTACCACGATGAGAACACTGCCAGTGACTATGACAGTGACATTCCTTACACCCCCGCCTGGCAAGAAAAAATTACTGGTGTCCCTCGAGCAGATGTCATTCGCATCGCAAGAGAGTTTGCACGTACAGCAGATAAAACCCAAGGTCGCTCAATGATTATTGTGGGGGCTGCATTAAACCACTGGTATCACATGGATATGAATTACCGTGGTCTCATTAATATGCTGATGCTGTGTGGCTGTGTGGGGCAAAGTGGTGGAGGTTGGGCACATTATGTAGGGCAAGAAAAACTTCGACCACAAACTGGCTGGCTACCTCTGGCATTTGCTTTAGACTGGCAGCGTCCACCTCGTCAAATGAATGGTACTTCCTTTTTTTACAATCATTCTGACCAGTGGCGTTACGAAAAACTTCAGATGTCAGAAGTAGTGTCTCCCTTAGCCGATCCCCAAAAATGGCAAGCATCGATAATAGACTTTAAGGCTCTATATGGATTCCTAGGGGGTAGCATATAATACAACCAAAGATGTATTATGCACGTCTATTTGGGTAAATTAAGTCAGTAATAAGCAAAGAATGATCAATATCAAACAACTGGTAAATGATGAGCAATGCTACCAGTTTATTCGTCAGAGACGTTGGCCTGATGGCGTCAGCTGCCCTCACTGCCAGTCTCAACAAGTAGAAGGCAATGGTAATCATCAAAAGCAAATTGCCCGAAAACGTTATCGCTGCCTAGCGTGTCATCGGGGATTTGATGACCTAAC
>NZ_AUAF01000226.1 GCF_000428585.1 Zooshikella ganghwensis DSM 15267 | reverse complement strand
GCTTGAATCAAAAAGTCCACTTGAGGTGATGATGCTCTATACCCCATGAAGTGTGGTCTTGCCGATATCGTGATGTCATCATTGATAATTAATGTGTGATCAAACGATAATTGTTTAATCTGTAATGTGTTTTGATAAAAAATACTCAGCTCTGCGGCATTGTATTTTTTAGCACGAAAAACTATTCGATAATCACCCACTTTGACTGACTCACCGATACGCCTGGTTATCGTTAACATAGTTTTTCCTTATTTGGTTGTAACTAACGGAATACCACGCAGTGTGTAGGGTGGAAAGCACTTATATTGACGTAAATTCGCTTCCAGCTCGTTTTGTTGTACTTTGCTAATGGTAATACGTGGAGGCAATTTATTTTTGGCTTCTTTAAAACGGTCAATGAGCGTATTTATTTTATTTACGGTATTGGTATTTTTCCGTGTTAATGCACAGGTATTAATTTCCATATTGATCACCTTGTAAAATGAGAAAGGTGGTTTAGCGACGGCTTCCTGCTAAACCTGTTATGCTTAGTGGGTATCTCGACCTTCGATTACCATAAGGTCACCTACACCATTTTGGATATCCTGAGTAACCTCCTTGAAGGCATCCTCAATAACGCGTTCGGGCTGAATAAGCTTGTACCACAGTAGCAGCCGACCATCATGTAACCGGTAATAGAGTTTGGCTTTAACCTCGTACTTCTCACCGTTATGGAAAGGGGCTAGTCCCAACTTAATTTGCTCGGGTAATTCAACCGTGCCTTTTTGATTATCTTCGCTGTAAGTAAACTGATATTCACCGGTATTAAGCCGCATGGCCGAACCAAAAACGGCTTTTCGAATGACATTAAACTTCAAGGCAATTTCTAATAATTCAGCGCCACTGGGGCTGACAATATCTTCCGCACGTTCTTCTAAAAACTCTGCAAAGCTTGTTTGATCCATTTTTTTTTTATTCATCGCTTGCCAAGCTTCCCACTCACGTGACAGAGGACAGCCATACTCCACAGTATGAGCACCGCTGCGGGGTTCTTCTTGAGAGTGATGAAAGTCGATAATCGCTTTAAAGGACTGGCATGTATCATCTGCAAAAATGGTTGTATGAGGATTTTTGAAGCGATTAATATAATCAATAAATGATTTCACCGTATTCATTTTAATATTTTGCCGGGTCTTAATAGGGTGGGGGAGATACTGTTCTATACTCACTAATTTAAAGTCATTACCAATTGCCACGAAGGGAATACCTTCTTTATTATGAATAACCTGGCTGGACCCTAACTTAATTAAATCTTTAACGTGATTGTGTTCCATGGTCTTTCCTTACTCGTTGAAGATGGATTTTAGTTTTTGATTTTCGCCAGAGACTGGCACGCTTTTGAGTTCCAACTCGCCTTGCTTGGGATCGTTACGCAACAAATCACCATCCGCGGTGGACCAAAAAACTGCTTTAGGTTGCTCATATTCAGGGATAGAGGTTTTTACCGTAGGCGATATTTTTATCGTATCCTCATCGCTGTTACTTAACATTTGAATTTTTAACTGGAGGGTAATGGAACCTGTTTTTTGCGTTTCCCTCACGGCTTTCACAATGTCAGAAAGCTTTTCTGTCAGCTCATCGTTAAGGCTTCCACGATTAATATAGGCTACGGTTTGACTAAAAGGCGTATGATCATTCATGGTATGAGTACCCTTGTTGTCGTTAGATGTTATTAATTAATCATCAGCAAATGGATATCCTGTATCCACGTCATCAATATCTAAAATAAACTTGGTTTTTGCGGTATAGAGTTGGAATAAATCTTTTTCGAAATTATACAGATCACCGACAAAAAGCTTGTTTTTATAATTTTCATTATTGATCTGTAATGAAAAAATATTACCATTACGATTGATAGCGATTCGATACTCACATGCATACTCACTTTTATTGGGTTCACAATCAAATGCTATCCAAGTAGCGTTGAGTCTCGTTTGGTCACAATGGAAGGTAATATGCTCATAATGTTCAAGTTGTACATCTTCAGCAGAATATTCAATAAAATCAGTGATAAGCTTAGATAGCTTGATTTCTTTAGGGGCGGGTTGTAGTAGTTTTTCAAGGCCTTCTTCAATTTGACGTTTGCCTTGTTGATATAAACAGGCATCTAACTTGGCCCTTATTACCTCTAATATAAAGGCATTGTAGCTGGCTAGATCAAGTTCGTTTACATCTATATTTAGTAAATGTTCAACGGTTTCTTTTAGCTGCTTACCGAAGGTTGAATAACTACTGAGGGTTGTTTCAATCACTGCGTCAACCACAACCTTAACTTGCTTATCAATTGTCTCCTTAATAACGCCACTTTTTGATAGTGCGTTAAATGAATCGAGTACCATAGCTTCCATTTCTTTCATGTCATTTTCCTTTTTTTAAGACAAAAAAATCCCGTCACGCTTCATCAGAGCAAAAATAAAGCTAAATTAATTTGTGAGATAATAAATTATTGCGTGGTATTTAGGCTTTTTCCGGCATCCCACAGTAATTGAGCGCTATGAGTGATAGGCTTAACAAATAACGCAGTCATCGTATCATCGTGATTCCAAAACTTGATGGCAAAATGAAAGTCCTTGATTTCTCCCGGATTCCACTCATTTATTAGCGTGTCGCCATCTTCTTCAATATTAAAATCAGTATTTGTTATTAAGATGGAGTCAAATCCAAGCTCTTTGAGTAACGTTTCAAAGTGAACCATTTCATTTTCAGATAATTTTACAAATAAAGGATTTTCAGTGGGTTTCATTAAGGGCCTCCTTGCTTTATATACGTGATGTATTGAGTAATTCTTGTCGTCTTATTAATCGTTTTGCTACTCGGACTGGTCTGGGTTTATTTGGGTCCTCCTGCATTACCCTTGGCCACTCAGGTACAGCAACTACACTGAATACAATCAATAGTGGCGTGATAATTTTTAATCGAATAAGCTCAGCCACTAAATGGGCTCGATTATTAGTATTTAACTTATAGTGAGCGTTTTTAATACGGTTGCTAACGGAGCTGGGCTCAACACCTTGTTCTCTGGCAATCACCTTATCGGTTTTACCCGACAGAAGCCCTATGCAATAGGCCACTTCTCTTGGGGCAAGATATGGGTTGTTAAGATTTGATTGCCAATGACCATCAGTAATGTTGACATTAATGGGTGTTATGCTTTCCATAGCTAAGTACTCATTCATTCTTACTTTTGAAATAAGTATATCCCCTAAAAGTTTAAAATAAAACTTTAAATTCAATATAAATTATGTATCAATGATGTGGTTTTAATTAACTTGATAAATTAAGGATGCTTGAGGGTAAAGACAGTCTCTATTTGCGAGAAGTATAACGGGTGGGATTACTTACTTTCTATGTAGTCAGCTAATGACTCTAAAACACTCATAACTTCAGGGGTTAATTTCCCCTTTGATATCAGGCTAGTATATCTTTGAATCAAGGCTATCTGTTTTTCAAAGTCAGCTGGGTTTTGCTGTTTTGGTGTAGGTCCAGCTTTTTGCTTTGCTGCTTGATACTCCTCTTCTTCAAGATTGGCTATTGCTGATAGTAGTTGATGTGGGCCTTGCTCATCATCAATAAGCCAAGCCTTATCAACTTGTAAAACCTCGCTTAGTTTTTGGAGCTTGTTTTGCCTTGGGTAGGCTCGACCCTCTGGGGCTTTAGACTCCCACTTACTAATAGCTGTAACTGAAATGCCACAGTAATCGGCAACTTCTTGCTGAGTAAGGTCTAGCTCTCGCCTTCTTGCTCGTATCTTTTCCCAAAGTTCACTCATAATTAGTTTGAAATTTTAACTTGTATTCAGTAAATTTTACTTTTATCATCAATATAAATAAAGAACCGGCAGCTTCTAAGAAAGTTACCGGTTAACATATTAAACCCTTATAGGCACAAACACCAGTGCCTAAGGCTCTTTTACGCTTGAATTTAGTGGTATATGTGAGGGAGATAGAAAGCACATACCCTGATAGATCAATAGTGTTTGTGTTGAGTGGCTAAAACTTTACCTCAAGTTTTAGTAAGCGTCACTTAACTTAATTTTACTGTAAGTTCATACAGCCACTGTTCTGATAAGGAGTATCTAATATCATTTCGTTATATTTTATCTAATTAACACGCTGCATTTTGAGCGTTTAACTTTTCTTGAAGTTATTACACTCAATCAATACAGGAGGTATTATTTAGTGAAAAGTACTTAAACTGATTCCCACTTAACTTATTTATTTTCAAATGCTCTTGAACCTGCTTTGTGACACTAGTGGGTTAAGCCATCTTTTCATGCTTAAAAATTAAGATTCTTATTTTTGTAGATAAAAAAAGCTGCCAGATTCTCGGAGGAAAAAGGCAGCTTATTAACACTAGAAGAGTAATTAGTATGGATGAATCTCACGATAAATACAATGGTTACGTTCGATTTGATAATCAATTATTAGAAGCAATGTGTCGTCTTGATATTTCAGGGCGTCAGCTTCGTATCTTAATGGCAGTGTTCAGAAAAACAATTGGTTTTAACCTTGATGTGGACTGGATTTCTGCTAGTCAACTTGCCGATTTAATGCAATACGATGGAGCTACTACTCACCTGCATGCTGATTTACGGTTGCTTAAAGAGCGTAAAATTATAATTACCCAAGGTCGTAAAGTAGGTATCAATAAACAAAGTGATCAATGGTTTTTTAGTAAAATTGAAACTAACCAAAATCCGTCACTCAACAAACCGCAATCGGTCACTCTTAAAGAAACGAAAAACGGTCAGGTAAGTGACCGAAATCCGTCAGTAAACAAACCGAATTCGGTCACTCCCAAACAAACCGAAAACGGTCAGTGTAGTGACCGAAATCGGTCAGAAAAAGTGACTGAAAACGGTCACCACAAAAGACATAAATACACTAAACCAAAAAACACTATAACCCCCTTTAGTTCCCCCCAGGAAAATTTCGACTC
>NZ_AUAF01000225.1 GCF_000428585.1 Zooshikella ganghwensis DSM 15267 | reverse complement strand
GGGTTAAGCTTAAGTATTCAAAAAGTCGCTCAAGTGTATAAACAGATGAGTGACTATGGGGCTATGGCTGCGTAAAAGTGTCTAGAGTATTGTTACTAATAAAATTAAGAAAATTGATGGGAAAACCGTTTATGGTCACATGGATTATGGAGAAAAAGACCCTTCTTTAGCATGGCGTTTTTCAGATGCGTGGTTATCCATGGCGGGTGCTGGTGATAAAGGTCTACCAAATGGTATGCCTGTTGATGAATGGGGGATACGAGTTGAAGATTGTCATCCTGTGGGAGCCAGTGTGGCCAGAGGTGGGGCACTAAATAGTCCTGCTGCTGTATACGCATTACGTAAATATAAGGAATGGCTGGTAAAGTTTGCACCACCTGAAGCCATTAATATGGATGAAAGACGTTCACTACCACTCATTGGCGAAGGTAATATTGCGCAACAGATTTTTTGGTATACAGCCTATACTGCCTCATTAACAGAGCCTTCTCTGCCTGTCACCGATAGTAATGGTATACCTAAATGGCGTATGGCTCCTTCACCGAGAGGTGCTTATTGGGAGCCTGGTATGAAAATGGGATATCAGGATGTAGGTGCGTGGACTTTCTTGAAAAATACACCATTAAATCGAAGGAAAGCTGCATGGTTATACGCACAATTTGTCGTATCAAAAACAGTATCTTTACGTAAATTACTTGTTGGTTTAACACCGATCAGAAAGTCAGATATAAATTCTGTGGCCTTTTCCAAGGCAGCCAACAAATACGGTGGTCTTGTTGAGTTTTATCGTAGTAATGCAAGAAATGCATGGACACCTACAGGTTTAAATGTGCCAAACTATCCATTATTATCTGAAGTGTGGTGGACGTATGTTTCATTAGCGGTCACGGGTACTCACTCCGTCCAGCAAGCAATGAATAAAATGGCTCAGGAAATGGATAATCGTTTACAGCAAATTGCCAAAAGCGGCCAAGAGCACTGTGAACCAAAGTTAAACAAGCCTAAAAATGAAAGTTACTGGTTGAATCGACCGGGCGCACCAAAACCCAAATTAGCAAATGAAGAACCTCCAGGGGAGACGTTATCTTATGAGGAGTCTTTAAAGGCATGGGATTAGCATGATAAGTCTGGCATGCTCAATGATACTGAGCATACCAGATATTATGACAACTGTTAGTTATCATAAGCAGCTTTTAATGTAATACCACTGTAATTACTAAATGCATGTAGCATTATGTAGTAAGTTGCTGTATCAGGCGTATTGTAACTGCACACTTCATATTGAGTTGTTTTGTATGGTCTACAATCCCACTCTGATAATGTGGGTTTTGTGCTTGATTTTACATACATATCTACATCACCTGTTCCACCATCCACGGATATTTTTAGGTTAGTGGCTTTGGCGGGCACATTAATTTGGTAATAGACCTGATGCCCTTTCGTTGCACTAAGATTGGTTATTGGTACACCGTTTTCTAATGTGTGATCTTTTGAGTTTTTATATGATGCGGTCAGGGTAATATCATTATAATTACTGAATGCATGAAGTAATACATAATAGGTTGTGGCTTTGGGTGTTGCATAAGAGCATTTTTCAAGCTGAGTGACCTTATAGGGTCGGCAATCCCAGTTAGAGAGTGTTGGTTTGGTATCAGGTTGGACATACATATCTGCATCACCAGAACCTCCATCAATTTTAAGCATAAGCTCGGTGGCATTAGCCGGGATTTTAATTTTATAGTAAGTATGATCTCCTTTAGTTTTTGATATGTTGGCTATGGGTATACCATTTTTTAATTCAATGTCATCATCGGGGTCTGGACCACCAGGAACCCCAGGATTGGTGAGCTTATTCCATGCACAGTATTTGTTATTATTTTTTTCGAGCCAAAAGTAATTACAGTTTGAGTCATAACTATCTCTGCCGGTATGCACTTTAAAGCCAGACAGTTTTACATCATTTAAATGATAAAATCGGCCGTCTTTTTTAAGACTAAAGTGTTGATGGGGTCCTGTAGAATGTCCTCCTTGACATAATGCTTGCGACTTATTGCTTGCATAGTTAGCCACTTTTTGATTGCGAGAGACTGTGTCGTTGGTTCTCACCTGAATATTATCTAAGTGATAATAAGTGGTAGACCAGCCACCTTCATGTACAATTTCTAAATTACAGGATGAATGCACTTTGGCACGCCCAGCGGCAGCTGCTGCGACCCATAGGTGAGAGGTATCAGAACCCCACACACCACCATTATTTAAGTCTAATGAAGATTGTGGATAAGTACCGCTTCCTGTATTGGTATGACTACCACCATAGTACCATGCTTTGCCTAAAAGGTAAGGCAGTTGCAAAAGGTTATTAGGGGGGACAACAAGACGTGGATTTAGCATATTTTGATTGTTTGACTCATCCTGTTTTTGCTCAGTTGAAAATTCTTGCTTTTCATACGATGTGACCGGAAATAGTCGATAGTAGATGGTGTAAAAATTATCTAACCTTTTTCGGATATGTTGTTCTGGTAAATTGTCAGTACTTGTCTGTTGACTCGTTGTCGAAAAAAGTTGCTCGAGTGCTGTGGAGGTTACTGATATAGCATTTCTTTTTTTATTTTCATTATTATAAAAAAATGTTGAAAGTTTGATAGCAATATCTTCTGTTTGCTTGGAAAAACCATATTTTTCAGAAAGATCGCCAAATGGCTTATTAAACTCTGATATATTTAAGTGTTTATTGGTAATCAGCCCTGTTTGTTGCTCTATTAAAGCAATGAGTACTTTGGGGCTGATACTAGAGTAGCCACTCCAATGAGAAATTACTTCACTATATTGAACTAAATGTGGAGCGCTTTTTTCTAAAAAAATGTTGATATCAAAACTAAACATTTCATTTGTTGAATAGATAAGCTGTCGCTGTTCGAACTGGTGAGATGTTATACCTATAGATTGAGCGCTTAATACATTATGAGCATAAACTAGGATAAACACTGCGCCTATGTAACCTATTACGCTATGCCTGAAAAAGAATAATTTTTCTTTATATTTCATTATAACCTTCCTTGCTTATAGATAATTTATACTATTCCATTCGTTAACAGTTATAGGTTTTATATTCACTGCTATGGAGTTGTTAGGTAAACTGATACACTGATATTTTTAATAAAAAGATAGTGTGAGAAATTATTGTTGAATCGAGCAGATATATACCTTTAATTATGCTAAACGACGTGTTTGGTCAGTATGACAGTAACTAAGAAAGTTAAAGGTCTATTTCTATAGACTAGTAGATAAATACTTCACCTCTATTATTTACGTATAGAATTTTAAGAACTATTGTATAACTTTAAATTATGATTTGTTATAGAGGATGGTTTGAGAGTGGCTTCATCTTATATGGCAACTCTTTTTATCTAAAAAAGCATTTTTTGTAGCATTTTTTCCAACGTCTGCAAAGTACTCATTGAAAAAATGTAAAGCCTCCTTTGGAGTTTTTTTGCCTTGCTCTGCTGTTTAACAGTTCGATGAGTGTAATCCACCTTATGCTGATTACTGGCTTATATCAAAAATACCATAAGTGTGTTATTGATAGTTATTTAGATATTTCAATAAGCTCGGTTGTAGTACTTGCGATTATTTAGTGTTATTGATTTGGTTGAAGGATAGAACGATAGTGAAGGGTATACCCTTCGCGAATCAATTTTTTCGCGCTATTAAAAGTCTTCATAGACCAAACTAGCCGCACTAAAAACCCTTCGTTGAAGGTATAGAACAAATAAGAATAAAAAAATAATCACGGCCCAAAGGGTGATGACGGTAAAAGCACTACTCGTTGTTGCTCATTGTTCATTGAGAACCACTAAACTTCACGCTTCGCGCCTAGATGAGTGCTTTTACCGTCATCACAGTGATATTCAAATAGTGTTAACAGGCCCTAGTACTCTGATGTTTGCAAATAAGTAAATATTTTTTAATTCTTTTTAGAAATTTGACTGGTATAACCCGTAATTGTGAGGGGGAATCATCCAGTGATATGATAGCTAACTTTGTGTAGTAAGTGTTGGTTTGATATTGGCGGCTACATATGTCCTTTGCTTAGGGCTGCTACAGTGTGTTGATATCATTCTTCAATAGAGTAGTTCTTTTGGCAGTGTAACAGGATAGTCACATGCATATTCTTATCGGGTTAATAACATCTATTGCTGCTTTAGTTTGGGCTTTTAACCGGCTCCAACAGTCTGGCGTTGATTTAAACGCATTCAATCCGTTCCATTGGTCTAGAAGGTACAAATGGGCAAAGCTTTATTCTATTAAACCACTGCATAGATTGGAAAATCCAATTGAGGGGGCGACTGTATTAGTTGTCGGTGTTGCTAAACTTCAGGGTGAAATAACAAAAGAGCTAAAAGATACAATTATACAAACGTTTGTTGATACTTTTTACCTTTCGGAGAAGCAGGCACTTGAAGCTTTCACTACAGCTGCTTTTTTATGGAAGGATAGTACAAACTATATTGCGGAAGTGAAACATATCCTTGCTCCCCTACAAAGTGACTTTACTGTAGCACAAAAAAAATCTGTGATTGATACACTGAACTTTATAGTAAACGCAGATGGCTTGCCAACAGATGAGCAAAATCGGTTTATTAGATGTGCAGAGCAGGCGTTTGGAAAAGATATTTAACTTTATATTTATATGTTAATAGAACGCGATGCTCGACTTTTATTAGTTTGAAATGACAACCCCTGACCCCAACCTTTGTTTTGCCGAAACAAATTCAAAGGGACAGGGGATGTCAGTAGAAGAGTTTATCATAGCAGTTTATTGCTGGGTTGATGATACCTTTAATGATTTACTTAAAGGCCAGCGATTACGTGAACGAGGGACTATGCCTTCCCTTTCTGATCCTGAAGTGATTGCAATGGAGCTCATCGGCGAGTTTTTTGGGCTAGATGAAGATACACATATCTGGCGGTATTTTCGCGAACAT
>NZ_AUAF01000224.1 GCF_000428585.1 Zooshikella ganghwensis DSM 15267 | reverse complement strand
CAGATATGTGTATCTTCATCTAGCCCAAAAAACTCGCCGATGAGCTCCATTGCAATCACTTCAGGATCAGAAAGGGAAGGCATAGTCCCTCGTTCACGTAATCGCTGGCCTTTAAGTAAATCATTAAAGGTATCATCAACCCAGCAATAAACTGCTATGATAAACTCTTCTACTGACATCCCCTGTCCCTTTGAATTTGTTTCGGCAAAACAAAGGTTGGGGTCAGGGGTTGTCATTTCAAACTAATAAAAGTCGAGCATCGCGTTATTATAACTGTTTGAGATAGACGAAAGTTGCGTATAATTAGGTAAGAGCTGGTATCTACCCAGCTCTCCCTACACCACCCTGTTGCGGAACCATTTTAAAATCCTGTCTTGTAACAGATCGTAGCCTTGTGACGTCCATTCCTTAGCCCCTCTTGGCTTTCGCCTACAATAGCGACCAGTTATTGGTTGTAAGGCGAAGTCATGAAATTGGGTGCCAATCGCAGTGTATTTTTATTGGAGATCACCGGATGCCATGCAGAATTGCTGGTAACGGAGATCAATGGTGTTGAAGGGATCTCAGACCCTTACAGTATTGAGCTTAGCTTGGTCAGTCGTCATCCAGAGCTGGGTGAACTTGATCTCATCCGCAAGACGGCATGTATCACTATTCGCGGTGAAGAAGAGGACCGAGTTATCCATGGAATGGTCGCTTCCTTGGTCGAAGCAAGTCCAGGTAATCGTTATACCGAATATGCTGTCAAAATTGTGCCCAAGTTGTGGTTTCTACAATACCGCGAAGACTGTCGCACTTACCAAAAGCTCACAGTTCCAGAAATCGTTGAGCAGGTGCTGATTCGTGCTGAATTTCAAAAAGGCATCGATTTTGAGTTTCGCCTGACGGAAGACTATGAAAAAGAGACGTATATCGTCCAGTTTAATGAGTCTGACCTCAATTTTGTATCCCGCCTATTGGAAAAAGAAGGTATTTTTTATTACTTCGAGCATACCGCTGACAGCCATAAATTGATTTTTGTTGATCGCAATGAAAGCCTGGAACCCATTGCCGGCGAGACCTTGGCCTTTCATATGAAAACCGGCATGGTGCCTGATGAAGACTGTTTGGACTCCTTAAGGCAGAGTGTGAGTGACCCTATCGGAAAGGTTGTCATGCGCGACTACAACTTTCATAAGCCCAGTTTAAATCTGGAAGTTGAACATACTTTAGGTGACCCTGACGCGGTAGAGCATATTTATCCTGGTAACTATAAGACACTGGAAGCCGGTCAGCGTTATGCCCGCATTCGATGTGAAATGCATCAGGTTAAAAAAGAAGTTGTGATCGCGGGTGGCACTTACCGTACGATGCTGCCTGGTTATACTGCTGAAGTCGTCGATCACCCTGTCAAAGTTATCAATAAAGCCTACATTATCAACCAAGTCGTCCATGAAGGACGGCAACCAAAAGGCTCGGATGAATATGCGGTAGGCGAGGGTGCTTATTATCGTTCACGTGGCGTATTGACGCCGAAAACCACCGTTTACCGTCCTCAGCAGCGACACAAAGCACCGAAAATGCCAGGTAAACAAACGGCAGTGGTGACCGGGCCTGAAGGTGAAGAAATTTATACTGATGAATATGGCCGGGTAAAGGTTCAGTTTAAATGGGATCGTGAAGGTAAACTGGATGAAAACTCCTCGCGTTGGGTGCGTGTTATGCAAACCTGGGCAGGTGATCAGTGGGGTAGTATGGTCATTCCCCGCATCGGGCAAGAAGTGACCATCGACTATTTAAATGGTGATGTGAACCATCCAGTGGTGACCGGTGTTGTCTATCATGGCAGGCATCAAACGCCGTATAAATTGCCAGACCATAAAACCCGGTCGGGCTTTAAAACGAATTCAACGCCAGGTGGTGGTGGTTTTAATGAATTTACGTTTGAGGATAAAAAAGACCAAGAAGTAATTATGGTCACGGCAGAAAAAGATTTAGATGTTCGTATTAAAAATGATCGGCGTGAACATATTGTTGGAAATAATAGCGTTGAAATTCACCAACATGACTTCAAACACATAAAGCAAGACCAACACATTAAGGTTGATCAAAACCATGAGCGGGTAGTGAAAGGGGATTATCACGAAACCGTACTGGATACTCGTCATTTGAATGTTGATGGTGAACATCGGATTGAAGCTAAAGATATGAACTTTAAATCTGGTGATAAAGTGGTTTTGGAGTCGGATACGGAAATTACCTTTGTGGCGGGTGGTAGCACTATCACGATTAATCAGGAAGGTGTATTTATTGATGGTAAGACCATTCATGTGCAAGGTCCATCAGGACAGCCGCTACCAGTGCATATCATTACCCCTGAACGTCCTGCTTTGGCTGAAGAGGCTGATCGAGCGAAGTCGGGCCGTCCTTCAGCACCAATGACTCAACCTATTTCAACGAAAAAACAGATGCGTAATTTATTCAAAGCGCTGCATGAGAGTACTCCTTTCTGCGCTATATGCCAACAAGACGCTCAGGAGAAAAATACACAATGAGTTTCACGGTTGAATTACTTCGTCAGCATCATCGGCCGGGCGCTCGTTGTTATTTATTATTGGATGGTGCTGTTGAACCCAAGTTATTAAGCCTTATTTTTGACCAGCAAACAGAGCCTCAAGTATTTCCTTTATATGCTCATACCCCTTTTGCCAATTTACAGGGCATATCCCCTTTACTGGTAGCAGTGGACATTGATGATGGCTTGTTCGCTGAGTATGTAAATAAGGGTATTGCTAAGCATTGGGGACTGTTACTCAGCAGTGATCATTCTTTTGAACAACTCGTGCAACACGCACAGTGGTGGTTAACCATGAATCATCCCGATGGTGGAGAAATGCTATTTCGTGGTTATGATCCCCGCATTGCCTGGCGGTTACTGGCGGCCTCTACCCCAGAGCAACATGCTTATTGGCTTGGTCCTTTTGCTTCTGTGGAATGCATGATTACAGATGGTACATTTGAGAAATTACCCAAAATTGAGCCATACGATACATTGTTGGTCACAGAAGATCGATGGCTTCGAGTTATCAACGTTCAGCCGACACATGATGTACATCGTTATGGGCAGATACAAACCTTTACGGCTAACCAAATAACTGCTATGGAAGAAGCGCCTAAGGTTAAAGCACGAGAGCAGTTGTATAACTATATACACCAGTATCATCCCCACTTACTGCGACATGAAGCTTTAGTGCCTGCTATTTATCAGTTTATGGGCCAATTTAGCCGTCGAACACAAGCGCTAGTACCTGACGATCATGTTGTCATCAATCAGCGTTATCCGGTGATCCATGCATTTGATGCATTAACTCAAGGTATACAGTGCCAGACACGCAATGAGCAGTATTTATTGGTGGATATTATTGGTTTATTAGGGGAGCAGGTATTTTTTAGTCAACAGTATGATGCTGTGTATCAACTCATTACCCAGCCAGCCCCACATCCGCTCAGTGAGCGGTTAGCACAAGCCTATGAACTAGCTAAGCAGTATGGATCGAAGTAACAGATGAGTGATACCAGCAATAATAGTCCTTATGGTAAACCCGCTAATCGTGAAGAAGCCCGTGCAGAAATTGTGGATGGGGCTACAGTGAATGGCATTGCTCAGTGTCCGGTTACAGAGGAGTTTATCTACCTTTACCCAACACGCTATGCTCTCGTTGAAAAAAAAGTTGATTATCCTTCACTTCGTCCAGGTTTTTCAGCAACGATCAAGCCTATTGGTGTTCGTTTAGCCCGCAAAGGGTTTGTGTATCTTTTTCATTCGTTAAAGCCTGATGAGCTACTGTCATTTGAGATTCAACATGATGGTGAACAGTCACGTTATTGGGAACAAAAAGATCAGGTAGGTAATCCCAGCTTTTTAAAAAAGCCGATCAAGCTGAAACGACAAGGCTATATTGAGGTTGCGTATTCAGAAGTCGCGTGGTCTGCTTCGAAAATAGCTGAATTAAAGGCTGATCCACGTTTGCGCTATGAGTATATGCAAAGGGTACAGCTTGGTGATTATGACTTTGGTGATGGTGCGACCCACCTGGTACCCTTGAGTGAAATTGGTAATGTACTTAGTGAATGTATTGGAAAAGAACAGGCGGAAAAACCGGCTAAACGTAAACATAGCTTACCTTTTGAATGGATAGATTTTAGCTGGTCCTCATTACCTTTGGCAGGAGCGTCTACTGGTAAGGTGTTGAATGAAACCCAAGGTACTTCATTTAATACTGCGTTACTTGTATTACACGACATGCTTGGGGTATTACATGATCTTGATATGCATGCTGAGTGTATTTATCGAGAAAAACGTGAGTGGTACGAAAAAAATAAACAAGCACTTCATTCAGGACAATTTATTCGTGGGTTATACCATATCACGAAAGGTGACTTAAATAACCACTTAAAAACAAGTGAAGACTACCAAAAACTTGATGAGTTGGATCAGGAAAGTTTAGAGGCATTTACTCGGGTCGCTGAGCTAAGAAATGAAGCCACTTTACTCAGGCATAAAGCTACTCGGTTTAGACAAAGTGAAATCCGCAGCCCTCAAAATAGACAGCAAAACTGGTATAAGCGCTATCAAGCGATGATGGCTCAAGCAGATGCTAAGGATGCAGAAGCATCGCGTATTGAGGAAAAGTTAAAGCGTAAACATGGTAGTAAGTATGAAGACTATAAACAAGCCGTAGAAGAATACCGATTCGCAAAACTTAATATGTATAAAGATGTGAGTATGTGGAATGTACCTCGCATTGAACAACGGGTCCGCACGAAAGCAATGGAGGTGTTTTTGGATGATGCGGATGAACTGGCTCAGTGTATTGCAGAATTAGAAGAAGAAAATAGTTTAGATCGGGCCTCTTTATTACCCAAATTTAATAAAGCGGTATGGTATTTTGATATTACCATTTTTTCGCATGTACAGCGTTTACATGAAACCCATTTTTGCTGCGTTGCAAACCTGTGTGGTGATGCTGAGGGTAAAGG
>NZ_AUAF01000223.1 GCF_000428585.1 Zooshikella ganghwensis DSM 15267 | reverse complement strand
AGGAGGTAATAGACTTAACTAGGACAAGCTCGGTATTCTAGCAAATTATGAGCGTATGGTATTGATTGATTAATGAGCGATTCAACAAAGCCCCTCTGGGCTCCAAACATACAAACCATTACAGTAATGTTCTTGCTGTCGAATTAAAAAATACGGTAAATATTCAGTTTTGCGGGGATGAAAACGGCTGTAATGAAGCTCAGCAATAATGGGGTTGTGGTATAAAAACTCAAAACCAGGACAGGGAGGATTATAGTACTCGACTCGGTATTTCCCTTGTCCATCGGTGAACGTTATGAAGTCACGTCCATCCGCTACTGCAAACACTTTAGCATTTGCAATGGGATTTAATACGGTATCGGTTGCTTCTCGATCACGAAATTTTTTAACTTCATTATTATTATCCAAAATAAACCCTGTACGCACCCCAATATTATTTTCCGATCGGTAAAGTATTCGACCAGTTTTGGTCGACACTAACACACTACGAATATAGCCTGCAGGGCTTTGAGTGACAGGGACTTCATAAGTAGAGATGGGAATTTCTAATAAAATATATTTATTATTCCCAATAATAAATTCAGGTTTTAAAAGCCAAACAAATAAGGTGTCATCCTTCAACGCTTTTTTTAATCGACTATTCCCTTCATGATCAACAATACGGGTTGTTTCGCTTTCATATTGTTCACGGGATAATACCTTAAATTGATTAATATACTGTTTTTCAATCAACTGCTTTTGCTTGAGAAAACTATTAAAGGTGACACCACTCATAATCCGGGTATCAGCATACTCCCCCTGCTGTTCGCCAATGGTTTTGACTTCTTTTCCTTCAAGATCGAACTCCACTAGAATGGGCGCATCATTTTCGCCTAAGATCACTTCTCGGGCATAAACAGCACCTTTAGAAACCTGCTTGACGGGAGCAAAATCGATAGGCTGCATTCCTTGCACAAACGGGTAGGCATACACACGGCAGCATTGACAACAAAATGCCAATAACACGAATAACTGAAATAGTAACTGGCGTAATAACCGAGCAACAGGCACACACCACTGCATAGTTTAACTACCCTACACTCAATAACGCACTTTTATAGCCTGTTTAAAAGCACCCAAGGTAAACTTCTAGTGTAGGACACAACCTTAAAAAGGTTGGAAAAAGAACAACCACTCAGTGCATCAGTAAATTAATGAACACTAAATTAGTGTTGAAAATGAAGTATGAAATGAAAGAGCGTAATCCACGATATTTTGTGGATAGCCATTGTAAATAGAATAATAATTCACTTAACTACAGAACCACCCGAAATATTGAATGTTTATCAACCACTACTCGATAAAAAAATAGCCGATAACCCTGCGTATCGGCTATTTATCAAAGACTTACAGCATTTCCGCAAAACGCCTCAAGATGTTAGCTGTTACAGCGAGACCATTCGTTTCCAATGTATCTAAATAATCTCCAATACTTTTTGGTGGTCGCTTTAGGGCCGCACGATGCTGGCGAACAACATTGCAAACGAGTGCAGGATCTAGATCAAGCTGGTAGGCTAAAAATTCGTCTGGATGCTTCGCTTCAATTTCAAACTGTTTAAGCTTGCTTGCAGGAAAATCTTTTAAATTAAAGGTGATAATTGCTTGCGCACCACACTTGATTGCTGCGGCAAGTACGTGTCGATCATCAGGATCTGGTAAACTTAAACCTTCAATCAAAGGTTCATACCCTTCAACTAAGCAGTCTCTGACATGGCTGTCCATAAGCTGTCTAGTACGTTGTAGCTGCTCTGGCTTTAAATCAGGCCGTTTAGCAAGCACATTACGTATCCATTCATCATGGATTTGAGCTGTCCAACGGGCAGAAAATAAGTCAGTGAGTGCTAAACGCATAAAAAGGTCACGCAAAGGGGCTGGATAGAGGACATTCGCATCCAATACAACGGTATAGCGCATGCATTAATATCCCATATCCAGTTCTTGTGCTTGGGCCGTGAGCTCATCAAGTACTGATAGGCGTTTCTGATCAATCGCCTGCTTATAATTCATGACATCCTGGAAAAGTACACGACGATGAGTTCCTTTTTTAGTAAAGGGGATCTCACCTTGCTCCAGTAGTTTCACCAAATAAGGACGAGAGACATTCAACATATCTGCAGCTTGTTGTGTTGTCAGTTCAGCATGCACAGGTACCAATGTTACAGCATGACCTTGTGCCATTTGCACTAAGACCTCTTTCAATAAGTTGAGGGCTGCTGTTGGAACCGTTAACTGCTCTCCACCCTCATCAACAAACTGAATACGTTCAGCGTTTGGAGCCTGCTTACCAATGATTTTGGCAAGTAAAGGCGCGCTCTTTCGCGCTAGATCAATATCGTAGGGGCTTGGGTTATGTACTGCCCCTAGTGCTGTTGATGTTGCCATTTTCCTAAACCTTTTGATGACCAATAGTGTCATCATATACGAAATAAACGAAACAAGCAAATAATCGAAATAAACGAAACAAGATGCTCTAAGTACTGAAAATACTGGCTTATGGGGTGTATGGCGCTATAGCAAAAACTTCCGATAACAAAGATTATCGGAACTTTTTTCGAGGGGGTTGGGTATTCTGGGGTGGGGTAGGCGCACTAAGAGCACTAGCAGATAATAAGCTTTTTTGAGCAGGAGTACTTTATGGCAGTGTATTTATATAAAACAATAGATTACGATTAATAATGCTAAAGATTAAAGAATTTACCTTTTAAGAATGTTGAAAAAAGAGACTAGAAAACTAAATTTTGCTGTATTTGGTGATGTTCATGGCCGTGTTGCCTTGATGTATACTCTTGCCTATTTATGGCAGAGCCAAAAAAATACTACACTTGATGGAATTCTCCAAGTCGGAGATATGGGAGCCTACCCAAACCCTTTAAAAATGGATCAAGCTTCAAAAAAATATGCACAAAAAGACCCTGATGAGTTAGGTTTTAGCAATTTTTGTAAAGAAACCGATGAATCAAAACTTTTTCTTAGTTACCAACAAGCCCCTGAAACCTATTTTATTCGAGGTAATCACGAAGACTTCGAATACCTAAGTAACTTTAAGAATCCTGGGACTGTAGATCCATGGGGTAAAATAACTTATATCCCTAATGGTCAATCTATACACCTTAACAATAGCTCACTTGTTGTGGGTGCATTTGGAGGAATTCCCCCGTCAATAGAAACAAAATCTCGTGGAAAAAAAAATAAAAAGAAATATAAGCATGCCTCCCTTAAGTCTCATTTAGACCCTCGCTATTTTACATATGAAGAAATAGAGCAAGCATTTTCGAAAACAAACACGATTGATATACTAATGACTCATGCAGGCCCTTTATCAGCAGAGCTTCCTGAAGGCTCTTCTTTAATTCAAAAACTGGCTGAGAAGTTACAACCGAAAGTACATTTATTTGGTCACCACCATAAAGTTATTGGTCCAGTATCAAGACCTGGGGAGTCTTTAATGGTTGGGCTAGAACACCTGGAGTTTAATGCAGAAGGTAGTCTTATCAGAGGATCATGGGGCATTCTTTCATTAGATAATGATGAGTATTCTTTCTACTTTCCATCGGAGAAAGAATACCCTTTTCTGCAAAGATTAAAGCAGTATAACTATCGAGAGCTTGCTAACGAGGTTATTTCCCAACCTTGACTCAATTCATAAGGGTCAATAATCCATATACCTGGTATTTCAAGCTCTGTTAACTCAGTTCCTATATAGATAGTTTTGCCACATTGGAACTCTACTGAAATACCACTCATTGAGTGCCATCCATTAAATTCATGATGTTTGGATATGACACTTGCAGATACGATCGCACCAAGTTTGGTGTCAGGTATATCATGAATAAATTTGTTATCTTTTATGATTGGTATTTTATGAGAATAACGATTTATAAGATTATAAACAGAGTCTTTACTACTCAATGTACTAAATAAATATATATTTTTTTTCCCTTCATCTAAGTAAATTATAACTATTTCACCATGTGAAGTTTCAACAACTAAGGGGTTGTAATCAGATAAAGGTTCATCTTCGTTAGGGTCATCAGATAGCCTATAAAGATCCTTAATTGTTGCTTTAATTAAAAACTCCAGAGTACGTAAACTTTCAGGAATATAAGGCGCTAAACTAGCGCCTTGATTATATAGTTGAGTAATTAATTTATTATGCATATTCAGTTATATTCTTATCCATTTGCACTTTTAATTTTTTCAAAACCTTTAATCATTCCATCAATTCGCTTGAGATATGCTTTAAGCTGAGGTTTTGCTTGTTTTGGCTTTAACTTCGAAAGATCTCTGATATCAGCGGGATCAACAAGGCTGATTGAACCATCCTTCCGACTGACCATAAACTGTAAATCATCAATCACAATATTATCTTTCGCAGCCATGTCTCTTAACTGCTTTAAATCTTTCATTGTTTTGGTGTTAACAGCTCTTAAGTCTTCAAGCTTGGGGGCAATATCTTTATATTGTCCAGTTTGTAGCAGCTCTTTACTAAGAGCCCCATCCACCTTTTTCATTAATATTGCTTGTTTTTCGACTCCATCTTCAACAGTGTCTATAAAATCTTCAAACACTGTAGGGTAACCTTTATCCTTTAATAACTTTAAGTTGGCAGCTTCTTTTGCAAGCTGTGTATTTGCCCTGCCTCCAGAACCCGTCGCAACCTTTAGGACTAAATCAGAGTTTCCAGATACTTCATAAACAGTACCAAAACCTCCTCGACCGATTTCTTTTCCTACTTGATAGCCACCAATAGACTTAACTTGTGGTGCATCTTTCACCACACACGTCCGCTTAGACCCATTATGCACCAACGCCCCTTGCTGCCCCACAAAGTACGTGTGGTAGTCTTTGACTTCCAGGTTGTAGACGCTTTGGAGTGCCGGTTTGTATTCGGTGTGTTGGACGGTGAGCGGTTGCAGGCTTTGGCTGACGAGCTTGTCACCGGCTTTCAGGTCTTTGGCGGCTACCCATTGGTTGTCGGTGGTTCTAAAGGGAT
>NZ_AUAF01000222.1 GCF_000428585.1 Zooshikella ganghwensis DSM 15267 | reverse complement strand
GCTTTACTGCGCTCGTCGTATTTATCGATAATGCCTGGTGGTAGCGAAGCTTTAAAGACTTCACCACAGATTGCACAGCGTAAGCGCTGTCGTTCATAGCGATAGGCTTCAAACAGCTGTCCGCCTTCAATAGGAATAAATACACCTGGTGTCTTCAATTGATAAAGGCGGCCACCACAGTGTAAAGGACAAGGATCACCTGGGGCATAGTCAGGGTGATTCAGAACAATGGTTTCTGCGGCAGTATACGCATCTGCTGCAATACGGCCATGACCTTTAATTTTAGAAGGTTGCTGATCATCTTTAGCCGTATCATCAGCATTGACAGGGGGCGCACCCTCATCATTAGCCGCCTCAGAGGTTACTGTCTCTGTAGATGTGATATCTGGATCAGCGTCGGGTTGAGGCCGATGACGTTTCTCTGTTTGTATCGCAAACACTTTTTTCAGCGTATTGATACTGATTTTTGAGAAGGTGAGTTTTTGCTGGAGCCATAAACAGAGGTCCAACACGCCCATGATGAGGGTTTTATGGTCCTGGTTTAGCGATGAGGCCGTAATGGCCTGCTGGAGGTCCTGGTAAGCTTCAGGGGATAAGGTTTCAATCTTGGGTTGCTTCATACAACATAAACGGCTATTTATGAAATGAATGCAGCGTACTAGACAGACAGAGAACTGAGTAAGAAGACATTAGCGGTATAGCGTGTACGTTTTTTACTGCAGCACACGATTGCAGAGGGGATACGTACAAATTGATGCCATTGTTTCTAACGGTGAAGGAACACCTCCACAGGCATAGTATTAATATTAAGTTAGGGCCTGTTCTGCCCTAACCCCATCGATACATAAAGCCTTACATCACTGGCAGCAAAAAGCATATCGAGAAACAAACAATGCTTTTTGCTGCTTGTGTGTATACAACAATTATGTGTTTATTTTAAATACGAACCATAATGCTGCCCATGCTGCGCCGAGACTTGGGAAGCTTTGCGTTGTAATCTTCTTGAGAGTGATGATAGCCAATAGCTAAGGCCAGATCACAATGATAGCCATTAAGCTCTTCTTTAAACTCCTCATTAACTAATTCAATATCAATACCTTCCATCGGAGTAGAATCAATTCTGAGGCGTGCTAAAGTGTGTAGCGTATTACCAAGCGCTATGTAGGTTTGTGCTTTTGTCCAGTTGCCATTATACCCGTTTTTATCTGTGTTAAGTTCAGCAAACATGAAACCACCAAATGCACTCTCCCTATTTTCTGGCTTGGTGCGTTGATCAACTATGCCATTATCCACTACCTCAGCATAATCTTCTCGCGAGTAGCGTGGGTTATGCGCAAAAAGAATAATATGCGAGCTGTCAAAAACATGAGGCTGATTAAAATGATATTTATTGGCAAATGTTTTATTCATACGCGCTTTCGCGGCATCACTTTCAACCACAACGAATTTCCATGGTTGCGAGTTTATAGAGGATGCTGAGAGACGCATGGCCTCAAAAAGTACATCAAGATCCTTTTTTGGAATCTTTTTGTTTGGGTCATATTTTTTGGTTGTGTATCTCCAGCGAAGGTCTTCAATAATTGGATTGTTCATGGATCATTCCTAACTACATATATGGTTGCTGTCAACTTGCCGACAGAATACACTGTACTTATAAACTATGTAAGTACGCACATTTATGATACAAAGTATCTTTTTATATACCAATGGAGTTCTCAATGGCTCACACAAACTATAACTGTAATCCTGGTTGCCCAGTTGAGGCTGCTTTAGAAGTCATTGGAGGAAAGTGGAAAGGCGTAATTCTTTACCACCTGCTATCAGAAACTATGCGTTTTAACGAATTACGCCGTGTAATGCCCGAAGTAACACAGAGAATGCTGACAAAACAACTACGGGAGCTTGAAGCAGATAATTTAATTGCAAGGAAAGTTTACCCTGAGGTCCCCCCAAAAGTTGAGTATTCTATGACTGAGTACGGTAAGACATTAACCCCGGTTATTCATTCACTGCAACAGTGGGGGTCAAGACATTTAGAGGAAGTAGCACAACGTGTTGCTGACAGATAGCAAATAACACCTGTTTATTAAATTAACAAATGCTCAGCTGCTCTAATTTAAAGCAAAACAGAAACCTCTTTTTGCAGTTTAGAACAATAAGCGCCCTACTAAAATTAGTCACTAGTGGCGCCCCTATACTGACCTTATTGCATTTCATATACAACAACATTCTCCTAGACACCAAAAGATATACTCCCTAGTGTGGCCTAAATTATCTGCAAACTTTCTTGTGAGATATAAGCTCAATCAACTTCATACAACGTACAAATTAAGATAATCTAGAGGAAGAGAGTTGAATGATGCTGCCACTAAAATACTACATTTCAGACTTAAGACAGTAATATAAAATATTACTACAATCACACTTAAATCACGATCATTTGCACACTGTACCCAATACGAATGGTTTTTTGGTGCAACCATCGAGTAACGAAGCCCCATGAGCCTATATTAATTGGTGATTGGGGTGAGGAGTGAAGATAAAAAAACCTAGAAATCATTCATGAAGGGTATGCAACCAAATCCCTTCATATGATGGACCTTTAGAACGTTTAAGTCTATTGCTGTTGCAACCAAAACTAGCTACTAGAGAACTTTTAAGCATCTTCATCACTTAACAAGTTATTACTAAAAATTTTTCATTTTGGGTATATAATCTAGATAGTTGGTACCTTTTAATGGCTTTTATCAAAAAGATTTTTCCTAAATTATTCATTAATAATTCAAAGGAATGAAATGATTATTCCAGCTATCCCACAAGATGAACACAATAGACTTGAAACACTTCATGCTCTCAAAATCTTAGATACTGAAGCAGAAGAACGTATTGATCGATATACTAGGTTTGCAAGTCTGATATTTAATATGCCTATCGCTCTTGTTACTCTTGTTGATGAAAAAAGACAATGGTTTAAATCAAGAGTGGGCTTATCTGTTAAAGAAACGGAAAGAATTATATCATTTTGTGGTCACTGCATCCTTACAGATGAACCTCTTATAGTCTCTGACACCTATCAAGATGAACGCTTTCATGATAATCCGTTAGTTTCAGCAAAGCCATTTATTCGCTTCTATGCTGGAATCCCATTAACAATGCCTGATGGATGTAGGGTTGGAACATTCTGTATCATTGATCAATCACCAAGAGTTTTCTCTAACACAAGTAAAAAAGTACTACAATTATTGGGAGAAATCGTTGAAAAAGAAATAGCTTCTCCACAGTTTCAAGATACAGATGAGTTAACTGGCATATCAAATACCAGTGGATTTAATAAGTTGGCTTCACTGACAATTAAAGCAGAACTAAGCAGCAATAAAGATATCCAATGTGTATTATTTACCCTCTCTTCATTAAGTGAAATCAACAATCAGCATGGATATAAAACAGGAGATAATGCACTCATTAATTTTGCCAAATTATTACTAAAAGGCTCAAAAGATGTTTATGCAATAGGGCGGCTTTCAGGTAATATATTTGGCGCACTTATCCCCAACTTTTCTACTCAAACCACTATTAGTAGTTATTTACTCAGAATATCTTCTTTAATATCTGAATTCAACTTAAAAAACAATTATTCTTTAATCTATCAGACCCAATGCGTGAATTTAGGTAAAAAAAGAAAGGCAGAGCATTCCAACAGCTTACTTTTCAAACGATTTTAATTAAAAAATCACATATAATCAACATTTTGAAACCATTCTTTCTGTGTTTTCAAGGTAACACCTGA
Source organism: Zooshikella ganghwensis DSM 15267 (assembly GCF_000428585.1). Classification (GTDB taxonomy): domain Bacteria; phylum Pseudomonadota; class Gammaproteobacteria; order Pseudomonadales; family Zooshikellaceae; genus Zooshikella; species Zooshikella ganghwensis. The sequence goes on along the minus strand of NZ_AUAF01000222.1, from coordinate 1,215 downwards.
AAAATCAATATGCCTTTTACCCTGATCAAAAACATTTATTAACCTTATAACCAGTGAATCATTTATATTTCCAACAACATATTCATACGTAGCTCCAAAATACGGATATTTTTTAAAGTTACTAGCATTCCCTTCTTTTGATATTATGTAATCCCAGTTTTTTTCATACCCTGCAAACCCATCAACTCTATTTGCAAAAAGCATTTTAAAGCCCTGAGATATGTTATTCACGGATATCTTATTAAAATAATCAGCGTTATTAAATAACTCTCCATAGTTATAGTCTTTTTTTACAGCTATATTCATCCCCTTTAAGCTTTTAACACCTTTCCAATTTATACTCTTATTTTTAAGAGTATAAATTAAAAATTTAGCCTCATTTACATACTCTTTAGAATAGTGGAATATTTTTTGCCTAGCGCTATTTTTTCCAGCAGGAAAAAGTAAATTTACCTTACCCTCTTTTACAAATTCCAGGGCCCTTGGCCAAGGAAGTATATTCAGCTCTATTGTATAGCCCATTTTGTGATAACTTTGTCGCACTATCTCCCAAGAATAACCCTTAAGGTATTTCGAGTCTTTGCCTGGCGGTATTATCTCAACGCCAAATTCTTTGCTAAAACAAAAGGGTTCATAATCATGTAGTGTTGCAATTTTAACCAATTTGTCACTAGCTTCTGAAATTGAAACAAAAATATAATAACATAACAATAAAAGCAGCCTCATAATCAATTCAGCACCAGTAAATACTATAGTGATAAAGTAACTATAGATTGATTTTAAAAATATTTAAGTTCGTCCTCAAAAATTAATATATAAAAATACATTCCTTATTCTGTCGCCGATAAAGCCCACTACTGATTTTGGATATAGGTAGTACATATCAACCATATTTGTGTAGCAAATTAGAAATAATGACTATGGATGGATGTTTGTAGGAATTATTAATATGGGTACCTCTAAAAATGTTACCAAAATTTCAATATTTTTAGGAAAGATCTTAAATTATAGAAGGTAAATACGATTGTTTATTATTTGACACCAAAATTCACGTTTTATGGGCTCTACAGTGCTAACTACTATCTTACAAAAAGAGATAGTTCTTCCTTTTTTCAAATTGCAGGCGCACTTTTCCTACTTAATGTCACGAACCGCCTCATGTTATAAACTATATTCATCATACCTACTTTCAACTGATGACGTGCAAAGCCTATC
>NZ_AUAF01000221.1 GCF_000428585.1 Zooshikella ganghwensis DSM 15267 | reverse complement strand
CATGAGCAGATTTGAAACAAAGGCCTTACTGGGGAAATCATTTTTGGGCTAAAGGTTATTGTGTAGATACAGTTGGTATGAACGCAGAAATGATAAAAAATTATGTCAGATATCAAGAACAGCTTGAAAGACGACAAGAATAATTTGATTTTTAGTAATTAGTTTTTTGTAGGGGATAGCTTGTTAGCCTACTGAGAGGGTGATGTAATGCCCCCTTTCAGGGGGTTAAAAGCAAAACCACCTTCTAAGAAGGTGGATTATTTACTTTATAAAAATGGTGATGGTGTATCTATTGATGTTGAAAAAGCGGATGCTTTCAGGAGTCGTTATATAGATGCTGTTAAACGTTTAGCTCAGGTGGGTAAAGAAGAGTGGAAACTCAAGTTAGCGTATATGTACTTCTACGGTGATGGGGTTCGTCAGGATAATCAACAAGCAATAGAATTGTTTCATGAGCTTGCTACAGCAGGGCATACAGTAGCTCAATTTACTTTATGGAAAATTTACAAAGCAAACTCGGCAGCGCCAAGTAGCGATGGGGTTTACTGGTTACAGAAGGCGGCAGGACAAGGGCATACTGAAGCCATGTATACACTGGCAAGTTTAATGTTAATAGGCAAATTTGGTGATGAGAACGCTCATAATGAAGCGATTTGTTTGTTAACACAGTCGGCTGAAAAAGACTTCTTGCCTGCTGAAGAACTGCTGAGAAAAATGCGCAGTCGACAGCTTGATAAGCTCAGAATGAAAAAAATTGCGTGATAAAACTACTGATAAAAAGGAGTATTAAGCTTAGTTGTTAATAAGCTCTTGTTTAATGATTTTGTCAAAAGTACCTGACGACTTTATTTTTTTCAGTCCGTGATTGATGACTAAAATTTTTTGCTCGGGGTCCACTGTTTTTTTTGATATAGCAATATATTGAGTCATCATTGCAACTGGTGGTTTGATGATAGTAAAAGCATCTTTATAACGGTGGTGCTTTACTCTAATTAAATAGTTTAGGTAGTTTTCATCTAAGAGGGTAAGTTGAATACGGCCTGAAAAAAGCTTTTGTAAATTCTTTTCGTCATCTGCAACGAGCTCAATATCATACCCCTTGTTTTTGACAGACTCGGGAATGTAATAGCCTCTTACTGTGCCTAATCTATAGTCACTTGATGTTATGTCTATTGCAGCTCCACTTTTTTTTATGAGTGACCATTTGTTGCTCATTACTGGATCAGAGTATAAAAAATATTTAGTGCGTTCTTCTGAATACCAAACTCCCATTATACCGTCTACTTTTTCCCCTAATTTAGCTTCTTCTATCGCTCTGTTCCATGGCACAAATTTGAGCTCGAGAGAGTAACCTGAAATGCTGATAGCTGCAGAGATAATACGAGGAATAGGCCCGAACTGCTCCATACTTAGACTATGGTAAGGAGGATAATCCATTACAGATAGGATAATGATATTGGGTTTATTAATAGCCAAAATATGTGCTGAGAATGATGAAAATAATATCAATAATAGATACTTTATTGTGAATAAGCGTTCCATAAATTTATTCATTAGTGAGTGTGAGTGCTTTTAATTAACAGTGTAGCTATTTTAAAGTGCAGCGTAATTACGATTGATCTGGATTTTTGAGTTTTTAGATTTATTGGTTTTACTGAAGCAAATATTCAAAAAAAGCTTTTTCTATTTATTAATATTGATAGTTTGTCTGGACGTATTTAAAGTATTCCACAGTTATCATGTAGATGGTTTTCTGACATTAAATGTCTCAGCTAATAAAATTAACTTATGTTAGATGGTGATTGTCAATAAAAATTCAGAAAACATAGGCATCAAATAATGAAGCAGCTAGTATAGTGTAAGTTAAAGGATGATTTACTATATGGAAATATCTCACATAGCTATTTGATTATTAGTTAATAGATGCTAGAAATAAACGGATTTGAGTGTTATTTAGAGTTCACTTTATTGCAAAGGTATCTCGTTTTATATGTCTAAAAATAACAAACACTATGTGTTTGTTTTGCATAACAAGGAGTGGTTATGTCTTTGAAAAACATGCTATTACGACTGTTTTTTGCTCAAAATTTTTATCTCTGTGATAAAAAATTTGTCATTTTCTTATGTTGTTTGCTTGGTAACAGTTCGATGTCAGTATTTGCAATGGATACTGAAGAAGCTTTCTGTATGGAAGAAACGGCAGGTTTTTCTGTTCAATGCTCTGCTAATGATGTAAGGGTGGCTGGCGTTGCAACTAACCCAGATGGCACACCTCAATTACAAATACTGGATGATGGTTGTGCGTATCAAGGTGATACCGTATCTTTTACTGCAACCTTTGAGGTGGAGGCTTCTGCAAAAGAGCGGCATGATATTGGTGTTTACTTTGTTACTGATGGTGATCCAAATAACGATGGAGCCCAAAGTGGGCGTTGTAGTATTTCAACGATGCCATATCAACCTAATCCTCCATGGCTTGATTTGGATGGTACCAACGATCCATTTCCAGGCACGAATGATCCTTCTGGAGTTCAAGACACATGTGGTGATATTGATAAACCAGGACACAATCCACTTTATCCAACAATCACCTTAACTGCAGTATGTATTGACCCAGATAAAGATGGAAAGTTAAATCTTCCTTATTGTACAAGTTGGCGGCAAGCAGGTGCGAATGAGCTTTGTGTTAAACCAACCGATGCTTTCCCTGGCTCCCCCTCAAAGTGTAAGTGTGATGAGACGTTTAATATACCGATTGATGTACCTCCTGCTGAATTACTAGTTAATAAAGCAGTTAATCCAACACAATTAAATGAACCTGGTGGCGAAGTTACGTTTACAGTGGCTGTAACTAATGTAGGTATTGATCCAAATAATGATGTGACGTTAAATTCATTAGTTGACGATATCTATGGTGATATTACGCAATCAGGTCATGATAATATCCTCAATACCACGTGTAGTACGCCCCAAACAATTCCATCAGACGATAGAAATCCTGGAGGGATAGACACCTACTCTTGTCAGTTTACTGTATTAATTGAGGGTAATGCTGGCATGGTTGAAACGGATACAGTCACTGCTCAGGGTACGGATAATAATGGTAATAGTTTAAGTGGACAAGATAGTGCAACGGTTACATTACTCGACGAATTACCTGAAATAGTAGTTAATAAATCAGTATCACCTTCTGAGCTTATTGAACCCGGAGGCAATGTTACTTTCACTGTTTCAGTCAATAACGTAAGCAGTGCCAGTAGTGATCCTGTGACGCTATCTGAGTTGGTTGATAATATTTATGGTAATTTGAGTGGATTGGGGACTTGTAGTACACCGCAAACCATTCATCCTGGAGCAACGTATACATGCTTGTTTACCATGAACGTGACAGGAAATGCGGGTGATGCTGAGACTGATACCGTAACTGCTTCAGGAAGTGATGATGATGGTAATGCTGTGGCTGCAAGTGATTCTGCAACAGTTGTCATACAGAATGTACCATCAGCGATTTCACTGGTGAAAACTGCCAATCCTGTGCAAGTGTATGAGCCTGGCGGCAAGGTAACTTATACTTATGTCGTGTCGAATGACTCCAGTGTTGATTCAGTCACCATTAATAGCCTTACTGATGACATACTGGGTGGACTTAATGGACAAGGTACCTGTAGCTTGCCTCACACATTAGTTGCGGGTGCGAGTTATACATGTCTTGTGAGCAGTGTCGTGAATGGTAATGGACATGACTCGATTACTAATGTTGCGGAAGCAAAAGGTATTGACGATGATGGAGAAGCTGTTTCAGCAATGGATGATGCAACTGTCAATATTAGTAATGTACCGCCAGCAGCGAGTTTATCGAAAGTTGTAAGCAGTGCTTTGGTGACATATACCGTGACTATTTCAAATGACTCTGATGCTGAGCCATTAACAGTAAATAGTTTAATGGATGATAAATTTGGCGATATCACAAAAATACAAGGTAGTATAAAAAATACATCATGTATTGTGCCTCAGCAGTTGCAGCCTGCAACGCAACCAGGGGATAGTTATACTTGTACATTTGATGCGCTGGTGAATACTGTGCCACATACGAATACTGTGGAAGGCTCTGTCGTTGATGATGATGGATCTGCTCCAGTAGAACCAACAAGTAGTGCTACGATTTCGTGGGAATAGTAAGTTAAGTAATAAAAAAAGCCGAGCGATGCTCGGCTTTTTTTATTGAATAATACTGATAATAAAACATAAAATTTATACTGCTTCGAAAATGACTGTTTGTTGAAGGAAACAATATGAAGGATACTTTCCGCTTATTAAAAGATAAAAAGTTGCGTCATAAGGAAAGATATACGTCACTAGGGTACCAATATGTTATCGCTGATAACATCAACTTTTTAAATAACGATGATTGGAGTGAACTAACGAAAAATAAAACAGTATTTATGAGTTTGGCGTATTTACAAGTATTGGATGTTCATAGTCCAAAAAATACAGAGCAACGTTACGCGTTAGCTTATCAGGATGGAAAGCCCATTGCTGCATTTGTTTTTCAACTTGCAGTCATTTGTGGGGAACAATTACTATTACCTGATAAAAAACTGAAGGAAAAAGTGGTTAAGCGCTATCAAGAGCGTGTATTAGTGTGTGGAAATCTGGTATCTAATGGTTTGCATGGTGTAGCTCTTAGTAATGAGCTACCTGTTGAGCAAGGATGGCGAATTGCTGCAGAACTGATGTATCGTATTCGCCGTGGTGAGAAGATAAATGGCTCTGTTAATTTTGTGTTAATAAAAGATCTAGGCTCTATATGGATTCCTAGGGGGTAGCATATAATACAACCAAAGATGTATTATGCACGTCTATTTGGGTAAATTAAGTCAGTAATAAGCAAAGAATGATCAATATCAAACAACTGGTAAATGATGAGCAATGCTACCAGTTTATTCGTCAGAGACGTTGGCCTGATGGCGTCAGCTGCCCTCACTGCCAGTCTCAACAAGTAGAAGGCAATGGTAATCATCAAAAGCAAATTGCCCGAAAACGTTATCGCTGCCTAGCGTGTCATCGGGGATTTGATG
>NZ_AUAF01000220.1 GCF_000428585.1 Zooshikella ganghwensis DSM 15267 | reverse complement strand
GGCTTAGCTGTGGGTGCTGCTGTTTTTGCTCGCATCATTTGCAGCGAATGGTGCGCCAAGAGTTGATTAACCAGCCTCTTATCTGGTATTTTCCGCAGCGAAGCGAAGGACGCAGGAATGTTGGATCTCCCCGGATAAGAGCATGAACCTTCGTTGCACAACTGCATCATTTACGGTGGCCGTTAGATCACATGGCTTTGATGTCTTGTGCCATCTCGCCTCCAGCCTACGCCTCATATGATGTTCTTGTTCATCAGCTCGCAACGTTGTTAGCGGCTTCCTCCAGACCATTCCTTACGGATTGGCCCTTGCCATTCACTAGTAGTTAGCCTTTAATCGTTTAAGATTGATTTAAAGGTGATCTTCCTACAGGGGACTTTCACCCCATAAATTCAATGCCCATGCCGGGCGTACACAATATGATAGTTTACATAAATTTATGTCTGGAGAAAAAAAAGTCAGCACTGCCAAAGAAACATTTATGAGTGCAAAAAATTGCAAGGTTTATTGGACTCTTTAAAAAACATGAAATTAAGTAATATAGTTTATGCTACAACTCTCGACTTCATATCACTACTATCTCAATTAATATAGTATCCTACAGCTAAACTGCTTGACACCTTCCCCTAATAATCCTTCACTGAGGGTATATTCTTCTCATAGTTAAACATAAATGGACTAAAATAAAATGGAATTTAATAATGGTACCTTGCATCTTACATCTTTTTTTGCTGTCACTTTAGGTATTGTAGTACTTTTTATAGGTAAAAGGATCAATGATGTTGTTAGTTTTTTGCGAGAATTTAGTATTCCTGAACCCGTCACAGGAGGATTGCTTTTCTCCATATTGATAACCTTAATCTACCTATCCACGAGCATTGAGATCAGCTTTGACATGGTTGCCCGAGATTTTCTTTTAGTCTATTTCTTCACAACCATAGGCATAAACGCAAGCCTCAAAGACTTACTATCTGGGGGTAAGCCACTTGTCGTTCTTCTAGTGATTACTATTGGCTACATGGCCATTCAAAATCTAACAGGCATTACCATCGCCTCATTATTTGGGCTATCAACCCCAGTTGGCTTGCTAGGGGGTAGTGTTTCCCTGACCGGTGGCCATGGTACAGCTATCGCCTGGGCTCCTCGTATTGCCAGTGAATACGGTATATCCAACGCGATGGAGATCGGCATAGCCTGCGCAACCTTTGGTCTTATTCTCGCCAGCATCATGGGTGGCCCCATTGCAAAGCTCTTAATCACATGGCACAAGTTATCACCGACTCAAACTGACCCTATGGATGTCGGTCTGCCTGAAAGCAAGAAGATGGGAGGGATAGACCACTTAGACCTACTGGACGGAATCCTCGCTATCCATATTTGCATTATATTGGGGCTAATTTTAAATGAAGGCATTGAGTCTCTTGGGCTGCAGCTCCCACTGTTCGTTTCCTGTTTATTTGCAGGTATTCTAATAACAAACTTGATACCCAAGAACTTTCCCCGCTTTAGTGGAACCAAGTGGCCATCACGAAAACCTGCTATTGCTTTGATTGCTGACGTCGCCCTAGGTACTTTTCTAGCCATGTCTTTAATGAGCATGCAACTTTGGACATTAGTTGATTTAGCTGCCCCCATTTTCGCTATTTTAAGTACGCAATTTCTGGTCGCACTCTGCATTGCTATTTTTGTCCTCTTCCCTGCAATGGGCAAAAATTACGATGCGGCTGTAGTCTGTGCAGGTTTTGGTGGCATATCTCTTGGATCCACACCTACAGCTATGGCTAATATGTCAGCAGTTTCTCAACGTTACGGCGCCTCACACTTAGCTTTCATTATTGTGCCTCTGGTATGTGCATTTTTTATCGACCTGGTTAACGCATTAATGATTCCATTTTTTCTTACCCATGGCTAATTTAATATTGAAAAAATCAGTACTCATAATCCAGGAGGTATGAGGACTTGCTTCCACGTTAATGAAAGCGCTGATTGTGTGTTTGAATACAGCATTGTTAACGTGTTTACTCATTATTCTATAAAAATATTTGGCATTACTCCGTTGTGTTATTTTTAACATCCACACAACTGTGAATTTTTATTAGTCAATATGAGGAGACCTCTAAGAAAAGCTTGACATAACTAAAGAATCTAACAAACAACAATTGCGCTTAAATAATCATTCAAAAGGCATGTTTTACAGGGTTACACAAACTTCATACATAAGTACTTCAAATTTTTGGTAAACTAAGGCATGATTTTTTTTTATTCTATTATAACCACAATATATTAACCCTAGCTAATACTCGACTAATGAAGAGATATTTCAATGTCATTTTTTTATTAAAATTAGTTCTTATTAGTTCAATTTCATGTGCTATTGAAGTGACCGTTGTAGGTAATGAGTCAATGCCCTTTAATGGACTCAAATTCGACGAGAGCAGCGAAACTACTCCATATAAAAATAGTGGAATGGCTTTTGAGATATTAGAAGAGGCAACCAAACACGGTGCACCTAAATTCAACTATCAACTAGGCTTACCCTGGAAAAGAGCACAGCATCTCATTCATAAGGCAAACAATAAACCAATCGCAATAATTCCCTTTACTCGAACTAAAGAACGAGAGCAACATTATACCTGGATTGCTATGCTCTTTACTTACCAAACTAGAATCTCATTATATAAAGCTTCTAAAAAAGTCACATTAGATCAACTATTCGACAAACCAATCGGAATCATTGCTGCCTCAGCTCATATTCCACTTTTAAAACAGCTTGGCTTTAAGAATATCGTTTATGTTAAAAATGCATTTACTAATTCAAGATTATTAAGGTTTAATAGAGTTGATGCCATAGCTGAATCTCAGTATGTAGATATTTATAATTGGAAAAAATCTGGCTATACTACAGACGACCTCAGCTTTATCCCTATTGGAGAAACAAAGCAAATATATATTGCAGCCAATTTGAATTTCCCGACTGAACTCAGCTCAAAAATTTCTAATGCAATAGATAAAATTCGATCGAATGGTAGCTTAAACAACATATTAAAAAAGTGGGAAAAATAGCTTACTGCATTACTGCTTCGTTGAATATACATACAATCACAGTTATATATGGCCACATCTCTAACCCTCTTTTGAACTATGATCCTATTTCCTATCCAATATCACAGGTCCAGGACCTTCTGAAGCCAATTTGTCTTCTTCATTATAGATTGGGCATTTATCCATCGATAAACACCCACAGCCAATACAGCTGCTTAATGAGTCTCGTAACCGTTCAAGGTAGGCAATGCGAGCATTGATATCATCCCGCCAACGACTTGATAATAGCTGCCAATCTTCTATTGTGGGCGTTCGATTATCTGGTAAAGAAGCAAATGCCTTCTTAATTTCCGCTAAACTAATCCCCATTTTCTGAGCTGCTTTTATCACAGAGATTCTACGCAAAACATCACGCTTGTAACGTCTTTGATTCCCTGTATTACGCCAACTACGAATTAATCCCTTTTCTTCATAAAAATGTAAGGTGCTGACCTTGATCCCACAGCGTTTAGCAACTTCCCCAACACCCCAAGTAGCTTGTTCCATGACACCTCCGAAATTTTTTGAAGAATAGTAAAAAAAACACTTTACCTCAAGTTAACTTGAGGTTTTATTCTTAGTCTACACAAACCGTGATAGCAATTTCAAAGAGCGTTCTGTCTAGTTCTGATAGTAAGGACTATCGAACCAAGCAATACACCGGCAGTACGTTTTATTTACTATAAGGAGAACCTAATATGTATCTTGAGCATGTAAATCTGGTTGTATCCGATATTCCTAAGGTATTAACTTTTTACCAAGCAGCCTTTCCTCACTGGAAAGTTCGTACCGAAGGTAGTAGCGAATGGTATGGAAAGCCTCGCAATTGGCTGCATTTTGGTGATGATTATCACTACATAGCATTTAGTGATCATGGTGAAGGAAAAAACAGGGACTTAGAAGGTCATCAAGTCGGACTCGCCCACTTTGCTTATGTCACCAATAATATTGAAGCTACCATCTCTCGACTTAAAAAAGCTGGTTTTGAAATCGCTAAAGATGGCGCTACAGAGCCTTATCGAAAAAATGTGTATTTCATCGACCCAGCAGGATACGAGGTGGAGTTTGTTGAATACCTTAGCGATACTCCAGAACAAAGAAATCTTACAACATAATACAGGTAGTGCATACATAACTTCACATCGCAAAACTCATAACAACTTTATGTATGCACCATTTACAATAGCTGAAAAAAAGGTGAGACTATGAAAATTTTAGCATTTGCAGCAAGTAATAGTAAAAACTCGATTAATCGACTATTAGCTTTGTATACCGCCAGACAGGCCGATAATGCGTTAATTGAAACACTGGATATTAATGACTACGAAATGCCAATATTCAGTGAAGAAAGAGAAAAACAGCTAGGCACTCCCGAAGCCGCCCAAGCATTTTTCAATAAACTTTCTGAAGCAGATGCAATCATTGTCTCTTTTGCAGAACACAATGGCACTTATACAGCGGCTTTCAAAAACTTGTATGACTGGACCTCTCGTATTAATCAGGGCAATCGCATATAAATTTACACTGAACAAATTAGCTTCATTAAATATTCATGATCCCAACCAGCAGAGAGTCTCTTATTTTTTATTCCAATTTTATAAGTATTATCTTGCTTAAGAATATTAAGTGCTATCTGCCTAATTCTAGACATATTTTCAGCTGAATGTCCTTTACGAATTCGACTATCATCTTCTCTGAATGCAACATCCAAACTCCAGTGCAAGCTGTTTTCAATTTGCCAGTGATGTTGGATCATTTCACTAACCTCTTTTGCTGGCAATGACTGGCTGGAAATATAATAACGCTGCTCTCGCGTCTTTTTTCCTTGTAGTGTTCGTTCTGTTTCAATTCTAATGACAGCAGCTAAATCCATCCACTCTGTGGCTATCGGTAATTTAGCCGCTGCATTATAAACCCAACAACGTCGTATTTCGTGTCGACCATGCTGCTCTTTTTCAGAAGAATAGAAATCAATAACAGGGCGCTGATATGATTTGGCTTTCTTGGAATGAAGTAATTCATGAATAGCTGAATAGAGACGAGGCTGGTTATTTTTAACT
>NZ_AUAF01000219.1 GCF_000428585.1 Zooshikella ganghwensis DSM 15267 | reverse complement strand
GAGGACCACTGCTCAGCATTCTTCTTGTTTCCGGGCATAACACAGCCTTTTCTTTTCGCAACCTGACGCCAATTATACAGGGTTTTTGCTGAAATACCGGTTTCTTCTGCAAGTGCTGGAACACTCATATTATGGGGTGGCATCATCTTCGCTAGAATAGCTTCTTTTCTTTCTTTTGATACGCGCTTCACTCATCATTCACCTGCGCCCCTTTCTTTAGATTTTTACTTCAGGTGAGGCGACAACTATCCTGACATAAGGGGTAATCGTTGTAGCCTTAATGTTATCTGCCCATTCATTTGCGGGTGGGTATTACAACCCAAGTATTGATGCATACGACCCAGAAACAGGGTTATATTACAAAAGCGTAGAGAGTGAGAAAAAGTCTGGTTTTCTTAGTAGTGGTACGCGAGCAATCGTTAATCTCTATATTTACAATCCCGATACAGACGAGGGTAAGTACCTCTTTCCTAAACAAGAAAATTTTCAGGTTGTTGCGCTCTTATTTGAAACTGCTGTAGAGGATGGGCAAGTTAAATATCATAGTGATTATTCTTCGCCTGTAAAAAACAATCATGGTGTACCTGATCGTAAGCCAAAAACAAAGATGCTTGTACTAACCCGTAATGTCGAAACAGAACGTGAAACATTCTACTTCGCTGAGAAAGATGGTTCAAAGTTAGAAGCAGTGAAATCAATTACTTCCTCTGACAACTGGCATGTGGATGTAAAGAATTCGGTTGTTAGGATTGTCAGTCAAAAAGGGTTGGATATCTCTGTAGATAGTTTTTCGTGGTAATGTATAACAAGCAATGGTCTGCATTGCCCTGCAGACTATATGTGCTCGTCTGTGTTGCGACTTTGGGAGTTACATTTAGCCAACTATGGATGAACTTATATCAATAATACAGCTCCGCTCAGCTATACCTTTTGGGTGCCTGCTAGTCGTTGCCTTCGGGTACGCATATGCGAGTATAAGATACTCAGAAAATATTAATATGAATCCTTTTTTTAAAGAGCCTGTCTTAGTTGGCGAGTGGGATTAAGGTAGCTCAAAATTGATACTTAAACACTATGGTACAGCTACAATTAACTTTAGTAATTCTTTGCTGGCAAGATTGGATATAAATAATGGCGATGGGTATTGGCGAAAAGAAGGAGATTTTAATCTTGTATTGGGAAGTACTGCGGTTAACCTTAAGTCAAAAAGTGGGATGCTTCGAGTAATACAGTATGCTGAAAAATATCGTTTAATAATCGAAGATTACGAAGGTTTAGATATGTGGGATGGAAGCCTTGGCTTTAAAAAGACAAACACCTTATATGAATAAATTATACTTTATTATTACAATACTCCTTTTTTCCCTTCTCAGTGGATGTGGGGATGACTCACCTCTGCCTGATCCCAAAAAAATCGTAAATGCGAAGCATATTGATATTAATCCTTTTTTACAATCGGTTGAGGAATGGGCAACGCAAACACAAAAATATTTTCAGTGTGATTCCCTTCTTGGGTTTTGGGAAGTGAAAAATTTTTATATTGCAGTTTACCGAAAAGGAGAGTGGCTCCATATCTATCATGTTGCCAATGAGTCATTCGTCAGCAGCAAGTCAATTTTATCTCTTAATATTCTTGACGATAACCGCCAATTCATAAACGATAATGGCAAAATGAGGCTTGCTCTTGAAAAAGACCCAACTTTAGGTCGAAAAATGGTCTTCTACCAAGACAAATATGCCTTAAATTCAATAAGAATTATATTCGATCAAAAGTATTTACATAAAAAAGTTAATATAGAAGTCACAATATTGGAAAAAACAAAAATCGAGGATGCTGAAAAGAGCAAACCTGATTTGATAAGTAGCATAATTATCAACTAACTGGTTACAAGTCCTCGACATAACCATTCGTTGCAGCGGACAACAAGCGGAGAGTTGTTTGTTCCCTCCCTGCGGTTGGTGGCCTCTGAGCTCAAACATTATGCGCCTGGATAGAGAAGTTGAATGAATACGGAAGAATTAAAGTCCCGTGCTCGAGAGATTGCGAAAACTCTGCCTGAAGAGAATCGTAAAGAGTTTTTGAGTATCAATAATGAGATATCTGCTTTAATGGAAAAGCTGAAGTCTCCAGATATCACTCCAATCGAAATCGAGCAATGCCACGAAAAAATGGTTAATTTGCAGGATCGAGCAGGGCAATTGTCTGGGCTGCCCCCAATTAATACTAAAACTAAAAAATCACCAAATTTGAAGGCTCGGTTAGTGTCAGGGTTGCTTGCTCTTACAGGCCTCGGTTTGTTACTTTTGCTCGTTTTAAATGGCCGAGCATAATCGAGTACGATAGGCATTTGGCTACTATGCTCTGCTGACTTGCAGCCATCCCTGAGTAAATTGCTTCACTCAGTGCTTTCTAGCTTTGCTGTGTGTGCTGCTGTTTTGCTTGCATCATTTGCAACGAATGATACGCCAAGAGTTGATTAACCAGTCTTTTATCTGGTATTTTCCGCAGCGAAGCGAAGGACGCAGGAATGTCAGATCTCCCCGGATAAGAGCATGTCGCACAACTGCATCATTTACGGTGGCCGTTAGATCACGTGGTTTTGATGTCTTGTGCCACCTCGCTTTCAACCTACGCCTCATATGATGTTCTTGTTCATCAGCTCGCAACGTTGATAGCGGCTTCCTCCAAACCACTCCTTGCGGATAGGCCCTTGCCATTCAATAGTAGTTAGCCTTTACTCGTTTAAGATTGATTAAAAGGTGATCTTCCTACAGGGGGATTTTACCCCATAAATTCGATGCCTATACCAGGTGTACACAAGGCAATATACATCGCGCTAAAATACCCCTTCAGGGCATGCGCTGGACTCAAACATACTGGCGAGTGTTTTCGCCGATAATTGAATCGTTAGCTGAAGTGAGAAAACAGAAGAAAATATGATGACAGAAAATCTATATAAGGTTCCAGAGTCAGTTTTAGTTGAAAACACTAATGAGGTGGCTTCATTTTATGTTGTGTCGCCTCGAAAATTTTTAATTCTTTTCATTGCTACCTTTGGCTTGTACACGCTTTATTGGTTCTATGAGCACTGGAGACAATTGAAAACTAGGACGAAAGAGAACATCTGGCCGGTGCCTAGAGCGATATTTTCAATATTTTTTACTCATTCTTTATTTAGAAGAATTGATAAAGCAGCGAAGGTGACAGGGGAGGCTTTTAGTTGGTCTGCTTCAGGTATGGCCACTGTATACGTTCTTTCTGAAGTCGTGCAAAATGTGTGTGATCGAATGTCGGCAAAGGGCTTTGGTTCGCCATATACAGATATATTAGGTGTTTTGCCCATAATTTTTGTTGGTTGGTCTTTATTTCGTGCTCAAAAAATTGCAAATATTGCATGTCAAGATTTCCAAGGTAGTTCGAATAATAGAATTACTCTGGTAAATATACTGTGGATAGTCTTGGGCTCAGTATTTTGGCTGCTAATTATTGTTGGGTTTTATGACCTTTTTATAGGTATTCCAGAGTTTAGTTAACAAATCAATTAATTTGATCACATTACGCTGCGCTTCACTCGGTAAATTATTGCGGCGTTAAGCCGCAGGTATGTCATTGAAACGAGAAGATAAAATTTTAAGTATCCAAATAAATAGTTTATTGGCTCTTGATGGTGATGATTCTTTGTGGTGTTTTACATCCGGTGTGAATCTGAAGATACAGGCTATCGAGCGTTAGTCGAGTTTAAAGTCTGCTACAAAGACATGAAGGAAACTCTTCAAATAATCAAGTTTGATATGGATGAAAAACCTATTACAGGAAACAACTTAATCTCAAGTGAACGCAGGCTTAACTTTAATAAACTAAGGTATGCTCGCTTGCTCATTAAGAGCGGTATTTCAATAGGTTGGGCTCCTCAAGAGGAAAAATGTACTATAGATGATGGCCTGACAATTTTTGAGAACTATGGGATTGATACAAAAATATTTAATCAAATACGGGAGAAAGAGATCCAGTCAGAATGTAGTTTATAAGCAGTGACGTATAAATTAGTTTAAATACCTTCCTAAGGAGTTAATCAAATGAAGTTAAGTGTCAAACCACTATTGCTGTTTCCACTGTTATCTTTTTCTGCACTTTGCAGTGCTGCGAAATTTGGATCTGCCTATGGCGATGTCGTAGAAATTGCTGCTGGTGGAATAGGAACTGGTGCTCCTGCAAAGAATTTAATGTATTTCACTGTTAGTGGAACACCAACATTTGCTACCTGCGCTAATTCTTCTTCTCCTCCTTTTGTTATTGATAATGAAGATGGTGGAAAAACGATGATTTCTATGTTGTTGGCTGCAAAGATGGCAGGTAAAAAAATACATGTAGTCGGTAGGGGAACTTGCAACTATATTCCAGGGCATGAAGACGTTTCCCTTATTTATATTGATTAAAATGGATAATCACTTAAGAGCTAGTGTCAAGCTAGCTCTTTTTGTAACAGGTCGAAGCCCCAGGAATTGTATATAATTTGCTATTAAAGCACCATTGTCAAAAGTCTGTATGACGCCCGTCGAACACGCCGTAAATCCCTCGCTGGAGGCTCGGTTGCCGCTTCCGTGCGGCAAAAGTTCGGCGTACATTATCTATCCTTTGTCTTACAGACTATACATCGAAATATCGTTAGTCTTTATTTAAGTGTAATTAGAGGATTGCAAAAAGTGGGTTTGCAATGCTTGAATAAGCTTGTGACGCCGGTGTCGGGAGCACCGTGAGCAGTAGAGACCAAGGGTGATCTTCTATTGCGGGAAGAACAAATTTATTTATGCATTGTATTAGCATAATATATATCCATCACAATATGTTTTTATATGCGATTGCCTTGAGATTATAAATGCTTAAGCACTTAACAATACTCTAGACACTTTTACGCAGCCATAGCCCCATAGTCACTCATCTGTTTATACACTTGAGCGACTTTTTGAATACTTAAGCTTAACCCTAACTTGTCAAAAAGTTTTTCCATTAAGTGTTGATTAAATTTTTTACGTTTCCATGAGGCAATTGAAATTACTGTTCTATCATTACTTCCTTTTAATAGCTGATCCTCTAACTTCAAGACATTAAGTGCTGATAATGAAGCATTTAAATGAGTATGTGTGGCTTCTTTTTTACGTGACTGACAGTGGGT
>NZ_AUAF01000218.1:0-2500 GCF_000428585.1 Zooshikella ganghwensis DSM 15267 | reverse complement strand
CTGTCTTCGGACGGGTGACTGCGTACCTTTTGTATAATGGGTCAGCGACTTACTTTTAGTGGCAAGGTTAACCGTATAGGGGAGCCGTAGGGAAACCGAGTCTGAATAGGGCGTTTAGTCGCTAGGAGTAGACCCGAAACCGAGCGATCTATCCATGGGCAGGGTGAAGGTTAGGTAACACTGACTGGAGGCCCGAACCCACTGTCGTTGAAAAGCCAGGGGATGACCTGTGGATAGGAGTGAAAGGCTAATCAAGCTCGGAGATAGCTGGTTCTCCCCGAAAGCTATTTAGGTAGCGCCTCGCGTCTCACCCTCGGGGGTAGAGCACTGTTTCGGCTAGGGGCCCATCCCGGGTTACCAAACCGATGCAAACTCCGAATACCGAGGAGTGCAATCGCGGGAGACAGACGGCGGGTGCTAACGTCCGTCGTCAAGAGGGAAACAACCCAGACCGCCAGCTAAGGTCCCCAAGTTCTAGTTAAGTGGGAAACGATGTGAGAAGGCCCAGACAGCCAGGAGGTTGGCTTAGAAGCAGCCACCCTTTAAAGAAAGCGTAATAGCTCACTGGTCGAGTCGGCTCGCGCGGAAGATGTAACGGGGCTAAAACTAGACACCGAAGCTGCGGCTGCACACTTAGGTGTGCGGGGTAGGGGAGCGTTCTGTAAGCTGTAGAAGGTCAATCGAGAGGTTGGCTGGAGGTATCAGAAGTGCGAATGCTGACATGAGTAACGATAAAGGGAGTGAGAAGCTCCCTCGCCGGAAGACCAAGGGTTCCTGCGCAACGTTAATCGGCGCAGGGTGAGTCGGCCCCTAAGGCGAGCACGAAAGTGGTAGTCGATGGGAAACTGGTTAAAATTCCAGTACTGCTAATGACTGCGATGGAGGGACGGAGAAGGCTAGGTCAGCCTGGTGATGGTTATCCAGGTTTAAGCTAGTAGGCGGTGTTCTTAGGCAAATCCGGGAACGCAACGCCGAGAAGCGACGACGAGCTCTCATTAGAGAGCGAAGTGATTGATGCCCTGCTTCCAGGAAAATCTTCTAAGCTTCAGGTCATTAGGAACCGTACCCCAAACCGACACAGGTGGTCAGGTAGAGAATACCAAGGCGCTTGAGAGAACTCGGGTGAAGGAACTAGGCAAAATGGCACCGTAACTTCGGGAGAAGGTGCGCCGCTGATGGTGATTGGACTAGCTCCATGAGCTGTTGGCGGTCGAAGATACCAGGTGGCTGCGACTGTTTATTAAAAACACAGCACTCTGCAAACACGAAAGTGGACGTATAGGGTGTGACGCCTGCCCGGTGCCGGAAGGTTAATTGATGGGGTTAGCTTCGGCGAAGCTCTTGATCGAAGCCCCGGTAAACGGCGGCCGTAACTATAACGGTCCTAAGGTAGCGAAATTCCTTGTCGGGTAAGTTCCGACCTGCACGAATGGCGTAACGATGGCCACGCTGTCTCCACCCGAGACTCAGTGAAATTGAACTTGCTGTGAAGATGCAGTGTATCCGCGGCTAGACGGAAAGACCCCGTGAACCTTTACTACAGCTTCACACTGGACTTTGAACCTACTTGTGTAGGATAGCTGGGAGGCTTTGAAGCCGGGACGCCAGTTCTGGTGGAGCCGACCTTGAAATACCAGCCTGGTATGTTTGAGGTTCTAACTCTGACCTGTAATCCAGGTCGAGGACAGTGTGTGGTGGGTAGTTTGACTGGGGCGGTCTCCTCCCAAAGCGTAACGGAGGAGCACGAAGGTGCGCTAAGCATGGTCGGACATCATGCGGTTAGTGTAAAGGCATAAGCGCGCTTAACTGCGAGACGTACATGTCGAGCAGGTACGAAAGTAGGTCTTAGTGATCCGGTGGTTCTGAATGGAAGGGCCATCGCTCAACGGATAAAAGGTACTCCGGGGATAACAGGCTGATACCGCCCAAGAGTTCACATCGACGGCGGTGTTTGGCACCTCGATGTCGGCTCATCACATCCTGGGGCTGAAGCCGGTCCCAAGGGTATGGCTGTTCGCCATTTAAAGTGGTACGCGAGCTGGGTTTAGAACGTCGTGAGACAGTTCGGTCCCTATCTGCCGTGGACGTTGGAGACTTGAGGAGAGCTGCTCCTAGTACGAGAGGACCGGAGTGGACGAACCACTGGTGTTCCGGTTGTGTCGCCAGACGCATTGCCGGGTAGCTAAGTTCGGACGGGATAACCGCTGAAGGCATCTAAGCGGGAAGCCCCCTTCAAGATGAAGTCTCCCTGGGCTGTAAGGCCCCTGAAGAGCCGTTTAAGACTAAGACGTTGATAGGCTGGGTGTGTAAGCGTTGTGAGGCGTTGAGCTAACCAGTACTAATGGCTCGTGAGGCTTGACCATATAACGCCAAAGTGATTTGAGTGAGTTGTAGTTACGATTCTGCTAAAGGTTTATGCTTGACGACGATAGCGAGTGGGCACCACCTGATTCCATCCCGAACTCAGAAGTGAAACTGCTCAGCGCCGATGGTAGTGTGG
>NZ_AUAF01000217.1 GCF_000428585.1 Zooshikella ganghwensis DSM 15267 | reverse complement strand
GGCAATTCTAGAAAGCCTTGAAACCATGCTTCCTTGGCCTTACCAAATCGCTCAATAGCAACCCAATCATCTGCTCCACACAACGCAGCACAAATCGTAATAGTAATGATATCAACCAACGTATGACGACGATGGCGTTCAACTCGAGGGTCGTCTAAGTGACTAAAATGATCTGCAATTGTATTATTTTTTTCCAATGTGATGCTCTAAGTCAGTTGCTAATCATCCTATTATACTGATTTTGTTGTATTTTTATATGCGATTGCCCTGGGGAACACCGTAAGCAGTAGAGACCAAGTATGGTCTTCTACTGTTTGAAACACAAATTTATTCATGCTTTGCATAAGTAAAATATTGACTAATCCACTGTTTTCATTTGTCTGCCAATAATTCGCATAAATTCGATAATAAAGTGCAAGGCTCGCCGTACTTCAGGGTCATTTATTGCTCGAATAAGTTGAAATAAGCGCGGTGGTTCCTGTAGTTTTTCTGTATTTGCATTAGCCATGCGAATTGCGTTTCCTGTAGTCCAACTAAGCGCTAAAAGATCTTCACCTGTTTTACTTAGTTTTTCCAGCATAGCTTCATCCAGAAATTCAATATTATCAGAAATCAAAGATAACAGATCAACAATATTATCAAACCTTCCCACTTCAGCTAATGGTGAAATTTTTTCGATAATTTTATCCAAGCCCGCAGTATCAATGTTTTCTACTTTTCCTGTGTGAGATTCATTATCACGATTTGGTAAATCAGTGTTTTTTGCTTCAACGGTCATGTACATACCTCCTTGTAAAAATGACTGCGTTAAACCAAACCACGGGCAACAGCCCAATAAATTCCACGGTTAAAGGTTTTACGCATTAATCCTCCCAACTTTGTCGGAGGGGCTACTTGTACATCACTACGATAGTCATACCAAAGAGGCATACCTGCATCCAACCCCATTTGCGCAACAGCCTGTACCTTTCCATCATAAATAGCAGAGGTATAACCTCGGCGCATTTCTGAAGCAATATTTTCTACTACTACGGGCGACTGGTTATGACAGCTCCCACCTGCTTTACTCACAGGTAAATCAACAGTATCACCCAACACATATACATTATCTGCACCATACATTTTTAATGTTTCATGATCTGTGGGCAGCCAGCCTTCATTATTTGCAGCTTGTGATACACCTGATTGAATGACTGCATCTACCGCTCGAATGGGCGGGGTCGCCATTAGAATATCAAATTCTTGTTTAGCGCCTTCTTTTGAGTATGCCACTTTTGCTTCAGGATCTACTTTATCCAGGGTAAAGCTGCGTTGATACTTAATATTTTTATTATCAAAAATCGTTGGTAATACATCACAGGTAGGTTTTTGTAAAAAAAGACAATTTCGTAGCAGCTGTGCAACTGTTGGATAACTGTAAATGATTTCAATTTGATCTCGTACTCCACGCTTACGTAAATATTCATCAAGCATCAGCGTAGTTTCGATTGGTGCAATGCCACATTGATGAGGTACATTTGGGGTTTCTGGAAAAGTCACCGTAATAAAAATACGACCTTCTTTAATGGAACGTAGTTTTTCTGCAAGTTGTTTGGCCGGTGCTGTTTGGTAAAAATGGTCACCGGCTTCTTTTAGCCCTTCAATACGCTCAGGTGAAGGTACGCAACCAGTTGCAATCACAAGGTATTCATATTCATATTGTTTACCACTCTGGCAAACGACATGGTTTTTATTAAACTCAAACGCTATCACTTCATCCACTGAAAACTCTATTTCAGGGCGCAATAATGAACATTGTTTACGTCTTAATTCATGAGGATGATATGCATTAAAGGCAACATACATATTGGCAGGTTTGTATTCATGCCATGGAGAGTTAGATAACATCATTATCTCAACACTACCTGCCAAAATCTCAGGGTAAAACTTAACAACCAAGCTATTAGCTGTCATTGTTCCCCCAATCCCCCCTCCTACAACAAGGATACGTTTAGCCATAAAAAAGTCCTTTTTAGCCTACATTAGAAAGGCGAATCCTTCGCCTGTTAGAAAATATAACCAATATAAATATTATTTGAAAAAATCATCAACTGATAAGGTTTTACCTTGATCGCTACTTAAAACTGCTAGCGCTAAAAGTTTAATGACATCCAGTCCTTCTTGTGCAGTAACAGGTACATCATGGCCTTTTAAAATCGCATCGGCAATGGCTTGATAATAATTTTGGTAACAACCATCTTCAGTTGTGATGACTTCTTGCTGTTCTTCAGTGTACAAAACACCATATTGCTCAATATTATCCTTACCCCATTTCGAATTCATAACTCCTGGGCTTTCCAGAGGTTTTACCCCAGCTTTAAGCTGTTCTTCCTGCGGGTCTAAACCTAATTTAATAAAGGAACCTTTGGTGCCCTGAATTTGAAAACGAATATTGGGGGCTGCAGAATAAGGACTGCCATGCAATACCATTTCTAACTGAGGATAGTGTAATAACACATGAAAAAAGTCAGTTGTCGTAGAGTTATCTCGCAGAGGAATACACCGAGCGGTTATTGCTTGGGGCAAACCAAATAAACACAGTGCCTGATCCAATAAATGTGACCCCAAATCAAACCAAATACCTGTGCCTGGACCTGGTTGCTCACGCCAACGGTCTCTCACCAGTGGGCGGAACCGGTCATAATGGGATTCCACATAACGTACCGCACCTAACTTACCACTGCTAATCAGCTTCTTAACCGTGAGAAAATCACCATCCCAACGCCGGTTATGATACACAGAGCAAATAACACCCTGTTGCTCAGCAAGTTTTACTAACGACTGCCCTTGTGCAATTTCTGACACCATCGGCTTTTCGATAACCACATGCTTTTTGGCTTGAAGACATGATGTTGCCAACTCATAGTGATATTGACTTGGTGCAGTAATTATCACTAATTCAGCATCAGAACTTTTTAGCAGCTCATTTACTTCAGAATAAACTTGAACACCAGGTAATTCTTTATTGATCTCATCAGGCTTACTGCTCTTAATGGCAACCAGCTCAAAATATTCACTGTTTATCAGAAAGGGAATATGAAATGTTTTTGCAGAATAACCATACCCGACAATTGCTGTTTTAATCGCCATATCTTAGTCCACAACTGACTCATTACATGTGGACTTACTTAAGCGCATCATTGCAGACTTACATAAATCCACTCATTTATTTGTTTGAAACATGAGGGATTCTACACTAAAGTCCTATTCCCTTTCTAACAAATGCTTAGGATGCGATTTGTTGTAGCTGTAAATCTTCATCAATTAACCGCCACTTACGTACATAGTGAGTAATTTTCAAACCATCAAACACATAAAACTCATTATCTTTTTTAAAGTAGCCACGAACAATTGAACATGAAAAAGCCGGATCAACAACAAGGTCAACCCGGCTGGATGGAGGAGGCAAAGCACTGGTTACATCTTGCCATTGTTGCTGCATAAGGTGGACATTCTCCTTACTGTATATAGATACAGCCATTTTATCGGGTCCACTTTATTTATACAACCAGATCTGTATAGCTCTCCCCTTCACGATTAAATTTTAGTATTAAGCATCTTCATCTTTATGCTGTTAGTGGGCTAACTCAGCTTGCTTGCCTACTGGCGTCGAAGCAATCGACTGACGCAGCTGCTTAGCAGCGTTCACCATTGCCGCTAAAGCAAGCTCACACTCCTCCCAATTGCGAGTTTTCAACCCACAATCAGGGTTAACCCAGAGTCGTTCAACAGGAATATATTTCATTGCCGCCTGCAAGAGCTTAACAATATCATCTGCTGTAGGCACACTGGGTGAATGAATGTCGTATACTCCAGGCCCAATTTCATTAGGATAACTAAAGGCTTCAAAAGCCGCCAATAGTTGCATTTTGGCGCGAGTGCTTTCAATCGTAATCACATCCGCATCCATTGCTGCGATATGCTCAATAATACTATTGAAATCGCTATAACACATGTGCGTATGAATTTGTGTAGTGGGCTTAGCGCCGGCAGAAGCGATACGGAAGGCACGTGTTGCCCAATGTAAATAATGGGCTTGTGCCGCTTTTTGTAAAGGCACCCCTTCTCTGAATGCAGGCTCATCAATTTGTACAATGTGAATACCTGCTTTTTCCAAATCCGCCACTTCATCACGGAGCGCAAGCGCAATCTGAAATGCACTGACTTCAGGAGCCACATCATCACGCGGATAAGACCACTGGAGAATAGTCACTGGTCCTGTCAGCATACCTTTCACAGGCTTGTTAGATAAAGACTGAGCGAAAGCACTCCAGCCTGCCGTCATTGGTTGTTGCCGTTCTACATCACCAATAACAATCGGTGGACGTACACAACGCGAGCCGTAACTTTGTACCCAACCATATTGTGTGGTAACAAAACCAGCTAATTGCTCAGCAAAATATTCCACCATGTCTGTTCGTTCTGGCTCACCATGCACTAAAACATCAAGATCCAGCGCTTCCTGTTTTTGAATAACAAATTGAATTTCTTTTTGTAATGACTGGTGATATTGGGTTAAATCGATATCACCTTTGCGAAACTTTGCCCGCAACTGACGTATTGCAGAAGTTTGAGGGAATGAGCCAATTGTGGTGGTTGGTAACAAGGGTAGTTGCAGCACTGCCCGTTGCACTTTAGCACGCTCAGCGTAGGGTTGTGAGCGTTGTTCCGCTTGAGCTGTTAGCGCAGACAAACGCTTCTGCACTACAGGACGCACCGCAAGCTCTCGAGCTTGAAGCCCCTGATCAGAGATCGCAAGCTGATCAGCAATTTGTGCTTCACCTTCACGTAAGCCAAGGGCTAATGCTGATAACTCCTGTAACTTTTGAATCGCAAAAGCTAACCCTGGTTTAACCTTTGTATCCAATTGTGTTTCCAGCTCTAAATCAACAGGCACATGGAGTAATGAACAGCTAGGTGCTAGCCCTCGATTCCGAAGTTTTTAATGCTTGACTAGCAGGGAGAGAGGTTCAGAAGGCTGGACTACAGGTATGGCTCCATTTCTTCGCCTAGCAAAGAACGATCAACACGACACCTGTAGACCAGTGATAGTGTAGTATATCGTGCTTCTACTTTAATGGCGACTAGATGACGACTTGTGTTGATTACCCCAATTCCCCATGTGATAACGTTTGTTCAGGCTCTTAACGACACCCTTACCGTTTCTTTTCAATCGTCTGGGTTAAGTCGAATTCAGCGTCATTGGTTAACGATTATCCTA
>NZ_AUAF01000216.1 GCF_000428585.1 Zooshikella ganghwensis DSM 15267 | reverse complement strand
AAATAGCAGCCAAGGGGCAACATGCCTGGCAACAGCATCACCAATACGGTAAGCGAAGTGGATCGGAGACAGCCATGCAACGTTACAAGCGGACGTTTGGTAATCAGTTGCATGCCCGAGAAATGAGCAATCAAAAAGTAGAAGTAAAAATTGCTTGTGGTGTATTAAATCGTTTTACGTCGCTGGGCATGCCTCAAAGCTATAAATCTGTCTAAACAACCTCAAAAGACCAGATGATTCAGTACTGCAACAAAGCTGCTTCGAGAACGCTTATCCCCCTACTGGTAAGAAACTTTGTTAAGGCATCATCCTTATAACCGCCTACTCGCCATGGCTTTGCATCTGACAAAGAATTGATGGTAATAGGTGAGTCAGCCTTAGTCAGTAATACCCAGTACTCTTCAGCCAGTGGACCAACCCACTGAAAGAGCGCTTCCCTTTCTGGTGTTCTGGAGGTCGAAAAAACACCATAATTTTTTTGCTTTAGCGCAGTATCATAGACTCGTTTCCATGGAAAACGCAGGGTCACCCGGTAATCAATATTCGCTCGTTTAAACATTAATCTAACAATATCTGTCGTAATACCCGTCACATTATTGCCGCGGGCAAAGTTTTTTTCATCCGCGGACATATTTAAGGGGGGGAAATTTTCAGTGAGAAGATGAATAGTTTCTGCATACCCTGCAGGAATAATTAAACTCCATATAATGAGCCCCATTCCAAGCGCTTTAGACAACATACTGGCTCCTTAAAACGTTAGCCTTTTTGCATTAGTTAAGTGTTAACATGCTGAATATCCCAGTTCTTATGGATATTGTTACTCGCCAACCAGTCAACACTACAATAACGATACGACTTCACAACAGCTTCCCTGGCATGGAGTGCTTCCCAGCCTAAACACCTAACCTAAAGTTGTGGAACCCACTTCAAGATATAACCACGACACAAAACATGGGTAAACGCTGTATAAATATTTAACTTTCAGTTCAAGCGTGATTACATCCGTACCAATTTCTTGATAGTTTACCCATATCCCCAAAAAAGCTGCAATAAAATCTATCTCAATTATTCACGTCTTAATCATTCACTAGTAATATCAGGTATTATAAAAAAACAACTAACTAATCCCAACCCAGAATGGCTCCCCTATCAAGCAGCCTCTCAAAAAAAGGTGTTTTATTACAGTGAAATGATAAATATCAAACAAGCCGCCTGGTTAATTACACTTTATGTGCTGTATTGCAGTTTGACGGGCTGTAGCGTACAACCCTCTACCAAGCAGGCAACTACACCCTATATAGAAAGCAAATGTCATAGCTACCTGACAGAGCAATACCATCAACTATCACAGCAGCACACAATGGATCAGCAAACTCAGCCTGTTCCTCAGTATCCCTATGTGCGCATTAATCGCTTGTTAGCCAGTTACATATACACTCTAGACACAGGGCCTCGTCGCACAGCTTGGCTTGCTCAAGCTTATCAGGAAACAAATAAAGCCTGGGAAATTGATGTTGCGAATTTACCAAAATCTTATCAGACACTCCATGCGCAAAAAATTGACAGCTGTCTTCAGCAAACATTTAGCAAACTGGTCGATAACGATCAGTTTTTTAGTGCCTTGCGTGAATTTCGTTACCCTGACGCCTATATTAGTTGGCGGCAGTGGGCGGGGCTGTACCCCCTCACACAGTATTTTTTGGTCCCGGGAATAGCTGCCTGGCATGAAGAGGCAAGCCAACAGTTTAATCAATCTAGCGTAACCACGTTAAAAAATACGGTCATTTACCCGCCAGAACAAAAAGTGCCATCAGCAACATCACTAAGCACTGACACCATTCAAAGCTGGTTTCGACACGCCTACCAAAATAATGCACTACAGCTGCCACTGCTGAGACCAGAGCAATTAGAAAAACTGTTTTATCATTACGCGCCAGTTTGGTCTATCCAAAAGCAAGGAGACTATGACACACCAGGTGAAGTAGTACTAACACCACAACCAACAGTTAGTAATCAGCCCGTCACCTACACCCTAACCTCAATGACCCGGTTTCATGGCAAAGCACTCTTACAGCTGAACTATATTATTTGGTTTAAAGAACGACCTGCCAGTAGCATTTTGGATATTTATAGTGGCAACTTAGATGGTGTTATTTGGCGAGTTACACTAACAGAAAAAGGAAAGCCACTAATTTTTGACAGTATCCATACCTGTGGCTGTTATCATACTTTTTTTCCCTTATCTGAGAGGCTACAAACTAAACAAGTGACCAATCAATTAGAACCACCATTAATAATTCCTATTGATTTACCTAAAACCTCTCACCCAGCACGCTGGGCTATATCAATCAGTTCTGCCGAGCACCACATTACTGGCATTCAACCACTTGAGCTGGATACAACTGCTGCAAAAGCAGACAAAGCCTATACACTCCAAAGTTATAACCAGCTTAGAAGTTTACCTTTACCCTCTGGTGAGCGAAAAAGTCTCTTTGACGAGGAGTTTGGGATTGTTTCAACAACTGAACGGGCCGAACGGTGGATATTATGGCCCTCTGGGGTCCCGTCTCCAGGAGCTATGCGACAATGGGGAAATCACGCCACCTTATTTATTGGGCAACGTCACTTTGATGATCCTTATCTGCTCAGTCAATTATTTCGCTGGCGATAAATTCTTTTTTACTGCAGCGACCCTAATGCGTTCCTGACATTTTCGTAGGGTTTGTTATCATAGCTTGACGACTGCTTCCATTAATCCTTAGGGTTAACAGGCCCTAGCAAATTAGACCAGGAAATAACCAAAAAAGCCCAATTACATCATGCATGTGTGGGAAAAATAGAGAGATATGGTACTGAAAAAGACTCATGAAGGAAGGAGAATTCATAGAGGTACACTTATTATGTACCCCTTTGATGCTATTTTCACTTAACAAGTTGCAGGCTCTTTTGCTGCAACAGCGTTCGATTTTGGATAACCAAAAATAATCGCAATGATTGCAGAAAGTCCTAATAACCAGCAGTAGTGAACATTACTGATCAGCTCAAGCGGCGACATGCTAGCAACTGATCCTGCGAGCAATATTTGTGCGCCATATGGAAGTAAGCCTTGAATAACACAGGAGAAAATATCTAATAAACTGGCACTGCGTCGCCCATCAATACCATTTTTTGTCGCTATTTCTTGCGCAGAACTACCTGAAATTAAAATAGCAACGGTATTATTTGCGGTAAAAAACCCTGCAATACTCACAAGTGCACTTATTCCTGCTTCTCCACCTCGACGCTGTAAACCCCGACGCTCAGTAAAACGCTGAATTAAACTGACTAAAAAGGTTAAGCCTCCACGTGCTTTCATAATCGCGCTCAGACCACCAATAAACATCGACAGCACCATGATTTCCAGCATATTGCTATAGCCATCAAAGATATTGCTCGACAGTGTTTCTATTGTGTAGTCAGAAGAATGGTATATACCTGTTATACCCGCAATGATGATACCACTCATCAAAACAACCAATACATTGACCCCAGCTAACGCCAAGCCAAGTACCGCCAAATAAGGCAATACTAAAAGAAAATTAATTTCTTCAGGTTGAGGAACACTGCCGGTATCACCTAGCACAAACAAAACAACCATTGTTACCACTGCAGCAGGTGTTGCTATAAGAAAATTCAACTTAAACTTATCGCGCATTTCACACCCTTGAGTGCGTGTTGCTGCAATGGTTGTATCAGAAATGATGGATAAATTATCACCAAACATTGCACCACCAATTACAGCGCCTACTGCCAAACCTAGTGAAACATCAGCCGTATTTGCAAATCCTACGGCGATAGGCGCCATAGCAGCGATAGTCCCCATCGAGGTGCCCATAGCTGTTGCAATAAAAGCTGAGATCACAAAAATACCAGGTAAAATCAGTTGCTGAGGAATGATATGCAAGCCCAAATTCACTGTGGCATCAACTCCACCAATGGCTTTAGTTACACTGGCAAATGCCCCTGCCAGCAAAAACACCATACACATCATGACGATATTCATATCGCCAATTCCCTTCAAAAAAGTTTCAACTTTCTGGTTTAAGGTTTCACGCCCCATCATCATTGCGATAATAATGGCTGGTAATACGGCAACAGGTGCCTTTATTTGGTAAAAGGCAAAATCGATGTTTTGTTGTGAATAGTAAATACCACTGCCCAAAAATATAACTAAAAATACCAATAAAGGTAACAGAGCTAATGGACTACCCTGCACTGTTTTCATGATAATTTACACACCCCTTGAGATAATCTACTGCTAAAAGCAATAACACAACCAGACTCTTCACATGAAACAAAATTGTTCTTCTACAGAGTTTACTTTGCTTATAACTCGGCTTTGGCCATTATTGAATACACATGACGGCTAAAAATAAGCTATTAGAAACAACGGGTTAGAATTAATTCATATCATGGTTTTCATTAGACATGAGTTAATTCAGGTTATAACCACTAACAGTATTGCTTTACCTGCAATGCCTTAGCTTCTAAATGGCCAAAGTCGAGTTATAAGTAAGCCCTTTATTTAAAATACCCACAGCGAAAGACTTTTATCCTCTAGAACTCAAGAGGGCAGCTGGAGACTGTGGTGGCAGTTAAAAGCTCCTCAGCCATTGTTCCCGCATTGCTCTCATACATAACATCATGACAGCCATAGAGCAGCGTCGCAGGCCCGCTAAGGTAAACGCTATGGATAGCGAGTATAAAATTGATTCACGAAGGGTTTATTTGGTGCTAAAGCCCGAAACACTTCCCCTTTAAAACCCGCATTAACTATACCACTGCTTAATCTGAAGCTGTTCTTACTGAACTTAGCTTTACTGGTAGACTGGTAGCTTTATTCAGTAAACGGTATACACGTTTTTTTAGGGCTAACGATTGTAAGTTATACCAACACACCTGTATATAAGGCCTACTGGATATACAGGTGCAATTTTCATAATATTTTGATCTACTTTAATACCCTTTAGTAATTACATATTATTGCATTCAGAACAATACCAGGGTGCTGTCACTCGATTCCGAAGTTTTTAATGCTTGACTAGCAGGGAGAGAGGTTCAGAAGGCTGGACTACAGGTATGGCTCCATTTCTTCGCCTAGCAAAGAACGATCAACACGACACCTGTAGACCAGTGATAGTGTAGTATATCGTGCTTCTACTTTAATGGCGACTAGATGACGACTTGTGTTGATTACCCCAATTCCCCATGTGATAACGTTTGTTCAGGCTCTTAACGACACCCTTACCG
>NZ_AUAF01000215.1 GCF_000428585.1 Zooshikella ganghwensis DSM 15267 | reverse complement strand
AGCAAGGTGGACTTTATTCACGAGTGATAGGCTTTGCACGTCATCAGTTGAAAGTAGGTATGATGAATATAGTTTATAACATGAGGCGGTTCGTGACATTAAGTAGGAAAAGTGCGCCTGCAATTTGAAAAAAGGAAGAACTATCTCTTTTTGTAAGATAGTAGTTAGCACTGTAGAGCCCATAAAACGTGAATTTTGGTGTCAAATAATAAACAATCGTATTTACCTTCTATAATTTAAGATCTTTCCTAAAAATATTGAAATTTTGGTAACATTTTTAGAGGTACCCTTATTAAAGCATCATCAAATTGGACAACTTTATTTTCATTAAAAAATTAATGCATCTTGTTATATACCCAATACGAATGGTTTTTAGATACGGCCATCAAGTGACGAAGCCGTATGAGCTTATATGAATAGGTTATTGGGTTGGCAGTTAAATGCGCCTGTATAAACTGCATTCCCACTATCCTAGGTCGTCAAGAGTGTAGATAACAAAACCCAGAAGCCATACGTGCAGGGTATAACCACATGAAAAGTTTTGAACACCGATTTCACGCCTACCCCATAGTTTATTATATGCTTTTTTTATTCTATTTTTCTACATAACCTCTCTAACTTTCTGCTCAACTGCTTTAACTATATCATTAATTACAACCCAATCTTCAAAGGGAACATTTTGCAAGTCAATATTCATTTTTTTTTCTAATGTAGCTATAATACAAATCAGTTCTGTTGAATCTAGCAGCAACTCATTTTCCAGACTGGTACTTTCTTTTAACTCACTGACATGAATTTCAAGATATTCAGCTAGTGTATTATAAATAGAATTTACTTTTTCATTAGACATCTTTTATCTCACAAAAAAATAGTCGATTAAACTCCAGCCTTACAGTACGGTGCAGGCAGTCAATATCTCAGACAAATTATCCAATTAAGAATCAAACTCCATAATTACTAACAGCTGACTTATCACACTAGTTATACAAGTATTAGTAATTTAGTGTTTTGCTATGCGGGCATTAGAAAAAAATTTTATGATGGAGTCAATTAGACTAAAGTATATTCTTCACGAATCATTTTTAGGGTTTGTTGTCAGCGCTCTTGACCACCAAGGATAGTGGGAATGCAGTTTATGCATAATGACATGGATGTCATATAGTAGAGCAATGCAGGCGCTATTGCCGAGGAGCATTTAACGGCCACCCAAGTCTCTTATTAATATAACCGCCCAGCAGCGCTGCTATATCAATTACAGTGGCCACCGCAAGTTTCACAGCAGTAAACTTGCCCAGGGGCTTCATCGCTTGACGGCCCAGCTAGCACCATTAAAAAACTGTTGATGCTATCGCTTGTCTTAACAGAACAAACTAGCCCCACTAAAAACCCTTCGTTGTGGGTATATATTATCGTGAGATACTCTATCAACGGGTTTAAGTACAGTTTTATCAGCCTCTCCCCATCAAATGATCAAAATTCACTCACCATCATCTATATTCGTCATATAGGATGCAAACTATACATCAAAATATTATTATTGCTTTCTTAAGCGTGATGAGGTACGGCAAAAAGCAGCTAGGCAATGCTTGAATCAGTTTGTTAATATACCATCGCACGGTATACGTTAAGCCAGTAGTAGTGAAATGAATTACCTTGCCCATATCGTATTATCCAAAAAAAACATTGAGTATCAGCTCGGCAATTTACTGGCTGATCCGCTTAAAGGGAAACCATGGCCTGGTTGTAGCTCATCGCATCGAGATGGTATACAAATGCACGGCTGGATTGATTCATTCACTGATACCAATCAACATGTAAGCAGAGCAAAAACCAGACTTGGTACAAAAGGGTACCTTAAAGGAGTGGTAGTCGACATTATATTTGATCATTTATTAACTAAGCACTGGGGGCAATTCATTAATACTGAGCTAAATGAGTTTATTAGTACATTCAATAATAATTCTCTCAAGACTATAGATACTCTACCTGAGTCAGCTTCTGACTTTATTAAGCGAGTTATTTCTCATAATATTCTTTCAAGTTACGTAAATTTTTCGGGTGTAATTTTTGCCCTTAATCGCTTAGATCATCGGCTATCCCCAAGAATACTTGCCAAAGAAACCGCATCAAGCTACTTACCCGCAATAACCGCAAATCTTGAATCAATTGAAGAAGATTTCCTTTTATTCTTTCCAGAAGTAGCCAATTTTTTTATTAATAAAAGCGGCTCATCAGAGCAAGAACGATGGTTAAAATAAACCTGTTTATCAGCACTTAATCTGTTACAATGCGCCTCACGAAAACCTCAATGTGCTCTCGTAAGAACCTCCTTTAACACTTACATTAACTAATCATTGTCGTAGTCAAGGTTAAAGGCTGTTCAATTACACAGAGGTGAAGCCCAACACCAAGGGTGAACAACCTCTAGAGTTGCAATGACAGGCAACAACAGAATTCAGGTATTCTTAATGCACCACACCGCTTTTAGCACCCTTAAGCTGCAGCCAGCGTTACTACAAAACCTGGCATCCCTTAGTTACAAAGCCATGACCCCCATTCAGCAGCAAAGTCTACCTGCCATTTTGCAAGGACAAGATGTTATTGCCCAAGGAAAAACAGGATCAGGAAAAACCGCAGCTTTTGCACTGGGCTTACTAAACAAGCTTGATGTTAGGCACTTCAGAATCCAATCGCTGGTACTGTGTCCCACAAGAGAGCTGGCAGATCAGGTCGCCAAAGAAATTCGCAAGTTAGCCCGCACTATCCACAATATTAAAGTGCTCACGTTATGTGGCGGTATGCCATTTGGCCCTCAAATTAGCTCACTTGAGCATGGTGCTCATATCATCGTAGGTACACCTGGCCGTATAGAAGAGCATTTACGTAAAGGCACTCTTCAACTGGATCACTTAGACGCATTTGTACTAGACGAAGCTGATCGCATGTTAGACATGGGCTTTCAAGATGCGCTTGATGCGATTATCAATAAAATACCTAACCAGCGACAAACACTGTTATTTAGTGCAACCTACCCCGATCAGATACAAGCCATTGCCAGCCGTATTATGCAGCACCCTCTCATGGTGCAGGCAACGACAATGGACAACCCCACAAAAATTAAACAATATTTTTATAAACTAGAAAATAATAAGCAACGTGATACTGCATTACGACTAGCGCTTATCAAATTCGCCCCCGTATCTGCAGTGGTTTTTTGCAGCACCAAACAAGCAACACAAGAGGTCGCGGAAACGTTACGCCAACATGGATTCAGTGCTTTAGCATTACATGGCGATTTAGAACAAAAAGCTCGTGATCAAGTACTTGTTAGGTTTGCTAATCAGAGCATTACCATTCTCGTAGCCACAGATGTAGCAGCCCGTGGATTGGATATTGACTCTGTTGACCTTGTTATCAATTACCATATTGCCAAAGACCCTGAGGTGCATGTACATCGCATCGGACGTACGGGTAGAGCCGGTAGCAAAGGCACAGCTTGTACTCTTTACTGTGAAAATGAACAGCATAAAATGGCAAAAATTGAAGATATGCTGGATACATTCATTCAACCAGAACCACTTCCCGCTTTTAATCTATTAGAAAAACGTTCCGATAAACCATCTATGGTTACGTTACAAATAGATGGAGGAAAAAAACAAAAAGTAAGACCAGGTGATATTCTTGGAGCATTAACAGGTAAAAATGGTATTGCAGGGAAACAGGTCGGCAAAATCCATATTTTTGACAATTGTGCATATGTTGCCGTATCACGAGAAGCGAGTAAACCCGCCTTAAAAAAGTTATCTGAAGGAAAATTAAAAGGCCGTTCTTTTCGGGTAAGAAGAATTAGAGGTACATAATGATACTCAAAACGAAGTGTTGTTAGCATATTACAACTGAAACTTTTCCCTTAATAATTTATTCAAAATTTTAAGGGATTGACTTGTTGTAACCAGCCACCATCTTGAATATTATTTAGTCAATGATCACAAGGAGGGTGGCATTATGGATAAAGGCATTTTTTTACTCGTAAAGTTTGGTGAAAGTGAATTTATGGAAAGATTTCACCATGAAGGTGAAATTTTATTACAACGATTAAGAATGTTTAGAAGACCTGTATACAATGCTCAGCGTCGTGATATTTACGAAGGATTCACACATATAGTACAACGCAGTATATCGTCAATAACAGCTCATAATAAAGTTATTAAAAATCATTATAACCCAATTATATTTGATACTCGAAATGATAACCCTTACATTTATTGTATGTGTGCAGTTAATCCTACACACTTAAGCCATAATACTAAGCCGCTCATCGACAAAACATGTTTTGAACTAGGCGATACTGCTGTCATTATAAAAAATCCTTTCTTTTTTTTAGATAAAATACAAAATTATTGCCATCGAAATAACTATCAAATCGATAGTGGACATATTAGTTATATTGATTTTAATAAGTACCAGGGAAAACTGTCTTTATTCACAAAATCAATTTATTTTGAGCATCAAAAAGAGTATCGTTTGAGCATTGATACACATAACTCCGTTAGCTCACCACTAAAAATCAAACTTGGCAGCTTATCCAAGGAAGGTGTTTCAATTATCTGCAAAAATCACGAAACAGAAAAGTATATAAGACAGTTTATTTAAATTATTAGCATATAAACTCTCACCAACCTTCCGAAAACAATAATACCCCATAACCATTTAAAAAATATATAAGTACAAAAATACCCGATTAATATGAGCAATAGTAACCAGTCACTATAAGTATATTAATTATTGAATACTAACGACAGCACAAATTCACCAATGCAGATTGAACAAGTCAGTTACGTCAACTATCTTTAAACATGCCCATCAATAATAATGTTAAGCGCGCAATCCATAGCGATTTTAAACAGCTATGATTGCTATCGCTAATCTTCACAGAGCAGACTCATCCTGCAACCAGCCCTGCGTTTTGGGTATTGGAAATACCATATCAAACAACTAAAAGGAATTAACCCCCAATTAAAATGACAACATATCAGAGATGCAAAACATAATTCCACTTTAATAAATTTGAGGTTAAAAAAATTACAACTACTGTTTTTAACTCATTCATAAATTAACAGGGAGTTTATTATGGCTAATGGAAATGTACTCGCCTCAATTTGTGTTGCCCTGATATGCACTGGTAATGCATTTGCACAGAGCAATAACAAACACGAGCATGAAGGATTTTCTAACATTAAAATCTATGTACAGGACAAAAAGCTGAATAAATAAGAAAAATCAATTAGTTAGAAGTGAATTGATCCCTCATTGGTATTACAATTCAGGCTGCGAAACCAT
>NZ_AUAF01000214.1 GCF_000428585.1 Zooshikella ganghwensis DSM 15267 | reverse complement strand
GATCGGCTGAGGACCACTGCTCAGCATTCTTCTTGTTTCCGGGCATAACACAGCCTTTTCTTTTCGCAACCTGACGCCAATTATACAGGGTTTTTGCTGAAATACCGGTTTCTTCTGCAAGTGCTGGAACACTCATATTATGGGGTGGCATCATCTTCGCTAGAATATCTTCTTTTCTTTCTTTTGATACGCGCTTCACTCATCATTCACCTGCGCCCCTTTCTTTAGATTTTTACTTCAGGTGAGGCGACAACTATCCTGACATAAGGGGGTTTGCCTCACGTAACGGGCGAGAGTGGTTGGTCAATAAGTCACGACTGCTGTCAGGAAAATTCTCTGCCAGTAACTCGTAGCCCACTTCAGGCTCTATAACAAATAGCTGAATACGCCCTGCCAAAAGCTTATGGAAATTGATCGTATCGGTATTGGCAATATCCACTTGCATAATTTTCTGCTCAATGGTTTTTTTTAAACCCTCACCATAGTAGTAACCACGAGTTACGCCTAGCTTATAGCCTTTCAAATCCGACCAGTCCTGCCAATCAAATGGCATATCTTTGCGGTGAAAGAAAACGGTACGTAATGTAATCACAGAATTGCTGTAGTAAAAAAATGCCTCTCGCTCTTCGTTCTTACCCCACAATAATGTCGCATCCCAGCTCCCCTCTTTAGCTTCCTTCATCGATCGCTTCCAAGGGTAAAAACCATAGTGAACCGCGATTCCTTCTTTTGCAAATGCTTCCGTGACAAGATGAGAGCCAGCACCGTAATACTTGTACTTCTGAGACATAAATGGAGGCCATTCGCCACTGGTAATACGAATAACCTCTTCACTATGAGCTAATTGAACACTGCATAAAATTATGATAACAAGCGTTAAATAACTGTCCTTTACCGCTCTCATATAAAACGTTTCGAAGCCTCGACTATGGACGGTATTTACCTTCAACACTATCACTTAACATTTTTTCGTACTTACCAGACTCTTTAAGTTTTTTCAGCCCACTGTTAAATGCATCAACATATTTTTGAGCGTCTTTAACTTTTTTACTTATAATCAAGTAGTAGCTTGTTGTTCTTACTGGACGTGGATGGTTCGTCAACACATTTTTGGTGCCTTCAGGTAACTTATCTGCAATCAATTCATAGCCTACTTCCAATGTAGCTGGGAATATGTCTATTTTTCCTGCGGCTAGTTTTTTCAGGTTATTTTCATCCTTCGAAGTACGAGACACTTTGATTTTTTTAGTCTTTTCTGCTTCTTCAAAGTCTTTACCATAAAAGTAACCTACTGAAGCACCAATTTTATAATTTTTCAGATCATCAATTGTCTTCCAGTCAAACTGCAAGTCTTTTCGGTGGAAGAAAACATCTTTTAGTTCAATAATGGGGGCAGTATAAAAAAAAGTCTGCTCACGCTCGGCGTTTTTACTCCAACCGACAGAGCCTTGCCATTCTTTACCTTGTTCTCCTTCTTTAAATGCTCGCTTCCATGGAAAAAAACCATATTCGACAGTTATACCTTCTGCTTTGAATGCCTCCTCAACAATATGAGAGACCAGCCCTTTATGTTTATAATTATCGGACATATAAGGAGGCCATTCACCATTGGTTAGTTTAATTTTGCCTTCAGCAAAGACAAACAGACTGTTAACTAGCATAAAAACAGAAAATAGTGTTTTCAGAATAGTCGCTATCATAACCCTAACTCCACTAAAACCTTAAAGTCACTCTGGTCTAAGTGTAGCCTCATTAACAGAAAATGAGGTCTAAATTTTATAGGCTGGCAGATAACTGGAGGATATTAAAAGGTAGAGATTAAAATTTAATTATTCTTGTTCAACCGATAATGACCTTGTATTACATCATCCAAAATACGATCGTACTCGCCCCTTCTTTTTAGTTCCTTAAGACCTACATTAAATAAAGACAGCAAATATTCACTCTGCTTCACACTCCTGTTAAGCAGTAAGTGAAAGCTTGTTTCACGGAGAGTACGAGGATGACTAGTAACTAGCTGACGAATACCTGAAGGAAAATGCGTATTCAATAATTCATAGCCAATTTCTGTATCAACCACAAATAGGTCTATTTTTCTTCTTAGCAGCTGCTTAAAATTGTCCAAATCAGTATCTTGACGAACAACTTCAATCAATTGATTTTCTTCTGCTTTTTTAAAATCCTCACCATAATAATATCCCCGGGTTGCGCCTACTTTTTTTCCCTCTAAATCTGACCAGTTTTTCCAGTCAAATAGAGTATCAACGCGATGAAAAAAAATAGTCCGCAATGTTATTACAGGATCACTATAGTGGAAAATTTGCTCACGTTCTTGATTCCAAGACCATACTATAGAACCATCCCACTGCCCTGCAGCCGCCAACCTCATTGCCTTATCCCACATAAAAAAGCTGTACTCAACATTAATACCTTGAAGCGCAAACGCCCGTGAAACAATATCAGATGCAGCACCATAGTTTTTATAATGTTCAGACATAAAAGGGGGCCACTCTCCATTGGTTAAGCGCACCACATCAATATTTGAAGTTTCTGCCTTAGCATCACTGAAAAACAGCATCCAATCACTGCCCACCAACGCTATGACTAATAGCAATAACTTCACCAGCAAACCTCAGCTTATAGAACGATATAAAGAAGTATAAACCCAAATATTCCGACACCGAGAGCTAAGATTGCTTCTTTATACATACCAGGGCCATTTCATAAAAATTTGATGCACATAACCTTTCAGTTTGTATGCTAATGTTAACAATGATCTCATTAGCAGTAACTTTGAACAAAGCGAATACTGCAAGTCCTTAGCTTGTTTCGCTTACAGCATCAAAAGCAGTACTTTGTATAATGAATGAGTCTTCTTTAATTCGCCTTATTGATACAAATAGGCGAGAGGAAAAAAAACGTATAGAAGATTTGATTAAAGAAAGTTTTGCTAATAATTCAACGACACTTTCGTATCAAAGTACTTCTACCTATCAAAGCATGTTGGCTTTGCCTACTAATAGCATTAGCTGGGGAATATATCGTAGACAACAACTACAGGGTGTGATTTTTTGTGAGCAGATTGCGCCAAGACTGATTTATATTCCTTTACTGGCCATACAACCAAGCTACTTCCGTCAGGGATTAGGATGTGCGTTATTTAACTTCCTTTTAAAACGCTTCCCTACCAGTCAATTTTATGGGGATGTCGCACAGCGAAATGTTGCCGCGATGAGTCTTTATACCCAGCAGTTTAACTGCCAGGTGTTAGCAACCTGGGGGAACACCTCATCTGATCAAATGACCACACTGTGGCATCCTCCCCGAGTAAAAGAGTTATCTTGGATAACGACTAGTACTGTACACCAGACATTGGCAGCAAGTTAATCTCAACACGGCGATTTTGCGCACGCCCTTGGGGATTACCATTACTGGCTATGGGTCTATCTGGTCCCACACCATAGTAGCGGACACGGTTAGCAAGTACGCCCTGATTTATCAAGTAACTAGACACACTACGCGCACGGTTTTCAGAAAGCTGCATATTATGTGCACGTCCACCCGTACTATCCGTATGACCTACTACTTCAACTACTGACTGATCAAACTCACGTAAAACCATACCCACTGAGTTTAGAGTACGATAAAAGCCTGCTTGAATATTATAAGAGTCAGTATTAAATGTAATATTTCCGGGCATAATCAACGACAGCTGATCACCATTACGAACGACTTTTACGCCTGTACTTCTAAGGTGTTGACGTAATGCATCTTCTTGACGGTCGACGTAATAGCCCCATCCAGCACCCGCTGCGGCACCAATAGCAGCACCCGCTAAAGCACCACGCTTACCATTTGCCAATGCTCCTACAGCCGCACCTGCCAATGCACCGATTCCGCCATACTTTGATGTTTTATTAAACTCTGATTCACCAGTATAAGGATTCGGTGATTGACATCCTGTGGTAAACACGGCAGCGGCCGTGAGTGCTAAAACAGTTTTCTTCATTGATAATACCTAATTCATTTAATGCACGTTATTTATATCAAATATTTGGTCTCAGCGGATAGACCCCAAATGATAGTAGAATCCGAACTTGTAGCTTACAAAACGTGTAGTAGTTCACTCTATTATAAACATGCAACGTTACCGCACAGCGTTTTGAACAAAAGTAAAACAGATGTTTCAAAACAGTAGTATAGCGACTCAAATATAAGCTTTCGCCAATTTACATGACATATTTATAAATTCAATACAAGCCAACACTTGTATATCCCTTAATCGTTAACACCTTAACAGTTATTCTCAATCAAACGGGTTTTAACGGGCTAGTAATACCTAATTACTCTTGTGAGCGCCTTACACAAATAGCCTGTGCCTCAACAAATGCCTTGCCTAATGACTGCTCTATGGCACTTTGCAGCTCATGAGACGTCTTTCCAGTCGTTTTGGCTAGTTGTTCTAACATAGCGTCATGACTTATTGAGGGTTGTTGTTGACGAATAATAAACGCCTGTTGTAACCAATCATGGGTTTGTGCAGGTAATTTGTTCAACATACGGTTCGCTACGCAAGGACATACCCTAGGATCGCCCGAATTATCAGCAGCACGTTTACACTGTCGCTGATGGTCTTGTAAAAAGTAATCTCTATAAGCAGGATCTAACGTGGCTTGTGTTGACAGCAAATGACAACCAGAAACAAGCAACATTGTGAGCATACTCATCATTAACTTCATATCTATGGCTCCAGTTCAGGCTTGAAACACCTTTGTGACACATTAAAACACTCGTCTTATGTAATGAATAGTCTACCATTTAATGAATACATATTAGTGAACAGCAAATGATGTTAGGCTCATCCTCTTTCAAACGTATATGCATACTCATAGCTTGCTGCACTTTATCAGCACAAGCAGAAACCATTAGTTTTGCGGTCGCTGAATGGCCACCCTATTTTACTAAAGAGCCACCCCATGGCTACCACGCTATTGCGTTGAAAAAGCTTTTTGCAACTGAAGATATTGACGTAAAATTTATGTGGTATCGTGACTGGAAAGCAACACTTTCAACAACCTATGCGGGTCGCCATCACGCCACACCATCCTGGTTATGCACACCAGAATATATCGAACAGTTTAGGGTTTCCGAGCCGATTTTCGAAACACATATTGTGTTAATGCATCTTACTGATGAATCTATAAACTGGAATACGCTTGATGACTTACGGTTTTTAGCCCCCATTGGGGTGACAAAAAGCTATACTTATAATTTAGCGTTACAACGTGTCCCCTCTGCAACCGTGCGTGACTCCCCCCAGCCCTTGCTGTTAGCCTTTTCCTGCATCGTTAATAGTTCAGGAGAAGCACCGTGGAAGCCGATTCACCCACAGATATCCCTTTAACTTTGGAAGACGTCAAGGCTAAGTTTGAAGCCTGGCGGCAGCGTCCTAAACCCCGTAAACCCTTCCCTAATGCATTATGGCATGATGTCTTTCGACTGCAGGAGCAGTATAAACTGACGAAGATATTAACGACATTACGTCTTACCCGTGCTCAATTTATGCATAAGCGTGCGGTG
>NZ_AUAF01000213.1 GCF_000428585.1 Zooshikella ganghwensis DSM 15267 | reverse complement strand
CCTAGTTGCCACTTAGTCTTTGGGAGTAAAGGTGTTAACACTGCCCATTGTTTATCAGTCAGATCCGTTGGATAATACATTGTGGCTCTTTTTTTGTTCCCTGTTTGTTTTTGGTGAAACTAATGGTAAACAGAAGAAGAGTCCATTCCTATCTTCTTGAAACTGCTTTGTGCTTAATGATTAACCTTTTACTTAGACATCTGTATATTTTTTGATTTTTGAGACACGTTCTAAGTGTTTATTCACTTATTTACCTGTTTGTTTTTTCACCTTGAATGGGCTGCCTCTAAATGGCCAAAGTCGAGATATAGTAACTTCATAATTATAACATCTTTTATTATTTTGAAAATCGCCATTAAAATGAATTATATAGCCTCTGCTTGTCAGGATGTTGATGCAAGTCACTTAGGACCTGTTAACACCAGGCAACATTTGCAAACAAACCAGTTTGTATCATTTTTAGTCAAAATAGATACAAAAGAGTTTATCGTAAAAATGATCAAGGTATGTTTTCTGTTTGAGATTAATTTATACTCACAACAAACTCATTATTCAATAAAAAAGTGATATACGGAGATCATCCCCATAACAGATAGGCGCATTTCTGATAAAATAACTATCATCAGACTACAGTAAGCGAATTTACTCATGGCATCAAATAAGCATTGGCAAGACATACTATGGGGAGGGCACACAGGCTGGAGTATAACCAATACTATCAACTGGCTATTGACAACAGGAAGAACGCTCACTGATCCAGCTGTTTTTTTGAAGGAACTTGCGCTCAATCTTATGAAAGATAATGCTAATATTGCGCGAATTCGAATTACACTTAATACGATTGACCCTGAAATTAGGGCAAGTGTATATACATGGTGGCGTGGCCGGGAAGAGATTGACGTATTTACACCATCTCATGGTATCGAGAGCACAACATCTTACCAGGGAAGCCCAATAGAAGAAGCGCGCAACTCCTGTCGTATAGTACGCCACCGTTTAATAGATAATCTACCCACAAATGCCCATATCATTTTACAGGAACTAAAAAACGAGGGAATGACTGATTATGCGGTGTTTCCTATTCAGTTTACAGATAAGAGTATCAGTACGTTTATTGTGGCAAGTGATGACCCAAAAGGCTTTTCCAATAGTGATTTAAATAAATGGAAAGCACTCCTTTTATACTTATTACCGGTCTTAGAAGTGTTTTCTGCGCGAAAAACCATTAAGTCTTTATTGAATACTTATGTTGGCCCCAGTACTGGACAAAAAATTCTCAAAGGTATTGTAAAGCGAGGTGATGCGGAGTTAATTGAATGTGCGCTGTGGTATAGCGACTTGCGTAACTTTACCGTGTTAACGGAATCCCTTTCAACTGAGACCATGTTGCAGCTGCTGAATGCTTATTTTGAAGTTGTGACTAATGCTGTGACAGAGCGGGGAGGTGAAGTTTTACGCTTTATTGGGGATGCAATGCTCATCGTTTTTACTGCGGATGAGCTAGGCTCTATAAAACAAGCCTGCCAAGCTGCACTGCAAGCCGCTATTGATGCGAATACTCAATTACAAACACTCAATAAAGAACTTGAGGACAAAGGTATGCCGCAACTGTCATTTGGTATTGGCCTGAATGAAGGGAAAGTGATCTATGGTAACGTAGGCTCACTATCACGGTTGGATTTTACAGTAATGGGACCGGCTGTTAATCGTACAGCACGACTTGAAGAACTAACGAAAAAGCTTAGTGTGGACTTATTATTAACTGAAGAATTCGCACAGTATATTGCTCAGCCCACTCAGTTTTTAGGCAGTTTTAATGTCCGCGGTGTACCAACACCATTGCAAGTGCATACTCTTGCACAATGTATTAAAACTTAGCACTATAACCTAAAAATTCTGCTGCTTTCTCTAGCAAATATTTACATAAAAAAAGCACCGTATGGTGCTTTTTTTATGGGTGTTTTTTTATGTAAAGTAATAGGGTGTCGCTTAGTTATTAATTACATTAAATGTCGGTTCAAATAAAACCACTTCAGTGAAGTTATGATTTTGGTAATTGCTTGCCATATCGTAAACACTCATTTCAGCCACACCCCAAATACCAGGTACTGAACCTGCAGGTAAGTGGATTTTCTTTGTATACACTTTTTGCTGGCTGGGGTTACCTTTAAAGAATAATCGACCATCATTATTAGGCTGATGAATAAAGTGGTGCATAACTCCTTGCGGATCACGTAGTTTAATTCTAGCGTGTTTAAAGCCGGAGATATTATCCCTTACCTGATAACGAATCGTTACGATCGTCTCACCATTAGGGTTGCTTGGCGTAACAGGTTTAGCACTCACACTGATTTGATTTAAATCGAGTACTGGCGCTTGAGTATCTGGGTTAGATGAGTTCAGGGTAACCGTTGGCGATTGTTCCTGTGCAAAAAAGTCAAACTTACCTTCATTAAGGGCTTTATCTCTCATTCTGATTTGATGAATACGATACGAGCCTGAAGCCATATAATTCGGCATTAAATAAACCAGTTTACAGGTACGGGTATTAATATCAAAATCACCATACTTGTAAATAGAGTAGAGTGTTGCAGAATCATGCACCATCGAACCATAACAAGGATAGCTGTCTGCCATACCTACTTTTTCAATCACTTGCCACTCAGCAACTACTTTATTGACAGGTTCGGCATATGAGTGAGTATCTTGAGTGACATTGAGTTTCAGGGTATTAGGTACATAGGCAGGAGGTGTTGTATCAGCGTTATCATTACCGATATACAGTTTCCAGCCAAAGTCATCAATACCACTAAAACGTTCATTGCCATTGACATCATTTAATGCAATTTGATCAGGACGCCAATAACCACCAGGGGCATTCTTATCAATGGTAAAGCTACCGGTTAAAGTCGTGCCGACATTAACACTCGCACCAGACGGATCAACAGGATTCAGCCAGAAGTCTTTATAAGTGCCTATTGGACTAAATACACGAACAGATGTACGTGTAGCGCCTTCTAATTGGCTATCTTTTGCATACAATTTGATAGTGACATTCACCTTTTTATCGCCACTATTCTCAGTAATAACACCTATTTCAACCTGCTTGATCTTACCTGGATAGATATAGTCGGGATACAGATTCAGTACTTCAAATGTTTTATCTTGATTAATAATCGATACGTACTGACTGCCTTTCATAATTCGCTTTTGTATAAAATCGAATTTACCGGGGGCACGAGAACGCAGCTTATCTGGGTTGATAATGTAGTATGCTGTAGACTCCGCCATATCTTCGTTAGGATTTTTTGCATGAGCATAAGCCGAAACAAATTCCGTTTGTTTTGAGGTACTCCAGCCATCACTATCATTAGGGTTTAAATACCAACCACCCACCTCAGCCCAGTCATCACGGGTCTGTTCATTGAGTACTTTACCATAAATAAAATGTGCTTTTTCATGAACGATTAAACGATGAATATAATCATCAGATTGTTGTCGAAAAGCACTTTCCATAAACTCAATGTAACCATTTTTGCCGGCATCTTTACTGGTTCGCCATGCTACAGCTGGGGCTGTGGGATAGAGCGGATGCTCCAAGCCATTCTTGCGTCTTACTAAATAATTTAAACCTTCTATTTTATGCATACCCGTGGGCATATCTTCAAA
This sequence comes from Zooshikella ganghwensis DSM 15267, assembly GCF_000428585.1. Taxonomy (GTDB): domain Bacteria; phylum Pseudomonadota; class Gammaproteobacteria; order Pseudomonadales; family Zooshikellaceae; genus Zooshikella; species Zooshikella ganghwensis. Next base: position 2,182 of record NZ_AUAF01000213.1, on the reverse strand, counting down.
GATATTAATTAATTTAACTTTTTCTTGAGGTAAAAATGCCTGAAAATAATTATCCGTTTCATTGGTCGTACCCGCAGTTAACCGGCTAATATCTGCTTTAAAGCTCACGCCGTAACGCTCATTCGCTATTTTTTCTATCCGGTCACTATCATTTCCATAGTCTGTTACAAAGTTGACCAGGGCATGATGTAAACGCTTGGAAAAAAATCGCCCTTTAACACCATCAATTTCCGCCAATCGTGGTGCTGCATTAGTAAATGCATTCTCATTGATGCGTACTTTACGAGCATTTCCTTGAGTGGTAATTTCAATGTCATTCTCAAGCTCGTCCGCTGTTATTTCCCAAACAGATTGACTTAAGTTTTGCTCACCATAAGAATTTCTTTTCTGTTGAGGAATCATTCTCATGGTACTTAGCAGGCGGTTAGCATGTGCTAATGACCATAGTTTATCCTTATTATCAACCAACACGATATTGTAATCATGCAAAAGGGCATCAGAAGCTGAATTGTCAACAACATCTATTGTTTGATTTAAAAACTTAATCGTACGTTTTTTATTAATATGTGTTTGATATTCTGACTTATCATACTCTTCAGTGTCTTCCCACTGGAAACGGTACGAGTATTGATCTTTTGTCGCTTTTTCAAAGTTAAACGTGACTTCATCTGATGTCACTTTTTGTTGATGGTTTTGCAACACATACCCTGACGCATAAGCTTCAATGGTTGCATTACCTGAATAGTGCTCAAAACAAAATCGGCCATTTCCTTGTATTGACCGAGTTTGAAGCTCTGACTCAGAAGATAGCGTTACTTTTACGGCTACATCCGTGTCAATACCCATGACAGAGCCAGCAACCTGACATTTTTTATCTGCACTTGTTGGTGAGTTAGAGCCGTTTGTAGCCGTTGTCTGCTCATCCAAATCAAAGTTTAATTGCACTACTGACTTATTTGAGTATGTTTTTCCATCAGTGACGTGATAGTAAAACTCATCATAATCAACGCTTGAAGTAGGTGTGTATTCAAATTTGCCTGTTTTTTGATCCATTTTAATCTGACCAAATTTGGGCTGCACAGCAACTTCATAGGTTAAAGCATCTCTATCCTGATCTTGAGCCCAAACCCAACTGTTATGGCTGCCTGATTTAGTGATCGTTTCAGTGTGGCCTAGGGTAGTAGGGGCTTGATTGGCAGCCGAAACAGCTGTAGCGACTTGACTTAAACCAAATACCAAAGTAATTGGCAGTATTTTTTTAGCCATAGCTTGGTTACCTTTTCCTTTTATACAAAGTCGTTGGGGTATATACAGCATATGTAGCATAAAAAATAAAACGATTGTTCAATTGCTACTGCTATGCTGTTAAAGGGTAAATATTTTTAGACACTAAGTGACATGTTAGGAGTATACCTAATGCAAAGGTTTAGTGTTTTCTCTCAGGGTATATGTGCGATTAAAAAACCTTGTGCGCAAAATAAATCATGCAAGAAAGTCGATAACACATTATTTAATCGCGAGTCAATAATATCAGGTTGGTCTCTTTAAAGTTCAATTAAGTTTAGATTTTTGTGACAAGGTATACATACTTAATCTGTCGTAAGCATACCTTTACCCTAGCGCTATCTTTAGAAAATAGGCTTACAAGGCCAGACGATTATATTTTATACAACCCAAGCTATCCCGAGCAGTCCCACCATCAAAGCAATCATCTATAGATTTGCTTTTACAATTATTTTTTAAGCACTTTTTAATGGCACTTTTGTACGACCTTTATGTAACAACCATCGAAATATAAGCCAACTAGCGTACCATCTTACTCAAAACAAAAGTCATATTTTCTGCGCAATAAATTCTTAACAAAACAATAACAAATATATAAAACTCAGCGATCAATATTCTCGACTTTGGCCATCAAGCAGCCATCGCGAGTTGATTAATTAAAGTGTCAGCGTCATTGGGTGTTAATTTAATAAAGTCATCACTTATACTTGAGTTTGAAAAATATTCTTCAGCCCAAATTGTTCGCCTAATAAATGCGATGACATCGGAAAATGTTGCTTGATCTTTTTTGTCATACCAACTGGTTAATGCCGGTTGTAAAAGAGTGGATTGTCTCATTTCTTTGGCGATAACACAGGCTAAGGAATACAACCCCATTAATACAGGCGTTGTTCTACCG
>NZ_AUAF01000212.1 GCF_000428585.1 Zooshikella ganghwensis DSM 15267 | reverse complement strand
ATGGTGGATCAACTCCCTGAGAAATGGAGGGGACAGTTAAACCGGCTCCGACGGCGGGTGGAGACAACGATTGGTCAGCTAGTAGAAAGGTTTAATATTCAGCGAACCAAAGGCAGAACACTATGGAGCTTGACTAATCGAATTACCCGCAAGCTATTATCACACAGTTTGTGTGTATTATTTAATAGGAACCAAGGCAATGCTCCTCTTCAGTTAGCTAAATTAATAGGCTAAAAAGTCGAGCATCGCGTTATATTATTATATTGAATTAGTTTCTATAAAGTGAAGGCTGCTTTATCAATATGAGAATGGTTTACTGTTGAAAAAAGATGTAAAAAGAGTCATATACTGACTTGGTAGATGCTGGACTAATAATTGTAAGTGAATTACTGTTAATACATTAGTTCTAAGCTTACATGATAATAAGAAATAATAGCGTTAAGTCTGTTAGTACAAAAGTGCATAAATATAAAAAAACACAGTGCAGATCCTCAGGGCCATTTTATGTGGTGAATATACCCAGTTAGGGGAAACGCTTTGAGTAGTCTTTAACAAGGTTATGAAGTAGGTAGAACTGCACATTGCCTTAAACTCAAGCGATTTAAAGTTATAATAACAAGGAGCGTTCAAATGAGAAGGAACTCATATACTACCAGTTTTGTAGGTTTTATAGCTGGTGTGAGTTTACCTATGTTCAGTTATGGACATAGCGCTATGTTTCCCGACGGGTTTAAGTTTGATGACAGTAATGAAGGCAAAAAGCCTAAAATGTTGTTACAAGATATATCCACCAACTGTGAAAATGGAAATGCGAGTGGTTATCCTTGTAAAAATGTGGATTTGCAGTCATTTTTAGCAAAAGAAAAAATGGGCGGTGGATCTGCAAATCTTAATGATATTTGGGGTTATACAGACCCTGTCACAGGTGCTGAGATTGCCATTGTAGGCAGAACCAATGGTACATCATTTGTTGATATCACTAATCCGCTTAAGCCTGTTTTCCTGGGTTTTCTTCCTTCTCATAATAATGGCTCCGCTTCGTGGCGAGATATAAAAACCTATAATGATCATGCATTTATTGTGGCTGATGGCAGTGGTAATCGTACACATGGGTTACAGGTATTTGATTTAACAACATTACGTGACTTACCCTCGCCAGGACAAACATTACAGGAAACAGCGCATTTAGGTGGATTTGGTAATGCGCATAATATTGCCATTAATGAAGATACGGGGTATGCCTATATTGTCGGCAGTAACCAGTGTAGTGGTGGTCTATACATGGTGAATGTGTCTGATCCTCAACGACCGACCTATGCAGGATGTTTTTCTTCAGATGGTTATACTCATGATACACAGTGTGTTGTATATAAAGGTTCTGATGTTCGGTATTATCAGCAAGAAATATGTGTGGGTTACAATGAAGACACAATAACGATTGTTGATGTGACCAATAAATTAAATCCTAAACAAATATCCAGAACGCCTTATGAAGGTTCTCAATATACTCACCAGGGCTGGTTTCTTAATGACGAGCATAACATCCTGATCATGAATGATGAGCTGGATGAACAACGTAATGGTATTAATACAACGTCATATATTTATGATGTTAGACAGTTGGATAATCCAAAAGAAATAGGGCGTTATGTGGGTCCTACTTCGGCTATTGACCATAACCTTTATACTAAAGATGGCTTTGTTTTTGAAACGAATTACCGTGCTGGATTACGTATTTTAAGCACCGATGATATTGAAAATGGCAAGCTGGAAGAAGTCGCCTACTTTGATACTATTCCTGGTTCAAATAGTGCGCAATTTTCAGGTACATGGAGTAATTACGTTTATTTTGATAGTGGTAATATCGTGTTAAGTGATATTGGTAATGGACTATTTGTCGTTAATCCTGATTGGGATGCGATTAAAAAGCCTAATCCGGACCCAACCTATTGTAATGCCAAAAGTACCAATGCAAATTATGAGTGGATTGCTGGAGTGAAATTCGGTCAGTACTCACACACCTCAGGTGCAAAACAGTACTCTGATTTTACTGACAAAGTGATTGATTTAGCTGCGGGGCAAAGTAGTGTTGAGCTAAAACCTGGCTTTTCAGGAATAAAATTTAATGAGTACTGGAAAGTGTGGATTGATCTAAATAAAGATGGTGATTTTGATGACACTGGAGAAATGGTGTTTAGCTCTAATGAAGCAACATCTTCAACCGTAAGTGGTGTTATGACAATTCCTTCAACAGTTAAAGCGGGGAAAACACGGCTTCGGGTGTCTATGCGTTATAATGGTGAGCCGTCAGCCTGTAGTGAGTTTAAGTATGGAGAGGTGGAAGATTATACTGTTAATATTACACTTAACTAACGCATTGCGAGGCCTTATGAAGGGGAAACAGACAAGAAAAGGCCTCATTAATTACTTCAATGGTTGTTGGTTTATAACGGTAAACTTACTGTTAAGTAACGTGCTTTATAGTGCGGAGGTTTCAATTGAGAAACCTCCGCAAATAATAAGCACTGTCGATATTGCGTCTCAACTGATTTATGATGGGAGAAATTTAGAACTCTCATCAATCAAACTGATCAGCCGTTCAAATCAGTTGCGCAAAGATGTAAATAAATTAAGAGTTTCAGCAAGATCTGCTAAAGATGAATATACTAAACAGCAGTTGAGTGATGCTGCAAATCTACTCGCTAGTCAGATTTCACAGTGGCAACAGCAAGGCGCAGATAACCGGCAGCAAAGCAGCCGCTATTTAGGTTATGGTCATAAGTTGCTAACGCAAGCTATGTTTCAGCGTTGGCAGTCACGTATTAAGCTGCAACGAGAAATATCGTTAATACCTTCTAAGCACCAGCTTTTAGCGCATAATACTCAAATTCGTAGTGTTCATCCTTCTATGCCGAAAGTAATGCAAACGGTCAAAGAGCCAGTTGCTAATATGTCGCTTTCAGTTCCTGCAATGAATAACCAAACAATTCCATCTCCCCTGGATACATCGAGTTTTCAGCTATCTAGAGATTTACACTATTTTGCACATGTTGAGCCTGTAGCAAACGAATTAACAGTATTATCTATTGGGAACGAGCCGGCGGTACCCTTAAATACAATACATCAGTGGTATTTATTTATTTCTGACCTTAAGGGGCAACCTGTTGCGGATAAGAAGATTCAAGTAAGAGGCCATATGCCAGGTCATGTTCATGGTTTACCAACACAGCCTAGAATTACAGCTGAGGTTGAACCTGGCGTTTATCTTGTAGAAGGTGTGAAGTTTCAAATGATTGGTTGGTGGGTTATGGAGTTTGATATACCACATAATAAAGAGCTGGATACAGTAAAATTTAATATTGTATTATAGAGGCTGATAATAAAAAGTGCCTTATCAATTACTACTATAATCATGAGCAGACCTATAAAAATAAAAAGCTTGTACTGTTTATTGGTTTTATGGATGTTGAGTGGACATGTCCATAGTGATATTAACCTGTACCAGTTTAGTGCAGCAGATATTCAGTTTTTATCGCAGTTTAATTTATCTAATCTACCTCCATTACCTGATGCACAAGATAATCAGTATGCGGATTCATTAGCGGCAGCCACTATTGGGCAGCAGCTCTTTTTCGATAAACGGTTTAGTGCAAATCAGCAGGTATCATGTGCAAGCTGCCATAATCCTCAACAATACTTTACGGATGGATTAGTCGTATCAAAAGGTATGGGGGAAACACGACGCAATGCACCTTCAATCATTGGAAGTGCATACAGTCCCTGGCAGTTTTGGGATGGGCGTAAGGATAGCTTATGGTCACAAGCATTGGGCCCAATGGAGTCCGATGTTGAGCATGGATTAAGTCGGCTGGAGGTGGTGCAAGTATTCATACAACACTATTTACCGTTATATAGAGAACTAATTACTAAAACGAAAGGCGCAGCTAACACCTTACCCAGGAAATATTTTCAGCAATTAAAATTATTGTTGAAGCTTAAAATACCTGCAAGCCCAAATGGAGTAACTCAAGCTCAAATAAACTGGCAGACTATCAATCATGCAGAGCAAAATTTAATTAATCGTGTTTTTGCAGATGTCGGTAAACTACTAATGGCTTACCAGCGACAAATACAGCCATTGTCTAGTCGCTTTGATTTGTTTGTTAGACAGCTTGAAAATAACTCAAGTGATATTGAGCAGCTGAAACAAATTTTAACAGAGAATGAAGTTGCGGGTTTAAGATTATTTATGGGAAAAGGCAACTGTGCCAGCTGTCATAATGGGCCGCTTTTTACCAATTTTGAGTTCCATAATATTGGTGCTCCAGAATCGGATATAAAACAAGTTGATATGGGGCGCTATGAAGGGGTTGCAGCACTGTTAAAAGATGAATTTACGTGTTTATCCTCATGGAGTGATGCGGACAAAAACTATTGCCAGGAGATGCTTTATTTAAAAAAACAAGGACCTGAACTCGTTGGCGCTTTTAAAACCCCTTCCTTACGAAATGTTGCTGAAACTGCACCTTATATGCAAAGTGGGCAGTTTGCCTCGCTGGATGAAGTCTTAGAGCACTATAATAAACCTACCCCGCCTTACTATGATCGAGAGCAGCATCCTTCCAGACCACATTTTGATATATTGCCGCTCGGCTTAACGCCAGAAGAGTTACAACAGATTAAGTCTTTTTTGCTGACCCTGACAGGGGATTTGAAGCTTGCAAATCAATGGTGGCAAGCACCTAAGCATATGCTTGAACAAACAGATAATGTACAGCAAGCTATGTATTAGGGCGGGATAAAATTATTGAGCGTCATCTCTGTCACCAAATCATGTAGCTAAACCCTTCACGAATGATTTCTAGGTTTTGTTACCATCGCTCTTGACCACCAAGGATGGTGTGAATACAGATTATGCATAATGACATGGATGTCATATAGTAGAGCAATGCAGGAGCTATTGCCGAGGAGCATTTAACTGCCACTCCAGTCATTTAGTTTATCTAAACTCCTGGGGCTTCATCGCTCGGTGGCCTCGCCGAAATAACCCTTCGCTGTGAGTATATACCACTTTATTTTGACACCTAAAAATGATTCATTATGGGAGTACTTTAGTTTTTAGCATAAACTGACTCATTGTGTAATTCTGTGCTTTGTTGGCTTCGATAACAAATTAAAGCATTTGTTAATGGTCTATAGTACAAAGATAAGAGTCTGAGGATAGGTTAACAATGATAGATAAAGCCAAGCAATTTGCCCTCGAAAGACATGGCAATCAAACTTATGGTGATAAGCCATACGCTTATCATTTGGATAGGGTTGTTGAGTTATTAGTTCCATATGGGGAAGTTGCACAAACTATTGGCTATTTGCATGATGTTGTTGAGGATACAAGTGTAACGCTTGATGAGCTTGCCAGAGAGTTTAATCAATTTATTTCGGATGCTGTAGCTATTTTGTCTGATCAGCCTGGGATAAATAGAAAAGAAAAAAAACAGAAGACATACGCTTTAATGGAAAATGTGACTGGTGATTTGCAGGTAGCGTTAATTAAATAAGGTAAACCCCCGGCTATGCCGAGTGACTCTCAAAGGTTTGACCATTCCCACGGTCTTTATACCCTTCGTGCTTCAAGCAAAAAGTAACGAAGGTAAATCAACTAATGAGAGACTATAAAAGTTTGGCACATACCAAGTGGGATTGTAAATATCATGTAGTGTTTATCCCAAAGTATAGGAAAAAAGTGATATATGGAGCCTTGCGTGCTCATCTTAGAGAAGTATTCCATGAGTTAGCAAAGCACAGAGAAAGTGAAATAATAGAGGGATACTTGAAGGCTGATCATATTCATATGTG
>NZ_AUAF01000211.1 GCF_000428585.1 Zooshikella ganghwensis DSM 15267 | reverse complement strand
TTAAATCGTTTTACGTCGCTGGGCATGCCTCAAAGCTATAAATCTGTCTAAACAACCTCAAAAGACCAGATGATTCAGTACTGCAACAAAGCTACGTTTAGCAGGAAGTACGATGAAGTTATTGAACCCAACACTGTTATCCGCTGCCATCCTGGCAGGTCTGGCCTCGGGTGCCACGGCAAGTGATACCCGCCATGTGCGTTATGAATATAACAACTTCGGAAAGGTCACCCAAATTGATGGACCACGTACCGATGTATCCGATATTACCCAGTTCAGTTATGACGATCGAGGTCATTTAACCAGCGTCACCAATGCATTAGGCCATACCACCCAACTGCAAAATTTTACGGCCTTAGGAAGCCCACAACGGGTTGTTGATGCCAATGGTGTAACCACTGAACTGACGTATAACGTTCGGGGCTGGTTAACCTCCAGCAGCACGGCAGGTGCCACCACGCAATATACTTACGATGCCATTGGCCAAGTCACCCAGATCACTTTACCCAGTGGGGCCAGTTTAAGTTATGAATACGACAATGCCAGTCGTTTAACGGCAGTCAGTAACAGCCAAGGTGAGCGAATTGAGTACACCTTGGATGCCATGGGTAACCGTACTCAGCAATTACTCAAATCCGCGACCGGTGAACTCGTCCAAACCCAAAGCCAAGTGTTTGATGAACTGGGCCGACTCATCCGCTCAGTGGGTGCCGCCGGTCAAACCAGCAAAGTGTCGTATGACGTCAACAGCAATGCGACAGGTGCTGTGGATGCCAATAACCATGGTTCCAGCTATGGATTTGATGCGCTAAATCGTTTAGTTACGTCAACCGATGCCCTGAACCAAGTCACCAAGCTAGACTATGACGCGCAGGGTAATCTTGCCAAGGTCAGTGCCCCCAACGGCGCGGTGACCCAATACGAATACAACGGTTTTGGTGAGTTGGTTAAACGCATCAGTGCCGATACCGGTGTCACCACCTACCAATATGACAGTGCCGGCAACATCACCCAGAAAACTGATGCCCGTGGTGAAGTCACTCAATACCGCTATGACGCTTTAAACCGCCTAACCGCACGCACTTATCCCAGTCAGCCCAAGCTGAATGTCACTTACCAATACGACGAGACTGATAATGGCAACGTCGGTATAGGTCGCTTAACCAGCGTCAAAGACCAAGCGGGGTTAATTGCCTATTACTACAATGCCCAAGGCAACCTGACCAGCGTGATGCGTGGTATGTACGTTGCCGGTCAAGAAGTCATCAACAATACCCAGTACCAGTACAGCAATGCAGGTTATATCACTGGCATCACCTACCCAAGCGGAGCCTCTGTTAGCTATGCCCGCAATAGCCTAGGTCAGGTCACAGGTATCAACTTCAGCCACAGTGGCAGCAATGATGAAATCAATGTCGCGCAAAACATCAGCTACTTGCCTTTTGGTCCCGTACAAAGCCTGACCTGGGGAAATGGCTTAACCCTGAACCGTCAGTATGACCAGGATTTCCAGCTCACCAGCCAAAGCGTACAAGGCATACAAAGCCTGAGCTATGGCTATGATGCGGTGGGTAACATCCTCAGTATTGACGATGGTTTACAGGCCAGCCTGAACCAGAAATTTGAATACGATGCGTTAGATCGCTTAGCGCTGGAAAGTGGTTACTTCGGCAAGAAGACGTATCAGTTTGATGAAGTCGGTAACCGTACCCAGCGAGTTTGGACCACAAAAGCCGACGATCAAGGCAAAAGCCAAACCCAAAAACAAACCCTGAGCTATCACGACAACAGCAACCGCTTAGCCAAACTGAATAACCAAACGGTGAGCCTGGATGCAATGGGTAATACCCTGGACAGCCAGCGCCGTCAGGCCACCTTTGATGCACGTGGTCGTCTCAGTGGTATCAGTGTCAATGGTCAGCTCAAGGCCAACTATAGTTATAACGCCTTAGGCGAGCGTGTCGTCAAAACACGCTATAAAGGTAAAAACACAGAATACACACTCTTTACCTATGACTTAGCTGGCCAGTTACTGTCTGAAACCTTGCATGATGGCAACCGTAACCGCTTAACCCGCCACTATGTGTGGTTAGGCAGTATGCCAGTGGCCATGGTGGAAGAAGTCTACAAAGCCAATGGTAAAATCGCACGCCAACAGGTCAACTATATCCATACGGACCACCTCAATACGCCACGCCGTGCCACCAATACCGAAGGCAACTTAAGCTGGGCGTGGTACAGTGATGCCTATGGCATCGGTCAGGTAGACCAAGACATCGATGGCGATGGCCGCAAGAGTTTTATTGCGCTACGCTTTCCAGGTCAGTACTACGATGCAGAGAGTGGGCTCTTTTACAACTATTTTCGCGATTACGATCCAAGTACTGGACGATACATCGAAAGTGATCCCATTGGGCTTCAGGGTGGGCTAAATACCTATGCTTATGTTGAGGGGAACCCGGTTGGATACATTGATCCACTTGGGTTAGACCGTTATGGACATCATTATAAAATAACTGATACGCGTTCAAACTGGACAGAGGAAGACTGGTGTCGTCACAGGGAGTCAATGGATAATGTTTTAGAAATCATGTTTGTTGCAGCAACTTTGGGGGAAGGCGCTGTAATAATTGGAGGTTTAAGAGCTTTTACAAAGAGTTACCTTCAACGAAGAGCTGCTAATAAAGCTGCCAAAGAACTTGCTGAGAGAAGGGCTGCTCAGTTAGCTCGTAATAAAGTTCAAAAAGGGTCTGATATCACTGAGGAAACTATTAAAGATGCCCTCAAAGATGACCCAGTAAAGGCTTCACAAGATGCTGTATCCTTAGAAGATGTGCAAAAGTACTATGATAAGCTTTCAGACTCTCCAGCACCAAATATAAAAATGGATGGAGATGTTATTACTGACGGACACCATAGATATATTGCTGGTAAAATTAAAGGCCAAACTCCAGAGGTTAGCGGCGGTGTCTTAACTCCTGCTAAAGCTGATAAAGTTAAGCCTATTTCGGAAATAAAAACTTACTAAACTAAGGAACTTCTCTTGTTTAGAATTAAATTTGAAACAGGTGAAATTTTAGATATAAATGAGAAAAGCTCTTTACAAGGTAGTGTGCTTTCAGGCTACGATTTTCACCGTGCTATATTTGATGATATGGATCTAAACTCAGTTGACTTCAGGTTATCTGAACTAAGAAGTGCTTCTTTTAGAAAGGTAAGTGCTTGTTCGGCTAACTTCAGTCAAGTTGCTTTAATGACATCAGATTTTTTTCAAGCAAACCTTAAAAAAGCGAAATTAACTAGTGCAAAAGCAATGTTTGCAGACTTTAGCTCTGCAAACCTAGCCTCTGCTGATTTAACAAACACTAACGTAAAAGGAGCTATTTTTAAAAGTGCCAATTTATCAGGTGCAATTATGCTCTGTAAAAATTTGGATGAAGCTGATTTAAAAGAAGCTATTTATAACAAAAAAACAGTTTGGCCTGAAGGATTTGATCCTTCATTAAAAGGAGCAACTTTAATAACCTAATATCTATTTTTATCAAGCTTTGCTTGGTAATCACCCAGGTTTTTAGATATACATGAGTTGGGGTGAACTTGGATTAAATTCCTCCACTCATTTATATTAAGGTCATCAATCATTACTTGTGGTTTTGGAAGAAATCCCTTAAAAATTTTTTCTATGCCAAATTCAATTGCACTATTTCGAGCATACTCTTCTCCTCCAGAGCTCCAACAATATAGCTCTGCGCCTTGCTCATATAAAGTTTTCAAATGCTCTAACATAGCAGGTATAGGTATTCGCTTTGTGCTATAACTTCGAACAAATGTGTCGTCAACATCAACAAAAAATATAAGCTTTTTGCTAGCTTTCATTATTATATCTAAGCCTATTTTACATTCTTAACTATAGTTACCAAGACAGATAGGTTAGCAAGCTCATTTTATGATGATTTTAACTACCCTATAACGTTAATGTACCACTATGTCGAAAGACTAAACCCTCTAGTACCTCTTACGCAAATAATTCCCTATTTCAGTTTCATACATTGCTAGTGCCCTTAGTGCTCCTCCCTCACCGCAGAATACCCAACCCCCTTTAAAAATTTTCCGGTAACTGCTGTTATCGGCCATTTTTTGGCCGATAAACACCTGCTTTGGCCGACAACTGGCCGATATATTGATTTTATGCTTTAATATTGGCCGATAACTTAAAGTTTTGGCCGATATCCAGACAACTATGCAAAAAGATGAATTATTAGAACACCTAAAGCAGTTTACTCAACCGATGGCTCTTAGGGACATCAAGAAGGGCTTAGACCTGCCTGAGCGCACGCTAAGGCGTTACTTAGCCCAACTGGTTGATGAAGGTAAAATCCAAGCTGAAGGTAAACTTAAGGGACGTCGCTATCGTTATACTCCTCAATCAGTATCTAGGTCTGAGCAGCAACCTGCAATTGAGATTAGTCCCAGTAACCTGGTGTACTCGAGCATCAGTCAACAGCTTATGGCTCAAATTCGGCAGCCTTTGTTTCAACGTCAACCATGTACATATCAAGCACAATGGATAGATGCCTACACACCCAATGAAACTTACTACCTGACTGAAAGTGAACGAGACCTGTTACATAATACGGGTAGCCGTTTAAGCCAAGAGTTACCTGCAGGCACATATGCTCGTAAGATATTTAATAGGCTGCTGATTGATTTGTCTTACCACTCATCACGCTTAGAAGGTAATACATACTCTTTAGTCGATACACAAAAGCTGCTTTTAGAGGGAACGGCCGCAGAAGGTAAGATGGATGTTGATAAAGTGATGATCTTAAACCACAAAGATGCCATACAGTTTCTTGTGGATGGGATTAATCGTTTACAGATTAGTATGGAAAATATCCAAACATTACACTATTTGCTTGCAGATGGGTTGGTAGCACCTGGTGCTGCAGGTCATATACGACAAGATGCAGTCAGAGTTTCATCGACAACCTATATGCCAATGGAAGGCCAACAACGCCTTACCGCTCAGCTCGAAAAGCTGATTGGGAAAGCAGCTTCAATTGATGATCCCTTTGAGCAAAGCTTTTTCTTACTGGTCCATATTAGCTACTTACAAGCCTTTATTGATGTTAATAAACGAACAGCACGGCTTAGCGCGAATATCCCTTTAGTTAGGCATAATCTAGTGCCACTGTCATTTACAGATATTGATAAAGATGACTATGCAACAGCCGTCATTGTGACTTATGAACGCAATGAAATCAGGCCCCTGGCTGAACTTTATGTTTATTCCTATTTACGAAGTTGTACACATTACTCTGTTGTAACAGAAGCAATGGGGATCGACACAATGCGTGTTCTTTACCGTGAAACTCGCAGGCGATTGATTAGTCAGGTTGTGAGCTCCAAACTTGTTGGCTCACAACTTAAGCGGTGCATTGAACAGTTCACACAAGAAGAAATTCCTATTGAGCATCAAGCCAAATTTATGGCAGATGTCGTATTTGATTTAAATAATTTACAGCCATTTAGCATTAGTGGTATGGGCATATCTCAGCGGGAGTTGGAAGAATGGAAGGTGTTATACCAGGAAAAAGGAGCAGGGTTTTAGATTTATCATATATAGCCGATACGCAGGGTTATCGGCTATTTTTTTTGTCTTAGAGAGTAATTGATCATTCATTAACCACAACTAACCTCGTCTTTTCTTTTTTCTGTAATAAATGACCCAACGCACTTGTATGTGATAGAGCGCTCATTATAATGCCCGAAATTCGCTCAATTATATCGATACTGTCGTCACAAGAAGTACATAATGAATCGTTTACACATCACGCTTGCCTGCCTGATTCTATCTATTTTTCAGGTTTTTCTTTCCCCTGTT
>NZ_AUAF01000210.1 GCF_000428585.1 Zooshikella ganghwensis DSM 15267 | reverse complement strand
GTGACGACAGTATCAGTATAATTGAGCAAAGTTTGCGCATTATAGTGAGTATCTGCTCACGTTCAAGTGCGATGGATCATTTGATACAAAAAAAATTAAAAAAAGGAGGCTTATTGCACGGCAGTCATGGTTAATTAATGATCAAACACTATAGAAAACCAAAAAAATAGCCGATAACCCTGCGTATCGGCTATTTTAGCGAGTGGTTACAAGTTACATCGACTTAATCGACCGAACTTAAACCTCTAAAATGCAGGGGTATTAGAGACTTTGCTTGGGTATGTTTGGACCTTTCTTCTCAACTCAATCTGGCGCTGCATGATGCTAAGTTCTGCACGATTTTTTCGTTCAGCATTTTTTAGTAATTGTGTCAGGTAATCATTGCGGTCTTCAAACTGTTGTTTTTGTGTTTCTAGTCGCATAGATAGCGCCTGATTTTGACTCACAAGCTCTTCATTCGCCTGTTTAGCTTTGTTGAGCGCTTGTTGATAACGCTTTAGTTCATCATTAAACAACTGTTTAAGCTGGGCTATCTGTTGTTTAATCTTCAAAATATTCTGATCACCTGTCCTTTCTTGTGGTGCCACTTCTTTTTTTGTTGCCGTTTTTTGACCCTGAATCCTTAAGCGGTTACGTTTTATAGCCTCTTTAATAAGCAGGAGTTCATCGGCTGACTCTATTGTGCCAGAATCCCATAAGCTCGCGTAATATGTATCATTGGTGCAAACTGTTTGCGTCACTAACTTAATGGGGCCCGCCCCCCAATTAGGTCCTTGGCCAGCGGTTGACAATAAGTTCTTAAAAGGTATATTCCACTGACGGTCAGCCATTCCCTCTTGATCAAAGTCGAGTAGGAACAAAACGATGGCTATTATCTGTAAGTGCTCATCAATTTGCACATAGGCACACTTAACAGCCTGCCCTTGCAATTCATCTAAACAAACAACCCCGTCAAGTATGGCTTCAAATTCAGGCATCAGCATCTCTTTACAAATGCCTAGGGCATTAAAAAATATGATCGCTTCAGTGTGCTTATTCATGGTTGAACTCCCTTTACCCAAAATCTATTTATTATTAAATAGCGTATGTATTGATGATCATAACAAATGAGTGCATATCATTCTGTGCTACCGATAGCAACGCATCAAAAGACGATTTATTTTAAGGGAGATTATTGCTTTTTTCGCTTGAATGTTCGTTGGAATGCAATATAAAAAATAAATAGAGGGATAAAAACAGTCAAGTGGAACTCAATTATAAAATAAATATCTAGCGCAATTAAGAAAACGATACAATAAAATGTCAATATGATCAGTATAAATTCTAAAAATCGTGTATCCATAGCCATATGCCTTTTATAACAAACCGTGTTGCCGTTTTTGGCTTGGGGTAGCTTATAATGGTTAATAAGAAATTACCCTTTGTTAAGGGAGCAACATCGTTAGGCTACAGTCCCTGAATTAAGTATTGTAGAAAGCACACATCCTTACATAGCAATAACCTATAATAACAGTGGTATTAAATGATTAATACCACTGCCATGATGAGTGCTACGTTTATTTAGTAAGTTGCTTGAATATCCATAATTTCGATGGTTTCAAAGTTATTCGTATAGAGTGATGCCTTGTGACATTGGTTATCTAAAGTGAATGTAGTCAGTTCATTCGCGTTAAGTTCCACTAATTGCTTGGTGTAGCGTTTTTGTGGAAAACGTGTCATACAAGAAACCGTCACTTCTGTGTTAGGTTGTTGTGCACGGAGTGTGAAGGTAAGTTGAGCATTCTTCTTTGCATTACGCGTACTGAAGCGAAGTTTATGCCCTGGATCACCATGCCCACCTTCATAAGAGCCTGACAACTCATACACGCGCTTACCTGGACACTCTTGTGGCTCATAGCCATACAATACTCTGTCTGCGTTTACCCAACCCTCTAAAAACAAGTGACGATTACTATAAAGGTCACATTGATCTTCATGAGTGGCTGTATGTTGAGTGCTGGTAGCAACTGCAGTAACAGGTTGCTTATTCGCGCTGTTTGTCAGGGACTTAACCTTTGACGAGGTTGGCTGAGATGAAGTGGTTGCACTCGTAGATTTTTTCTCTTCGGTAGTTTGTGTTTTTTTGGTATTTGCAACGGTGGGTTTTACCTGAGCTGTATTGGTGGTGCTTGAAGGTCCTACAGTATAATTGGCCTCAACATTGATAATCTGAAAATCACCATTCGTTGAAGAAAAGACTGAGGCCCTATCACAAGGCCCATCTAGCGTCACCTGAGTGATTTGATCGGCTTTAAGCTCTACACCTTGCTTAGGGTAAGTGCGTAAGGTTTTACCTAGTTTCTTTGCATTGCGCTTGCTAAGTGCACATTCAAAGTCTATGGACTGATAGCTATAGGCATCAGCGGCACGTAGCCAGAAGGTAAATTGTGCGGCTTGGCTCTTATAGGGGCCTTCAACACTAGCGCTACGGAAAGTGACTTTATTACCATCATAACTGGAGTCGCTAACCTGATAATACTGCTTACCGGCACATTCTGTAGCGGTGGTAGGTGCTAGCGCTGAACGAGTGTAGTCACCAAAGTAATCATATTCAGTCAGGAACCAGCCATTCAACTTGCTGCCAGCTTCAGCAAATGCTGAGCAATCTGTGGTGGTGCTGGATGTCTGAGCGGTATTGGTAGACGTTGTCAGCTCAGTCGTTGAAACCGAGGTAGATGTTGAGCAGCTGCCTGAACCACTGCAAGAAGAGGTGCGCGTAATGGATGTGGGTGTTCTTTTTTCCGTCACTGTATTTTTGTTTTGATTAACACTGACTTTTTTACCACGTTTTTTAGCGGCAAAAGATTCAATTTGTTTATCAGACCAACCCGCCGCATTTTTTAAGAAATTATATTCAGCTTTGTGTAATCCAAAGTATTGATTATTGTCTTCAGCAAGCACAACATTTGCACTTGCCATTGAAAATAATAAAGCAGAGCTGGAAAAAATAAGTGTTGAGAGTTTCATGTGTCTTCCTTTTACATTTATAGTGCAACAATCAAAACAGGCCATTACCATGATGGCTTGTCTTGTTCTGCGGGGATAATCTCTACATTGCTTATGAAAAGTAACGAAGAACGGTATTGAATCGTATTGATTAAATTTTAATCAATACCAAAAAAAGCAGGAAGTACGTTTTAAATAAAAGGAGAGATATATCTCAATATTTAGTGTAACGGTGTTGATACAAATGTATTAAGCATTAGATATTTTTGAGTATCACCATTAAAGGTGCGTTTTATTGGCAGGGTATTTAGCCTAAAACTCCTTGTTTCGTAGGCTTTTTATATTTAAATGATGTTATTTTTTGAGAAAAAATTGACATTAAAAAAAAGCGGCACTCCTGTGCCGCGATGGGTAGACCTGATGAATTATTAATTATTGTATGGTGTTTGGATTAATACCTTGCTTCAACATTAATAATTTGGAAATCACCATAAATGGAAGAGAAAACAGACGCTCTATCACATGAGCCATCCAGAGTTACTTTAGTAATCTCATCCGCTTTCAGCTCAACACCTTGTTTAGGATAGGTTCGTAGCTTTTTACCTAACTTCTTAGCATTACGCTTACTTAGCGTACACTCGAAGTCTACGGATTGATAGCTGTGGGCATCTGCAGCCCTTAGCCAAAAGGTGAATTGAGCAGGCTGGGTTTTATGGGCCCCTTCAACACGGTGGCTTCGAAAAGTTACCTTGTTCCCATCATAACCTGAGTCACTGATGAGGAAATACTGCTTGCCTGCACACTCTGATGATGTCATCGCTGTTAACTCGGACTGAGTGTAGTCACCGAAAAAGTCATACTCAGTCAGCATCCAACCATTGAGTGTACTACCCATATCGGCAAACGCTGAGCAGTCAGCACTAAGACTATTGGTTTTGACTTCATTTTGTGGCTGAGGGTTGTTTGTTGTAGCCGCTAGCTCAGTGGTAGACACCGATGTGTAGCTGGAACAGCTTCCAGAACCTTCACATGAAGCGGTGCGAGTGATTGAGGAGGGCGTTTTAACTTCAGTAAAGGTTTGAGAGCGTTTGGGTGTAGAAACCCTTGTTTCTTCTGTATGAGCAAAGCGTGAGCTATGACGGTTGCTGTTATTAAACCAAGAGCTCCATTGACTATTAGTATTAGACCGGTTGTTGTCAGTAAACCGTGTGCTCGTAGCACGTTTTTTCTGGCTAGATCTTGGTTGTATTTCAGTGGATGACACAGAAGTAGACGTTGAACAGCTGCCTGAACCTTTACAAGATGAAGTACGTTTAATCGATGTGGAGGTACTTGTTTCAGTGGCGGTGGTCACCGTTTTATGATTGTTATTTGTGCTGGCTTTTGTGCCAAGTCTTTTCGCTGAAAAAGTCTCAATTTCCTTGTCAGTCCAGCCTGCTGCATTTTTTAAGAAATTATATTCAGCTTTATCGAGTCCGAAGTACTGATTATTGCCTTCTGCAAGTACAATAGTTGAGCTTGCTGAAGAGATGAGTAATGCAGAGCTTGAAAGAATGAAAGCAGATAATTTCATTGAGGGTCCTTTTAGAGCCAAAAAGAGCTTTAAAAGGATTGCGTAACGAGTTTCTCTCTGGTCGAGTGCCTAGCTTAGTTATTATGTCGCAGCGCATTGGCTAGGTGGCGCTTATCTTAAACAGCTTGTCGTATTCAAACAAGTGGCTGTTTTAAAAAACGGATGAACGGTCATACTCATCATCAGTGTCTGTATTTTAACGAGTAGTCTCAAAACCAGTCTCGACGAGAGTGGGTTTGCAAAAAGCGGGTGGTTGTGGATTAAAGTACGTGCTCTATCTTTTTCATTGCTATTTCGTGTTATAAATTTTTTAAGCCTGAAATAATAAGACCTATTCCCATACAATATTGAATAATAATAATTGTCCAAAACAGCGTAGGCGTAGTATCTTTTTTGATATCCAAAAAATCGAGTGGGTTTACATAGTCAAAAAGACTGACGGTATTGGTTTCTTTTTCTCGAATCTCAATAGTAGCTGTTACTATAAAATGCCAAGGATGATGAGCCACATATGTCTGCCTTACCGTAAAAGCTATTTACTCTCTATGATTATGTAAATAGATGAGTGATGCGAGCACTTTTGATAAACGGAGTCTCCTCGGTTAGCATAGGTCTCCATTTTTCCGAACACACAGCAAACTTATTAGTGCTAAAAGAAAGATGGAGTTAGTATGCAAACGGTTAACTTTACACGCCTGAGTGATAGTACCAAAGAAGAGCTAGAATACCTGGATAGCCTTGAAGAGCAGTTCCGAGCAGGTTTGCCTGATCGAATCATTGAAGCCCTGAAGCGATTAGAATATACCTTGGGAGGGTACCAGGTGAATCGGTTAGAGCATTCATTACAGTCAGCAACTCGCGCTTTTCGTAATAGTGAAACTGAAGAAATGGTGATGGCTGCACTGATCCACGATATTGGCGATGGCCTTGCGCCTTGGTCTCATAGTGAGATGGCAGCTGCAATTCTGAGACCTTTTGTATCAGATAAAATCTACTGGATTATCAAGCATCACGGTGTATTTCAGCTGTATTATTATGCGCATCATTGTGGTGGAGACCCCAATGCGCGTGATGCATTCCGTGATTCTCCCTGGTTTGAAGAGTGTGTACGTTTCTGTGAAGAATATGATCAAAACTGCTTTGATCCCAACTACGACTGGGAGCCTTTATCTTTTTTTGAGCCGATGATTCGACGTTTCTTTACCAACCCCAAAAAAGTGGATCATGAATACATGGCTCGTTATGGGAGTTAGCTTTAATGACGACGGACTCATTTTATCGCTTAAGAGCAGTGACTATAAAAAAATTAAAACCAAGGTTTTATTTTAAAAAATATTAAATTATTTAATTCAACGCGATGCTCGACTTTTATTAGTTTGAAATGACAACCCCTGACCC
>NZ_AUAF01000209.1 GCF_000428585.1 Zooshikella ganghwensis DSM 15267 | reverse complement strand
CAATTAGGAGTTAAATTTAGACGCCAGCATACTATTGGTCATTATATAGTTGATTTTTATTGTGCTGAGTTACGCTTAGTCATTGAGATTGATGGTGAAAGCCACTTTACCTCAGAAGGCATGGTTTATGATGAAATACGTGATAAGTTTCTTGAATCTTGTGGCTTAAAAGTACTTCATTTTACTAACCAGCAGGTGATGTGTGAGTTGGAAGGTGTATTAAGTCGAATTTTCATTGAAGTAAATAAAGCTTAAACCGCAATCATCCAATTTTACTGCTAGAAACAAACCCCACCCCTTCCCTTGCTAAGGGGAGGGAGCAGACCTTGCAAGCAGTAAACATCTTTTGTTTCAGGTAAGCACAATCAGTTCCTCCCCTTTGTTGAAGGGGGAGGTTAGGAGGGGGTAAATAAAGCCAGCAGGCAAATAAGATGTTTGCAGTATAAATCCACAAGCCCCACCCCAACCCTCCCCTTGCTAAGGGGAGGGAGTAGAACGTGCAAGTAGCAGACATCTTTTGTTTCAGGTGAGCACCATCAGTTCCTCCCCTTTACTGAAGGGGGAGGTTAGGAGGGGGTTAATAAAGCCAGCAGGCAAATAAGATGTTTGCAGTATAAAACCACAAACCCCACCCCAACCCTCCCCTTGCTAAGGGGAGGGAGCAGACCATGCAAGCAGTAAAAATCTTTTGTTTCAGGAAGCACCATCAGTTCCTCCCCTTTGTTGAAGGGGGAGGTTAGGAGGGGGTTAATAATCACTAGGTTTGGCATTCTTTTGTAGCTTTGTAATACTAGAGCCAGCTAATAGCAACCTATCAACTAATTGCAGAGATAGCCCAACACATGCTTCCACCATTAACAGTTAATCATCGCCTATGAACCAAAACACCACAAACCATCAACCACAGGAGCGTTTGGAAGGTAGCGTTGAGCGGGTGACGTTCCATAGTGAGGAAACCGGGTTCTTTGTGGTGCGGGCCAAGGTGCGTGGTTATCGGGAGTTGGTCACTATAACGGGTAGTACGCCAGCTATCACTGCAGGTGAATATATTGAAAGCTTTGGTATCTGGGTGAATGATCCTCGTCATGGCCTGCAGTTTCAAGCGCAGTCGGTGAAGATGATTGTGCCGACAAACCTGGAAGGTATGCAGAAGTATTTAGGTTCGGGCATGGTGAAGGGGATTGGCCCCCACTTTGCTAAACGGTTAGTGAAGCATTTTGGTGAGCAGGTATTTGATGTTATTGAGCATCAACCTGAGCGCTTATTGGAGCTAGAAGGTATTGGTAAAGTACGGCAGGAGAAGATTACTTCGGCATGGCAGGAGCAAAAAGTCGTACGCGATATTATGGTGTTCTTGCAGTCTCATGGTGTGGGTACGGCGCGTGCAGTACGTATTTATAAAACCTATGGTGAAGATGCGGTTGATAAAGTTTGTGCAAATCCTTACCAGCTTGCACTGGATATTCATGGTATTGGTTTTAAAACAGCCGATCAGATTGCCCAACGACTGGGCATCGAGCCTACTTCATTAATACGCGCCCGAGCGGGCATACGGCATGTGTTGCAGGAGATTTCTGGCAATGGGCATTGTGCTGCCCCATTTGAAGAGCTGGTTTTATCTGGAGAGAAGCTTTTAGAAATTCCAGATACTGTTTTACGCCAAGCGATTAATGAGGAGTTAGTTGCTGAAAATCTGGTTGCGCAAAATATTGATGGCGTACCTTGTGTTTTTTTAACGCCTTTATTTCATGCTGAACAAGGTGTAGCTAATCATATTCATCGACTCGCTCGAGGTCATACCTTTTGGCAGGGCATTGATTTAACCAAAGCAATTCCTTGGGTGGAACAGCAAAATCATATTCAACTCTCAGCTTCTCAACAGGATGCTATCCGTCAGGTTATTCACAACAAGTTCTGTGTGATTACAGGTGGACCTGGAGTGGGTAAAACCACAGTGGTTAATAGTATTTTGACGATTATTGCTGCTAAAAAAGCACATGTTACCCTGTGTGCACCTACGGGTCGGGCGGCTAAACGTTTGAGTGAGTCAACGGGACGAGAAGCCACGACTATTCACCGCTTATTGGAGTTTGATCCAAAACAGTTTGATTTTAAGCGTAATGCAAAAAAGCCATTAGAAACAGATTTCTTGGTGGTTGATGAGACATCCATGGTGGATGTGGTGCTTATGAATCAGTTATTGCGTGCGGTGGCTGATAATACAGCTGTTTTATTAGTGGGTGATGTCGATCAGTTGCCCTCTGTGGGGCCTGGGTCAGTACTGGCAGATATTATTAACTCAAACACTGTTACGGTTGCAAAATTAACAGAGATTTTTCGTCAGGCTGCGACGTCAAAGATTATTACTAATGCGCATAGTATTAATAAAGGCTATAGCCCGAAAGTCAGTGAAAAAGGAGAAAAGTCTGACTTTTACTTTATGGAAGTGGATGAGCCAGAGTTAATACAAGCAAAGCTGATATACTCGGTAAGCGAACGTATTCCCAAGCGATTTAATGTTGATCCCATTAATGATATTCAAGTGCTTACGCCAATGAATCGCGGTGGTCTTGGTGCAAGAAGCTTAAATCTGGCGTTACAAGAAAAGATGAATGGTGACGCACACCCTAAAATAACACGATTTGGTTGGACGTATGCACCTGGTGATAAAGTCATTCAAAATGTAAATAACTATGATAAGGAAGTGTTTAATGGAGACATTGGTCGTGTTCAATCAGTTGATTCAGAATCAGGAGAGTTGTTGATTAATTTTGAAGGGCGCGATGTTGCTTATGAAATGCATGAACTAGATGAGCTTTCCTTAGCTTATGCAACAACTATCCACAAAAGCCAAGGTTCAGAGTACCCTGTTATTGTGATACCAATAGCGACTCAACATTTTACACTGCTTGAACGTAACCTGCTTTATACTGGTGTTACACGTGGAAAACAGTTAGTTATTTTAATAGGTCAGAAAAAAGCAGTAGCAATGGCTGTGCATAATGTCAAATCCAGCAAGCGTTTGACTTATCTACAGCAGACATTACAGGCGCTATTTAAATAACTTGTTATAAATATGCAATGTGTTTGATTGTTTTTTTGATAGAATGTATTTCTGTTATTATTTTGAGTTTTATAAACTTAATTAAAGTAATTGAAAGTGACTAATTCTATATCTTTTTTGAATACCTATCGTATGAATTGAATAAGAAGAAAAATATCAATTGCAAAATTACATTCAAGCAAAAATCTTAATTTGATAAAAAAATTAACACCTCGTTCATTTTATTTATGCCAGAATAATAAGTGTTAATAATAAAAATGCTTAAGTGCGCACTTTGCTGTAGGTATACATTTAGTTTTTTTAATTAATTATGCTCAATCAGCTGAATTGATTTACTTCTATTTTATGTGTAGCCAGGAGGCATAGGCATGTTAACGGACTTACTTAAAACTAAGCTTATAGCGAGTATTTTGTTGTCATTATCAGCCACACCCGTTTTATCCCAAGATCAGAATAATACACTAGAATATATTCCTTCTGTGAGCAGTGAGGAATTAGAAGGATCTTTAAAGCCCATTATTATTGCAGACCGTGTTGAAATGCCTGCATCATTATTGGGTGGAGATATTGAAGCACTTGGAGGAGGGGTCACTATTAGTGAGCCTGGTGCGAGCTTCATAAAGGTGCATTTTTCTGAGTTTGATATTCCTAATGGTAGCTGGGTCACGGTGAGCAATAAAGATGGGTCAGAGGAATATCGTTATAGTAATTCGCAACGTGATGACTTTACTGTAAGTGATGATGAAGATGGTGTAAATAGTTGGGCCAGTATGTCAATTACGGGCGATACTGCTATTGTGAGGTTGCACCAGCATGAGGCAACTACGTGGGTACCCACTCAAAATAAACTCAAAATAAGTCACTACATGAAGGGCTATTCTGAAAATGAAATTGCCTACCGTGTTCGTACGTTGTCTACCTGTGGTAATAATGAGCGAAAAGATGTTGCTTGCTATGAACGTTCACATCCTACTGAGTTTAATTATGCTAAAGCGGTAGGACGATTAGTTATGGGCCGCGGTTTGTGTACAGCTTGGCGAGTAAGTGCTGATAATCGTGTATTTACTAACAATCATTGCATGAGTACCAGTTCATCTATCCGTGGCTCTGAAGTTTGGTTTAATTATCAGCGGAGTAGTTGTGGCGGACAGAGAATGAATCAAGTAGTTAAAGTTTCCGGACAGTCGCTACTAAAAACGGATTATACCCTTGATTATACGCTATTTACGGTAAATAACTTTAGTGCAATAAAACAGTTTGGTTATTTGGGCTTAGAAGTGCGTGACCCACAAAAAAATGAAGTGATATATATTGCTCAACATGGTAGTGGTGCACCAAAGCAGTTTGGTATAGAAAGTGACTATAATTCAGGTAATGTCTGTCGAGTTGATGCGCCAAGTCGTTCTGGTCGTGGGAGTGGAACTGATTTAGGTTATTATTGTGATACAACTGGTGGTAGTTCAGGATCTCCTGTTTTAGCCAAAAGCTCCAATAAAGCTATTGGTCTACATCACTATGGTGGCTGTTTGAATCAAGGTGTTAAAATTTCGCGTATCTGGCCACAGGTTAGAAGCTTTTTCAATAATCAAGTACCTTGATTGAGCTTCTGTTAATTAATGACTCCCCCTAGTAATCTTCTAGAGGGGAGTATCTAAGTTTTTCCTAATAACCATTTTTTTGCTTCTTGTTCTTCGTAAAAAAGCTTAATATTGACACGCCTATCTTTTGCTATTCGAGTCACGGACTCAGCACCATAATTGGTCGGCGTCGTAATAATTGCAATTTGGGTATTTTGAGGAAACCCTTCAGAAAAAAAGCTAGTAGCAAAGTTATAATAATCCATAGCATTTCGGTGAACTGACTCACCCATTTCTTTAAGGAAAACAAGCAAGCGATAGTTATTATTTTGCTGACATGCCTTAAGCACTTTTTTTCGAGCGTGTCTAAGTAAATGACTATCAATTTCTACTGCTTCTACTTGTATATATTGAAGCTGTGGATCAAAAGTAGTTTTAATACGTTTCAATACAGGGTCATTTTTCATAATGAAAAGTTATTTATAAAATAATGTAGACTCATTTTTTAGTGTAAATGATGACATAGCTATTCTCTTCAAAGGTATAGTATAAACTGTAAATATTACATTTCATCGTATAAATGTCAGGGTAAAGATTGTGGTCCTAATACACGCATAATTTCTGAAACGGTTGTTAAACCTGATTTTACTTTATCAAAGGCATCGTCTAATAAGGTGATCATATCTTCACTGCGGGCATATTCAAAAACCTCATTTGACATATTAAAACTATTTTAACTATTTCATGGTTACGCTGTATATTTTTTAGTGGAGCATTTATTTATATATAAATAAATGATAAGCCTCCTTTTATCATTGAAATTCAAGCGGCAGTTCTTGAGTAAGAATATGAGGTAGCAAAATAGCACACTGCTAGTTCTAACCATTTAATTTTTTTATGACCACGATAACGAGTGCTGCTAATTTTTTTTAAAGTAAAAAATGGTAATAAACTTGGTTATATTGTCTTGCCATATCTGCTTCGTTTACTAGCTACCCGAGAGTTTCTATGTCAATTTCATCTTTTGCTAAATAAACTGCTATCTATGATACTACCTAGTCACTAGCAAAGGATACCGTTGTTTCTCTAAAAAATGATTTTATTAATGCTTTATTTTGTGCAATCAATTCTAAAT
Organism: Zooshikella ganghwensis DSM 15267; assembly: GCF_000428585.1. Lineage (GTDB taxonomy): Bacteria > Pseudomonadota > Gammaproteobacteria > Pseudomonadales > Zooshikellaceae > Zooshikella > Zooshikella ganghwensis. The sequence goes on along the minus strand of NZ_AUAF01000209.1, from coordinate 192 downwards.
CGATAAATGTTCTTTCTAGCAGTGATTCCCCCTTTTTAAGTGGCATCCGAGCAGTGCCTGTCTGTCGAATGTAATTCCATACCAGTTCATCAGGATTAAGATCAGGGGCATAGGGTGGCAAGAGAAAAATGCTTATTTTTCCTTGCTGTCTTGCTACAAATTGGCGTACTTTTTTGCTTTTATGCACTGGAT
>NZ_AUAF01000208.1 GCF_000428585.1 Zooshikella ganghwensis DSM 15267 | reverse complement strand
CGGAAGTTTTTTCGAGGGGGTTGAGTATTCTGCGGTGGGGCCAGAGCACTAAGGGCACCAGAATATAAATCAGTAGCAGCTTATATAAAGAGCAGCTCAAACCGCAGTTGGAAGCCCTGCTGGATTTTGATGAAGAAGATCAGAAAGCGGCTAGAACCGTATTGGAAGGTTTAATTCTAAGACATAACGCTAAAAAAACGTTATGGGGTAATTAAAATTTTTTATAAAAAAGCCTACATTTGTAGGCTTATAATTATATTTTTAGTATAGTTTATAACTTCGTTTTTGAAATTACAAAAGCTAGTATGGCTCCTGTAATTATTGAAATGCTTCCAATTAAAAAATAAATTTTAAAAGTTACAATTGCTCCTGCTATACCTTTAAAATCTACAGTCCCACCTAAATATCCATGAATATAGTGAACCGTAGAACCTAAAAAAGGGAGTATTAATAAATACGATATTGTTGATATTATTTCTTTTGACCGAGAATAATATACTGCTATAAAAGATGCTAAACATGGTAATAACCAAAGTAATATCAATGTTATATTACGGTTAAAACCTAATCGATGAAATATATAATCATTAAAAGCAACTGTTGCTTCACTAATAATAGTGAAAAAAACTATTAGTAAAAAACCAGCAGACCAAGCTTTTATCGTATTATTTTTCATATTACTCACCTAAGCTGGGGCCATATACTGGATTTGGACTATAGCCTGGCTCTCCAAATTGGGGGCCTGGATTAAAAGGCCAGTTCGGCCATGCAGATCTAGGAATACTAACCCTACACTGCTTCATCGCTTGCTCAGCACAATGACAGCAATTGAACTTCGTAAAGTCGTAATTATCGGCTTCACAGTTCTGCATTGCATTTTTTATACAAGAGTCTTCTTCAGGGTTTTGAGGACTAGAACAAACTGTTCCTTCTTGGTTTGGATCTGGATCTGGGTTAACCCCACTAGGATCATAACTTGAAGTTGTACCGTCTGAATATTTTAAAAAGCAATGTCTCGCATAAGGTATTGGTAACAATAAGTCTCGGTGACACATTTGAACTAGGCCTAAAGGGTCAACATATCTAATAGGGTTACCACTTACATACGCATAGGTATTCAACCCACCATTTAACCCAATCGGATCACTTTCGATGTAGCGTCCAGTAGTTGGATCGTAATCCCGGAAATAGTTGTAAACTAGGACGGCTTTGTGCGTCCGAGCCTAGCATCGGAGCACTTCGATGCAGTTTTCTGTTAAAGAGCGACTTCCTCGATGCACTTTGATGACGTCGAGGTATGTTGTTGTTAAGTGTATCAGCGGCTGAGTGAAGCTTATAGGTAGTAAGCATAATAAAAAGCCCACAGACAAGTGTGAGCCTAGTGACTTTAAATACAGTTTTTTGACCAATAATAATTAGTACGTTTAGTGTGGAGTCTTATTTTTAAGTGTTCCTTCTCCACTCTCAGAATTAACTTCTATACTCAACGATTCACCGTCATAAAAATCTTCACGAGTCAAGATTCGCCCAGTAGCCTGTAATTCACTTTCCATTACATCCCAGCCTTCATCATTTTCAAGAATTTGCACAGAGTAGAACCACTGACCACTTTCATTCTGAGCCATGCCTAGTATTGCTGCTTCCTGCCCGTTTATTTCAGATAGTAGTGACCGGGATGTGACCACTTTAACTACTTCATAGAACTTATACATAGCTTGCATTGTTCACCTATTTATGTGTAATCCGTCCATCAAGAGAAACATTTGCATGGCTACCATCGCGAGTTGCCCAGCCTAACTTAGATTTTCCTGTTTTTGAAAGTTGCACGTCCCATTCAAAAGCCTGTCCCTGTGTTCGAGATGGTCCTTTTTTCCACTCATTACCAAATCTATCCAAATAGCCCCCATTAGGTCCTCTAGGGAGTGGGTTCGAAGGGTCGTAACCTTTTCGGGGTACAAATCTAATTTTTCCTGTAGTTGGTAGTTGAGCTGCTTTTAGTCTTCCTTTTACCGAAGACCAGGCCTTAGCTGCTCCAGCTGTGCCTCTAGGATCAAAGGGCAAATCTGCATCTGTCTTTGTGGCATTTTTGATTTTCTTCGAAGATTTTTAAGCTTTATACCCTTTCCCTGCAACTCCAGCCACAGTGCCAACAGGCATCAGCTCTCCGGCAAGCTCAGAGTTTTGGTACATGGCAGAGCACTCATCAACCCCGCCATCGATACCCATGTCATCACGCAAGTCGGCAGTGGAGTACATGCCAAATGTGACGGTGCTAGATATACCATCCCCAAAACCTGCAGAGAAGTCTACAAGTCCTTGAGGTAAAGGATCACCCCATGCCCATAGTCCATAAGGATCATAGTATCGCATGGGGTTACCATGGACATAAGCAAAGGTATTTAGCCCACCTTGCAGACCAATAGGGTCACTCTCAATATAGCGCCCAGTCTCAGGGTCATAATCTCTTAGGTAGTTGTAAAAGAGCCCACTCTCTGCATCAAAGTATTGCCCAGGGAAGCGCAGATTTAAAGTAACGCTTTGCCCATCACCATTAGGATTATCGGTTACCTTGCTGTATACCACTAAACATAAGGTCTACAATGAGGTTAGGTTTACTTCAGGGTGATCTTCCTACAGGAGACTTACACCCCATAAATTCAATGCCCATGCCGGGCGTACACAAGCAAAGACAGTCGGATGCTTCGCACCACTGCTTTGAACGTTAATGATTAATATGAAGAAGTATTCAATCTACATAATATCAGTGCTCTTGGTTATATCCTTAGCTAGCAATCTGGCATTGTTTTTCTGGGGAAAGTACTGGAAAGATGCTTTAGTGGGTCAATTTATAACGACCTATGAAATAGAGCATATATTTCGCAAGTCAGGGGCGGACATATCCTTTGATCATGTGCATGAAGTTTTACTAAATAACGGAGTTATCGTAAGTGAGCTTAACGCTCGTGAGGCTGAGAAGCTTGATTTGAGCTTAGATGATACGATGAGAGCTCTTAGGTTGGAAAATACAGTATTGCTCTTTAAAGATGATGCTTTTATTGGTAGTAAGTCGATTCACCCAAATCATTAATCAGCTAAGTGCAGCTCCCTACCAATCTTGCTGAATGAGGTTAGGTATGCATCGGAGTGGTGTTTATTATTAGTTAGATAAGGCTGAGGATCACTATGTCAAAAATTGGATGTAATTGCGGTCATGTGATAGTAGACCAAACTGACTATATTCCTTACAAAGCTGGTTATATACCAGATACCGTATCGTGTGATTTAGTTGAAGTTGTGTCTGACGAAATTATTGAAAAAGTTAAAGAGGCTGGCATAGAAAACATATTAAACGAAGATATTGCCGACATACTTTGGTCTAGGATATTTTACCAAAACTCAAAGCAGATATATGAGTGTGAGAAATGCGGTAGTATTTTGATTGAAAAAATCGAAGAGGATAATGTTTTTCATAAGTTTAAGCCTGATTTTTGTGGTAACGAGGAAAAACAAATTAGAACAATTTATACAACCAAAAGAGTAAGAAAGTAATTGCCATCTAATTGGCTAATATCTACCCAATATTGCTAGATTACACTAACCATAAGGCCTACAATGGGGTTAGGTTTTGCGTAAGAGACGCGTTTATTAATAGTTATGCGTAAATATGGAATATTTAGAGATAAACACAACTAAATACTCAACAGTAATTCGTGCAGCAATGGATGCACATCCGAAAGCGGAAGTCTTGATCAATAATGTTGCAGCAACCGGGTCCATAGAAGAATGGTGTACGAATAAGAGATTGAAAGAATATATTAATTTCTCAATCAATGTGGGTGGTAGCGAGCTATGGTCATATCATGATCACCCAGCGAATTTACTTGTTGTGGCCTCTGAGCTGCCCTTAGTAGAAAAGCTAGCGTCCAGTAATTTGTTGCGCTTCAAAGAAGCGGCGTTTTCGGAACAAAAGACGTTGCTTCAAAGGATAAAGAAATGGTTTGCATAACAAGCCGGTTAAGTCGCTCGTTAGCTTGCTGGGACGTTTTGCCTCATCAATTAATTAGTATCGCTCATGAAGATAGAGGATAGAGTCCAGGACCGAATCGATTCGGTAGGGTTTGAGAATTTATCAGATCCAGAAAAGACCTATTGGTTGATTTGGCTTCTTGAGGCGTATGCAAATAACGGTGGCTTAGAAAAGTTTTTTGAATGTGATGATAATGAGCCTGAATTAACATATCAGGCATTACTAACTCTTAAAGCCACTGAAATGGCAAAAACCTTCCTTAAAGCTAAAAATATTTATGAAAAGGATGAAAGCTCAATATTCAGTGAGGAAATGAGAGCTCTTTCTAATCATTTTACTGACTATCCTGACCCTCTTGGCCAGCTAGTTGACAGTTATGTTCAGGAAAATGCAGCTGAGTTCTATGGCCCAAAAAACGACGTGGAAATGTGGGCTTCTAAAAAAGCAAAAGGTCAAAATACACCGCGTTTTGTCACAAAAGAGATTGATTATAAAGCTGAAGCAATCGAGGATGAGAAATATTCAAGCCGTGTCTGTCCTGAGTGCTCTCAGCCAGTCCCGGATTATAGAAAAAGCTGCAAAAAATGTGGGTTTCCGGTTGGTAGGCTCAAGGCATAATCAGCTAATAGCCGCTCCCTACCCACCCCACTGGATAGCACTAACCACAAGGCCAAGCACAATCGTCTCTTCGGGGATGGACCTCCGCACTACGTGCTTTGGTCTGTGATGATGGCGTTATGCGTGGAGCCTGCTGCATAGATAAGGTCGAGTCAATGGGTACATATGTTCATTATTCATTGGGAAGAAAGGATGGTATAGAAAGCATTGTTTTTGAAAACCTTCCCTCCTTAATTAAGTGTATGGAGAATTGTAGATCTGAATATCCCGATGAATTTAACGAATCTATATATCTCATGGCCATAAAAATGAATGACAATGGCCCTGCCTCGTTAGAGGTAGATACAGAGGAGGAGGCCTGCTTAATTGACCGAGTCGTTGACGAGCTAATCTTTTATGAAGATTTAAGTTCAGTTACAAATATTGAGTTTACTCTTTTTGAGACAATAGATACCTCAATGATGAAGTGGCGTAGATATGCAGATGATTTGAGAAAGGTAATTCCAGACTGTTCAGAGTTTACCTGTAAGTATTATCAAAAACTTCTTTTTGATGGTATGACAATAGCGAAGCTGGATGGCCATAAGTACAAATCAGATGACGGTGTATACAGAATTGCCTGGGTTCTCCCTGAAGATATTGATCAGTTAGCTTCAGATCTTGAGCCAATTAATGTGGTCACAGAATGGAAAGATGACGAACAAAGCGGTGTCTTTTTTATCTATGATGCACTGAGACGAGCCAAGGAAAGAGAGTGTGCCTTGGTCGTTGAAATCGCATAATTGGATAAGAACAGTTATCAAGCCACCCTGCTGGATACCAATATCCTCAGAGCTTACAATGAAGCTCGCTTGTGTCAATGTGACGTTCGTTAATAATTATAGCTAAGACATAATATATGGAGTATAGGTACCTAGCAGAATCATCGAAATATAAAGTCTTTTCGCTAGCTGATTACGTCTATTTGAAGAATAAGGCTAATTGCAAAAGTCATACTGAATATGAACAGTCTGACGAAAATATTGCGTGGATTTATGGTGAGCCTGATTCTGCCATTATTACCTTTGATGAACGGTATGTTGTAATAGCTGGCTGTGGAATTTCCGTTTACGACATTCAGTTAAAAGAAACTACTTATTTGTTTAGTGAACCAGATTCTATTGAATGGACTGAAGGCGTTTACCTCGGTGAAAATGATGAAATTTTTCAAGTTAGGTTTAATGCATTGACTAAAACCGAAAAGCTGGTTATCAAACGTTTAAATTTGAAGTCACATAATGTTGATATCTTGAGCTGAAGCTATAATCGGGTAAGAGCTGGTATCTAAACTGCTTCATTATTGAACACCCAATCCACCAAAATAGCCGATAACCCTGCGTATCGGCTATTTTCAGGCTGGATTATTTTCACTCAGGGACGGATGGATCAAAATTCATTATCCTAACGGATAAG
>NZ_AUAF01000207.1 GCF_000428585.1 Zooshikella ganghwensis DSM 15267 | reverse complement strand
TTAATATTCAGCGAACCAAAGGCAGAACACTATGGAGCTTGACTAATCGAATTACCCGCAAGCTATTATCACACAGTTTGTGTGTATTATTTAATAGGAACCAAGGCAATGCTCCTCTTCAGTTAGCTAAATTAATAGGCTAAAAAGTCGAGCATCGCGTGATGAAATGTAGACATTAAAAGGCAGTGTCATCGCTGCCTTTTTTGTGGCTATCTGTTTTATTCGGTTTAGCGATGCTGAATTAGGTTTTAAAATAAAAAAAGAGCGCTTAAATGCGCTCAGGGTCAGTCAGACTTTGCAGGATTTTTTAATAGGCGCTATGTTAGCGCCTATTCATTGTTTAATTGCATGGAAAAATTTTATCAGATAATTTTTTTCATATCCTTCATATAGCTACGTAGCTCACGGCCGATGGTTTCAACAGGATGGTTGCGAATAGCGTCATTAACTTCAACAAGTTTGGCATTATCAACAGAGAAACTAGCTGGAGCAGTACCTTTGCCAATAACTGTTGTATCAACCTTTTTCATAAAGTCTTGCAGTAAAGGTACGCAAGCGTTCGCAAATAAGTAGCAGCCATACTCAGCTGTATCAGAAATAACTACATTCATTTCGTACAGCTTACGACGTGCAATTGTATTAGCAATGAGTGGTGTTTCATGTAGTGATTCATAGTAAGCAGATTCGGCAATAATGCCAGACTGGGTCATTACCTCAAAAGCCAGCTCAACACCTGCTTTAACCATTGCGACCATGAGTAAACCATGATCAAAGTAATCTTGCTCAGGGATGTTGGCATCTGTCGATGTGGACTTTTCAAAAGCAGTCTCAGCTGTTTCTGCTCTCCAGCGCAGCAAATCTGCATCATCATTTGCCCAATCGGCCATCATGGTTGAAGAGAAGTGCCCACTGATAATGTCATCAATATGTTTCTGGAAAAGTGGGCGCATAATGACTTTAAGCTCTTCAGAAAGCTCAAAAGCACGAATCTTATCGGGGTTGCTCAAGCGATCCATCATGTTGGTGATACCACCAATTTTCAGTGCTTCAGTTGTTACTTCCCAACCATATTGAATAAGTTTTGATGCATAGCCTGGATCAACACCTTCGGCGATCATTTTTTCAAAGCACATTATTGAACCTGTTTGTAACATACCGCAAAGGATAGTTTGTTCACCCAGTAGGTCTGATTTAACCTCTGCAATAAACGAGGATTCCAGTACACCTGCACGATGACTGCCCAAACCTGCTGCATAGGCTTTAGCAAGTTCAAGTCCTTCTTCTTGAGGATCATTTTCCCGGTGGACTGCAATCAGAGTTGGAACACCAAAGCCCCGTTTGTATTCTTCGCGAACTTCTGTACCAGGGCACTTAGGTGCAACCATGATAACAGTAAGGTCTTTGCGGATTTGCATGCCTTCTTCAACAATATTGAAACCATGGGAGTATGAAAGGGTGGCACCTTTCTTCATTAAAGGCATTACTTGCTCAACAACGCTTGAGTGCTGTTTGTCTGGTGTTAAGTTACAAACAAGGTCTGCTTGGGGAATCAGGGACTCATAAGAGCCTACTGTGAAGCCATTATCTGTCGCATTTTTCCAGGATTGGCGCTTTTCAGTGATAGCTGACTCTCTTAGTGCAAAAGAAACATCCAAACCACTATCACGTAGGTTCAATCCTTGGTTAAGGCCTTGGGAGCCGCAGCCAACAATAACTATTTTTTTGCCTTTAAGTTTTTGGGCTTCATCAGCAAACTCGCTACGATCCATAAAACGGCATTTACCTAGCTCTTCCAACTGAATGCGCAGAGGCAGGCTATTGAAGTAGTTCATGAGTGGGCTCCTGGCAATAAAAAGTAGTGGTGATGACAGTTCCTATAAAAAAGCAGTCTTGTCGAGGCAAGTGACTCGCCTTGCCTCGACAAGGACATAAAGCACCACAGTTAAATTGCACTAATTATAGTTTTGCTGTGCAGTAACGTGTGGTAGACACTCCTTAGTTATTAATTCGGTTTTGTTGCGTCAAAACAGAATGACTAAGCTGTTTTTAGGATTGATATGTTTACAGCCTTGGGCTGAAGGCTAGAAACTTTAGGTAGCCTAGCGTAAAACAAATATTGCGTAAAATGATATATTTGAAATACTACATGTCATATTTTGCAATATTGTGAGATGTTAATGCTATGGACCATCATGCTTTGAGGTTGTTTTTGCATCTGGCGAATACGCTTCACTTTGCGCGGACCAGCCAAGCTTGCCATGTCAGCCCTTCGACACTAAGCAGGGCAATTAAACGGCTGGAAGATGAGGTTGGGGAAGTGCTTTTTGAGCGGGATAACCGTTCTGTTGTACTTACTGTAGCTGGCAGAGAGTTTCAAGCTTATGCACAGCAAGCTCTGCAGTTATGGCAGGAAATGCAAAGCCGAGTGCATCAGCAAACCATGCTTTTGCAGGGTGAAGTTAATTTATTTTGCTCTGTAACGGCAAGTTATAGCTTTCTTTCAGAACTTTTAATGCGCTTTCGTCAACATTATCCAAGTATTGAAATTAAACTCAGGACTGGTGATGCAGCACTTGCACTACAAAAAGTCCAAGAAGGTGAAGAAGACTTAGCTATTGCCGCTAAGCCAGATCAACTCCCTGGTAATTTAAACTTTAAAACCATTGCCCATACACCGTTACAGTTTATAGCTCCCCAACAACCAGGACTGGTGAGAGACTTAACCTTACAGCAATCAGAGATAGACTGGCGAACAGTGCCCATGATTTTTGCCGAGCAAGGACTCTCTCGAAAAAGACTAAAGCACTGGTTTCGCGCTAAAGGAATAAAGCCCAATATTTATGCCCATGTAGGAGGTCATGAAGCTATTGTAAGTATGGTGAATTTAGGGCTTGGGGTGGGGGTGGTTCCAGAGCTGGTTGTGGTGAATAGCCCAGCTTCAGCTAAGATTCGTACATTGACCGTTGATCCGCCTTTAGAGCCATTTGCTATTGGCGTCTGTGTACAAGCTAAACGGTTGCAAGACCCATTAATTAAGGCTTTTTGGGATGTAGCATGTCTGTCTGCAGAGTAAGCAGACAGGTAAATGCTTCACTTGTTGTTATGAGTAACGATACATTTTAGTAGGGTTTGCTATAATCCCTGACTCATTTTCTGGCAGAAGATATTGACCTATGAACGAGGAAAAGCAATCTGTAACTAACAATGATGAGCATGAAGAGCAGCTTGGAGAGTTCATTTTACCCATTGATGAGCATGTAGAAGAGGTTGCGGAGAATGGCCGTAAGGTGAGACGCCGTGGAGTTTACTTATTGCCCAACTTATTTACAACGGCAGCCTTATTTTGTGGATTTTATAGTGCTGTTGCGGCTATGCAATTTAAGTTTGAGCATGCTGCAATCGCTATTTTTGTGGCGATGATTCTTGATGGTTTGGATGGGCGTGTGGCTCGCCTGACAAATACGCAAAGTGCATTTGGTGCTGAGTACGATAGTTTATCTGACATGATTGCCTTTGGCTTTGCGCCAGCAATTTTATGTTATAGCTGGACATTGCATAGTCTTGGTAAGGCGGGATGGATGGTAGCATTCATCTATGTAGCGTGTACTGCACTTAGATTGGCAAGATTTAACACGCAAATAAGCAGTTCTGATAAGCGTTACTTTACAGGCCTTCCATGCCCTTCGGCGGCAGCAGTGGTAACAGGAATGACCTGGGTATGCACAGATTTTGGACTTTATCCAGCAGAGCCAGGAGTCAGTATTTTGGCTGCGCTAATTACCGCTGGTGTAGGTATTTTGATGGTTAGCAATGTCCGTTACCATAGTTTTAAAGATTTGGATTTTAAAGGCCGCGTTCCCTTTGTGATGATTTTTGCGCTCGTGTTAATTTTTGCTGTGGCCTCTATTGATCCACCTAAAACACTACTTTCTGTATTTATGATCTATGCTACCTCTGGTCCAGCTTTAGCCCTTTGGAGACTCTGGAAAAGGTCGAAAACGGCTTCTTGAAATATAATTAGCTTTAACCGGTTCTTAAAAAGGAGCTGAGTGTTGCTCCTTTTTTTTAGGTTAGAGCTTATGACTATCAAGAAGCCATCTGCTATTCCTAGTTATGAAATAACCTCTGAGCGAGCTTACTTGAATCGTCGTCAGTTTATGCGGCGAAGTGGTCAGTTCATTTTAGGTGCTTCTGCTGTTCTAGTAGGCTGTGGGGAAGCTGATGAGCCAAATTCGCAAACTTCTGAGCAAAAGCGGATTGCCATTCCAGAAAAAGTTCTTACAGCAGGCAAACAATACCCTGCACCTGCCTGGCTGCAAAAACAAGTTTCAAGTGCCAGGCCTTCTCATTTCCGTGCTGATGATCCATTAACGCCTTATCAGGATGTCACTTCGTACAATAACTTTTATGAGTTTGGTACGGGCAAAAAGGACCCTGCAAGTTTAGCGAAAGATTTTGTTACAGACCCTTGGTCATTGACTGTTGAAGGTGAAGCAGAAAAAACAGGTAAGTTTACCTTAGAAGATATTTTAAAGCCCCATGCTATTGAAGAGCGTATATATCGTTTTCGCTGTGTTGAAGCTTGGTCAATGGTGGTGCCTTGGTTAGGTTTTTCATTAGCAGATTTGTTACGTAGGTTTCAGCCCACCTCAAAAGCAAAATACGTGTTGTTTGAAACGCTGCATGACCCAAAGCGTATGATTGGCCAGAGGGGTCAGTTCAGTTTAATTGACTGGCCTTATATTGAGGGACTTAGGATTGATGAGGCTATGCATCCACTGGCCATGATGGTGGTTGGGCTTTATGGGAAAACACTACCTCCACAAAATGGCGCACCACTTCGCTTAATGGTGCCTTGGAAGTATGGCTTTAAAAGTATTAAGTCCATTGTCAAAATTACATTTACAGACATGCAGCCTAAGACCACCTGGCAGAATTTAGCACCTAATGAATATGGCTTTTATGCAAATGTTAACCCAGCAGTAGATCACCCTCGTTGGAGTCAAAAGCGAGAGCGACGCTTACCATCCTCTCTCTTTTCACCAAATTATATCGATACCATGCCTTTTAATGGTTATGCCGATCAGGTGGCATCGTTATATAAAGGAATGAACTTGAATAAATATTTTTAAGTTGAGTAGGTTTAGGAGTGCTGTGTGGGGTTAACCATTAAACTTGATAAAATAGCGGTATTTAGCTTGGCTCTTGCTCCTATTGGGTATTTAGTTTGGCAGATTGTTGGGCAGCAGTTAGGGCCAGACCCAGCCAAAGAGGTCGTACTTTTTTTAGCTAACTGGGCACTAAATTTACTGTGGATTACTTTGGCACTTTCTCCCATTAAGCTGATTTTCAAGAAATCCTTTGTTATTCGTTATCGCCGTATGTTGGGATTGTTTAGCTTATTTTATGCAATCTTGCATGTGCTGGCTTATTTAGCTTTTATGCTGGCGTGGCAGTGGAGTGATTTACTGCAGGATCTGGTCAAACGTCCTTATATTATTGTTGGCTTTATAGCGCTGCTTGGCTTAATTGCACTGGGTGTAACCTCCCCTAAGGCAATGGTTAGACGCCTGGGTAAATCGTGGAAAAAGCTACACAACATAATTTACGTTATTGCTATCTTGGTGATGGTCCACTTCTTTTGGCTTTCCAGGACAGATGTTGGAGAACCTGTTATGTACTCTGTCATTTTGGCTGGACTCCTTTTAGTGCGCTGGTTTTTCTGGGGAAATAACTGGCTGTATCAACTCTTTTTCTCCTCTTCTTCAAAGGCTAAATAAATAGTCTCAAAAAAAGGTTGCATCTGTGAGGGAGGCCTTTATAATGCGCCCTCACTTCAGCGGTAACGCTTTTCAAGTCCCCGACGCCCAGAGGGTTTCACCGAATACAGACGGTGATTAAGCCTCTTTTGATGTGCGTCAAACGTCGTTCAGTAGGATGACGAAAAAAGAGGGGGTTGACAAGGTTATCGAAAGCGCTAGAATGCGCGGCCGCTGAGAGGCGAGTTGGGTTGTGATTGAGGTTGAAATAAAATTCAACGTGCAGCTTGACAAAACAAGGCGAGGCAGTAGAATAGCCGGCCTTGGTTGAGACCAGCGCTTAACCAAAGTTCTTTAACAAAT
>NZ_AUAF01000206.1 GCF_000428585.1 Zooshikella ganghwensis DSM 15267 | reverse complement strand
TTTTTGGCAATAATGTGTTTATTGTTAACGCAATACTGATGCTTGTTGTTAAGTTAATGACAATGTTTATTTGTTGGTTTTTGGCGGTTTTTATAGCCCCTGTAGGCTTGATTTACTTATACTTCCATCATAGTAAAGCTAACTCCGAATCATAGTATGGGTACTAGCATCCTCCTCGCCCTGACGGGCGGGGCTTTACGCACAAGATGATAAGTTAAGACTTAAATATGAATTTATTGGTTATTAACTTTACTTCGTTCATGTAACTTTTCAAGAATTAATGGTTGAAATACTCGTACAGCTTCATCCATTAAATCAAACTTAAGTTGTAATGTTTTTTGTGGATTATTATTTAACCAACCTCTTTCCTTAAAATACTTTTTTGACTTCAAATAACCACCATCATCAAGCATATGTATATGGCGATTCAATGAATAGTTAAGAATTGTTTCAATTATGGACCTAGCAAAAGCCTCATCAGTATCGGCTGGAGGAAAGGGTATTTTTGTAAGTTTTTCGATCTCGCTCATTGTATGCTCTCATACATAAAAAAATAACACAGCTTTATCCTACCAACCCCCGCACCAACTCCGCACTCCTAACATACTCCTCTGGCCTACCCTTCCCGGCTACGGTGTTGTAGTGCTTTTTCCAGTAGTTGGCCCGACCTTCTAGCGTTTCTGGTATGGCTCCAGGTCTCAGCTTGTAGTGCAGGCGGCAAAAGATAAACGACAATAGCGGGGAATAGGCTAAATCTCTGTGTTGTAGCTTGCTGAGATCAACGTTAAACGACACTTTGAGCCTGTCTCTGTCCGCGGATCTCGCCCGGTTTTGAATGTCCTTAAACGAAATTGGATCTATCTGACACAAGCCTACACCCGCACCTGTTGGCGTTCTATCGGGGTAGTTACCAAGTTTGGTTTCCTGGGCTGCAGTTTCTAGCAGCAAGTCAACAGCGTAGCCGCTGCCGTTTCCCAAGACTTCACAAACTTTCGTTGCGATCTCTAGCGCTTGAGCTGATGAGGTAAGGCCGTAACCCTTCATTTTTGATACTCCTCTTTTTCGAATGGCTCTAGCAAGTGCATGACGAAAGCCACGCCAGCCGTGCGCTTGAGTCATTTATATTTTCGGTTACGCATAACTTTTAAAACTTTATTTTACTTGATCCGTAACCTAAAATAAAACTAAGTGAGGAGTAGAAACGATGGCAGATAAGAGCGACAGCAGCACGACCCCGACAAGACCTAGAGGACGACCAGCAAAGTATGCAAGCGACAAAGAGCGCAAAGCAGCGCGTGCACAAGCAGCACGGGAACGGAGAGCGAGACAGAAAGCGGCAGGCTTTAGAGAGGTCAGGCGGCTAGTGAAGCCAAAAAGCGCGCCGCTTGAGAGCGACATAATTGATTTGTCACATATACCGGATCATCGAAAGCGCTAAAACTATCGTTCAGGTTAACAGGTTATAAGATATTTGAGGTATATAGCAAAAGGTCATACAAATTACGTCGTATATCGAGCTGAGAGCTTGGTAGTAAGATTTTATTATGTGAACTAAGGCAAGGGTAGCGGGTATGATTTAAAATTGCTTAAATCGAATTGTACGGCGTTTTAGGTGTATTTGTGATAATCAAAAAAAATACATCAAACACAACAAACAAAATTTTAACAGATTTTTACTTAGTTCTCTATAACGCGTGCGCGCGCATACGGGCGCTGTTTGTCTTGTTTTAGTATTTATTTTATATCTTGTTTTTCTTGTTTTTAGCACCCCTACAACCCCTGTTGTGTAAGGGCTGTAGGCATGAAGGGTGGACAGATTGTTTGCTAAAGGTGGACAAATCATTTGTTAAGGGTGGACAGATTATTAGTCAAAGGTAGACAAATCATTAGTTAAAGGTGGACAGATTGTTAGTTAGGGTGGACAAATCATTTGATAAGGGTTGACAGCTTTTCTTGTTTGTCAACTTTTGGGTTATGGGTGGACAAATCATTTGTTAAGGGTGGATAAACTTTCTCTGATGTCACTTTAAGGGGTAAGGGTGGACAAATTGTTTGTTATTTTGGCTAGATGTTGAATATTTGCACAATTAAAGGTGGCAAAGCTTACTATATATGCCTACTTTCGAGGTCTATTTATAGACTAAAGGTGGACAAATTATTTGCCAAAAGTGTACTAGCGGTATGTTTTGTCAATCTTTAAAAAACAATTTGTCCACCTTAACAAGCTTTATAAAACTTGATAAAGGTGGACAATGGACATAAACTGTCACACTTAAACAGTTTTATTAGTTATGGTTTAACGAATGAAATCAGAACTATCAGAAATTAGGGTAACGAAAGCAAACAAACTTGTTGAGGCTAGTCTAGCTGAGTCAGCTGTAAAACTTACATTAAGAGATCAAAAGATAATCTTGGCAGTTATAAGTCAAATATCTCCAAGTGATCCAGACTTTAAAAGTTATAGACTATCAATTGACACACTAGCAGAGCTAACAAATATCCATAAAAACACGCTGTACAGTGAGTTTGAACGAATTAGTGCTCGGCTTGCTTCATGTCTTATTAAAATCAAAGAGCAAGACGAACCAAAGGGCTTTTTACATACAAATTGGTTTGCTGATATAGCTTTTAAACCCTCAAAAGGTTATGCAGAATTCTCATTTTCTCGCAAACTAAAGCCTTACTTGATTGGGATCAAAGATACATTTACATGGTATTACTTGAGTAAAGTATCTAGTTTACAGTCCGTATACTCTATAAGACTTTACCCTTTGTTAAGGCAGTACCTACCAATAAAGTCAGTCCAAAATGGTAAAACAGAGGGTTATAGGATAATTTCAATTGACGAATTAAAAGATATTTTAGGGGTCGATAAGAATAATTATCCTAGGTTTGCTGACTTTAAGCGCAGAGTTATTATTCAGTGCCAAAAAGAAATTTCAGAGAAAACAGACTTGGCGTTTGACTTTGAACCGGTTAAAGATGGACGAAAAATAACAAAGCTAAAATTTAACATTAAAAGCAATGCCAGTTTTGAAGAAGTTGTAGAGAAAGAAGAAGTAGCAAAGCCAGAATTATTGCCTGCAGGCTATGATGAAAATGTTGCTAACATGCTATTAAGCGAAGTGCCTGAGTTAAAGAGCAAAATGGGCATAGTTACATTGCTTGCAACTCGCCTTGATTTTATAAGTGCTAGCCAAGCCTGCTTAATGTATACAAATGCGAAAGATGCAGGCAAAGAAATCAAAGACCCTGCCGCTTACTTTTTGGGCATACTAAAGCACCAGGAGAAGCAGGCTAAGAACAGCCATAATCCAGATATGGATGACATGAGTTGGGCTAACAGAGCAGATTTTGATGAGTTTTAGATCTAAAGCCCCAAAAATTTTGAGACTTTCGTCTCTTAATTTGGCGGTTAAAGTTTATACAATTAAGGCGTAGTGCTTTTGTTCAAAACAAGAATATTTTTTTCATAATTAGCCCGGTTTTTACAGCCGGGCTTTTCTTTAAAAGAGGGTGGGTTTTTGACTTCTAGTTTTGCATGCAAAACTTTCTATTACTTTTGAAGTTTTAACCCTTTTTTTAAGGCTGTCAGAGCTTCATCTGTAAGGCTAAAATTTAAAACTTTTTTATCTAAAGTTACCTTTAACTGAATATCAACACCCTTCTCTACTAGTTCAGCCTGTTTAACTAAAGGAATAGATTTAGTTGTAGCTATTTTCTTTGGTTTACCCTTTTTAGTGTTTTCTGCCAATTCCCGGCTTGCTTTCCTTAATGTGCCTGTTAGCTCTCCTGCTTGCCACTGATTAACAAGCTCATTAACTGCTTGTTTGTCTTTCTGATATGCTCTTGCTAAATCATACAAAGTAACTACATCTTGAGTTTCATTATTTAGCGACAATTGTTTTATGCTGTCTGGTGCTTTTAAAAGAGATAAATACTTACTTAAGTGTCCTTTGCTAACTCCAAGAATTGAAGCAGCATAAGCCTGGTCATTACCGTTTGCCTTGCAAATATCAACAACACGTTGCATTGCTTCTGCATTTTCTATTGCTGGCACTTGCTCGCGTTGATTGTTTTCATCAATTTGCATTAGCAGCAACAAAAGTTCATCAGAAGCGCCTGAGCGAACTATTGCTGAAACAGTTTTGACTGTTGATGAGTTGCTTATTGCTCTCCAACGTCGTTCACCTGAAATAATTGGGTACTTACCACTATCGCCTTGTTCTCCTATCAAGATAGGTTGTAACTGACCCCTTGCCTCTATACTTTGTTGCAATTCTTGTAACGCTTGGTTATCAAATGTTTTTCGAGGCTGGTTAGGGTCTGGCTCTAGCTGGTTTGGGCTAAGCTCAAGGTAGCGCCCTTCACTCTTTGCAATTGTAACAACTTCATCTCTGACTGCTTCAAGCTGCGCTTTAGTTGCACCCTTTTGGACTTTAAAACCTTTCAGCATTATTTTTTACTCTGCCAGAATATTTAAAACTTCATCAACTAATTGGTTTGCGGCATCAACTGCTTTCTGATTTTTCTTTGCATTAGCATCAAAGACAGAGCCACCAGCAATTGCAGTTTGTTTAAAAATTTCAGAGTCTGGGATACGAGTGTCCATGATGGGTAAGCCAAACTGTTCTAATGCTTCTTGAATTTCACGACCTAAAATAGTTTTGCTCTTTGTACGACTAATTAGAATGGCTGCCTTTGGTAAACCATCTGTTATTTCTCTACGGCTCTGAATCATTTCAACAACGGCAGCTGAGTCTTCAATATCATAAGGACTAGGCTGAACAGGTACTATAGCTAAATTAGAGGCTTTGATGATTCCTACTGGAATATTTAGGTTTTCAAGTGATCCTGGCGAGTCTATAACGATATACTCAAAGCTATCTTTGTAGCTTTTGATTTCGTCTGAGACTGTAGCACGAGGAACAGAAATAACCGTTGGTAAATCATCAACAGAGAACCCGGAGTCTAGTGCACGAGCATAAGCTTTTGATGCTGTTGCTTGTTGGTCCGTGTCAATAAGCAAAACCTTTTTGCCTCGCTTACGTAGACCATAACTTAAAGTGATCGCATTCGTCGTCTTGGTCGATCCACCCTTTTGATTCAAAAAAGATATAACTTTAGCCATTTAGCCCCCTAAATTGCCTAGCGTAATGATTCCAGTTTTGCATGCAAAACCGGCAAGATTTGCAGTGTAATTTTTATTAGTTTTGCATGCAAAACTGAAACTGTCTTGTAGTGATATTAGTAACAGTTTTGCATGCAAAACTTAATACCGCAACTTTCTTATGCAGCTGGTAGTTACTGGTCTGGTGGCACTTTGAGTTGCACTTTTGAAGGGGTGGCACCCCATTTTGCTGTATAAATTTTGTGCTTTTGTGATCACAACTTCAACGGTTCAAGCTAGAATCAAATACAGTAAGTTAGGGAAAACTTGGAGCGGTTCGAATGATTCTAATGCATAAGATCAACGCTGAAACCAATGAGAACAAGTACTACAGTTTGCACATACAGCCGGACCTTTTCGGGCATTGGTCATTGATGCGCTACTTTGGCCGGATAGGAAAAAACGGGCAATTGAAGGTGGACAGCTTCGAATCTGAGGAAGAAGCTAAAGAGTTATACGACAAGTTAGAGGCCAGCAAAAAGGCGCGGGGTTACTTTGAAGTTTAAAAACCGCCACTGGCTAATATACCTTGTGATTACTGGCCTAGTGGCACTTTGGGTTGCAGTTTAGTTGCGTTTTGAGTGGCACTATAAAAGTGCCACTGAGCGCTACTAAAGCCAGTCGCAGTGGCTTTCAAAAAACTGCACTTTTTTTCATTTTCTTGCGCTTTTTTTCACGGCGTGCAATCACCCATTTTTGCCTTAAGCCCAGAGATTATGTAGGGTAGGGCGGTGATTGCGTTCACTTTGAGATTTCACAAAACGTTCAGGACGCAAAGCCCGCAAGGTGGCGAGGAGGAGTGCGTTTTACGACTAGCATTCTTTTATGGATAAATTGAATAAAGTGTGCAGGAGTAATTTTTTCACTACTGTACCTCCCCCTGAGGGGGATAAGAGGGGGGCTTGTGATTGTTAAAATGGTCCGTGGGGGAGTTTGTGGGCGGAAAAAATCAATAAACCGCAGGTTATTGCCAAAGACAATGACTT
>NZ_AUAF01000205.1 GCF_000428585.1 Zooshikella ganghwensis DSM 15267 | reverse complement strand
GGAGTCAAAGGTGGAGTGATTAGGAGTCAAAGGTGGAATGATCAGTAGTAGGCATGATTTTTGCCAAAAAAAACATAGAGTTAAGCCTTTTTTTCGTTGAGGTAAGCGGCAATTAGTGATGGAACTTAACAAGTTGATTTCCACTTTTAAGTCATTTGCTGGGGTGGAGTGATCGGGAGTTAAAGGTGGAAGCGGGCTTTTAGTTTTCCATCTTTTTGGTTATCATGTAAATATATGGCTGGGTATGATTTAAGGATCAATTAAAGTGAAAGAACTGAGAATCACTAAAAGTAACAAATTAATAGAGTCTAGCCTGTTAGAGGCTGCTGTAAAGTTCACTTTGAGAGACCATAAAGTAATACTTGCTGTCATTAGCCAAATATCCCCTAAGGATGCACAGCTTAAGCCTTACACACTGTCTATTTCTGAGTTAGAGCAATTAACAAATATCCGTAGCCGGCATTTGTACCAGGATATTTCTGAAATTAGCGATCGGCTGACAGCCATAAAAATTAAAATAAAAGAACCTGACGAACCTAAAGGGTTTTTGGAGGCTGTTTGGTTTTCCGCAATAAGATATAGACCGTCAAAAGGTAGAGTAGAGTTTTTTATTAGCGAGCCGCTTAAGCCGTACTTGATACAAGTAAAAAGCGCTTTTACAACTTATTATCTTAGGCAGGTGACTAACCTACAATCGATACATTCAATAAGGCTGTATCCATTACTTAGACAGTACTTAACAATAAAAGATGTTGAAAATGGTAAAACCGTTGGCTTTCGTATTATTTCCATAGAGGAATTAAAAGAAGTTCTTGGTATTAGTGAAGAACAGTATAAAAAGTTCGCTGATTTTAAGCGTTATGTTCTGCAAAAATGCCAGAATGAGCTAGAAGAGAAGACAGATTTAATATTTGATTTTGAGCCTATAAAGCAAGGTAGAAAAATAGCTAAGCTCAAATTAATAATACAGGCGAATATTAAACCTGTAGAGGTGGTTGAAGATGGTTCGGTGATTGATGGCGAGGTACTGCCTGATGGATATGATGAGGGAGTTGCTGCGATGATTGCTGGTGCAATTCCTGAGTTACCAGAAAAAGTTGTTACATTGCTGGCATCAAAGCTAGACGGTATAGCTGCTAGCCAAGCGTATTTAAGTTACACGAAAGCAAAAAAAGCCGGAAAAGTTAAAGATCCAGCCGCTTACTTTTTGGGCATACTCAAGCACCAGGAGCAGCAGGCTAAGAACAGCCATAATCCAGATATGGATGACATGAGTTGGGCTAACAGAGCCGATTTTGATGAGTTTTAAAATAGCAGGGAATGAAATGACTTCAGAAGAATTTGCAGCAGCTCGGTTAATGCTTGATTTGAGCAGAAATGAGCTAGCTTTGTTGCTTGGGCTATCGAGTAAGCAGGTGCACAACATCGAGCGCGGCACACAAGAAGCACAAAAACAGACAGTACTTGCCGTAGAATGCTTGTTGAGGCGTGCAAAGCTCTGGAACCAATTCAGCGATAAAACAGCCAGGATAAAAGCGTGTCCTGAAGAGTTTGGCTTTGGTGCAGCATGGAATGATGACGAGTATTGATAGTACCCTGCCCGAGTTTTTTTCCGATCAAAAAACAGTCTGATTCGTTGAGCCGCATTTCATAGCTGGCTGTGAAATCTATCTACAGGAATATCCACAATTTTTGTGTGTAACTCCGCCCTACCCTTTCGTTTCACGTAATCGTTTTAATTCCTTTTTGAGGCTAGTTATTACGTCACTTACTTAAGTTATGTCGCTTAACTAAGTTGCATAAATTTTGCTAAGCCCTTTATTTGTATGGTCTGTGCAAGTTACGTAACTTAACAACCTTACGTAAGTTAAGTATGTTATTCCGTCTAATTTATTGCGTGGTGCGCAATAGGCACGTATAATTTAATTGTGAGTTGTGCGTGGTGCGCATTATGCAATATACTTAGGGATAACATGATTAAGTCATTCAAACACAAAGGTCTTGAAAAGTTTTTCAAGCGAGGAACAACCCAAGGTATACAAGCAACCCATAAAGCCAAACTGAGGACACGATTAGCCGTTCTGGATAGTGCAACATGTGTGGGTGATATCAATATGCCAGGTTACGGGCTACACCCACTAAAAGGCGATAGAAATGATATTTGGTCTATCTCTGTAAGTGGTAACTGGCGGCTTACTTTCAAGTTTGAAGATGGCGACGTTTATATACTGAATTACGAGGATTACCACTAATGATGCATAACCCTCCACACCCTGGTGAAATCATTAAAGAGAGTTATTTGGATGAACTCAATATCAGCATTAACAGCCTAGCAAAACAGCTTGGTGTTAATCCATCCACTCTTAGCCGTCTAATAGACGGCAAAAGCAGCATAAGCCCTGAGATGGCTATTAGGCTTTCAAAAGTCTTAAACGGTAGCGCTGAGTTTTGGTTGAACCTGCAGCAGAGTTATAGTCTATGGCAAGCGTCACAAGCGAATGACTTTGCAGGATTGAGAAAGCTTGAGCAGTTATCAGAGCAGAGAGTTTAGAAAAACGCTGTAAGCCCTGCCCTCACTGGGCTAGGGCTTATAGTCACAACTTTAGCAAGTTAAATCACTTTCTTAAGTTGCGCAACTTACGTAAGTTAGTAAATTTGTGTAAGTTAAGTATTTTTCACTTCTTCTAGAAGCTTAATTACTTCATCTTCAGACATGCGTTTAAGGGCTTCAACTCCGGCTTTAACAACATCTGACCTAGACGACCTAAAAGTACGAGGTAGGCAACTTAAGCTGTCTATTGCTTGGCTTGCTTCCTGAGTTAAAGAGAATGTATGCCGTTCAAACTTTTTTTCTCTAACCTTTGGTTGCTTTGCTGGTTGTTTTGACTGGCTTGGCGCACTAGATATAAAGCTTTGTGCTTTTTCTTCAATTTCTGCGTTTGTTGGTTTACGTAAACCTGATAGTTTTCCCATCATTTGAAGCCCCTATATTTTTAAAAATTCTTCTGCTATTGAGATTATTTCGTGTGCGGCTTTTTTATCTGCTTTTGTTTCTAAAACAGATATACCGTTTTCGTCTGCGTCGTCGTAGATGTTGCGTGTTGTGGTAATTGAGTTAAGTGGCTCTATACCAAATGACGTACACACTTCTTTTGCTTCTAAAATTCGAGGGGCTTGGCTTGGTAAGGATGGGCACTGAGTAATCACGGCATTAGCAATTAGATCAAAGTTGACTGTTTTAGCTAGTTTGATCATCTCTTCCATGTTTATCAGCGTGCGGAGATCTCGGCGTTTTGGCCTGAACGGTATTAACATATGTGTTGCTACCGTCATAGCAGACCGTAAAGCCTCTGAATCTTGTCCGCCAGCATCAACAATAATATCCTCATGCTTTTTAGATAAAGCCTTCAGGGTCTCTCTAATGTTCCCGGTCGCTATCTCTGCAGGTATGTTTTCAACCTCTTCATTAGCTTCACGCTCTTTGATCCAGAATATTGTCGTTCCCTGTGGATCTGCATCCACAATTTTTATATCCCTACCCTTTTGCTTAAGATACACCGCAAGATTTTGTGCTAAACAGCTTTTGCCGCTTCCGCCTTTTTCGCCCCCAACCAAGATAATCATAGCAACCCCCTGATTATGAAAATTACGTAAGTTTAGTAATCTTCATAACTTACGAAACTTATAAAACATACGAAAGTTGAGTAACTTATGAATGATTCATAAGTTAAATAATTTATGTAGCTTGTGCCACTTATGCAGGTTATTAACCTTAATAAAGTTAGACAATTTATGTAATTTAAGCAACTTAATAAGACAGTATATGTACTAAATGTGATTTCCATATACCCATTGATTTTACTGGGATGGTGGCGGTCTAGTGGCACTTTGGGTTGCAGTTGAGATGCACTTTTAAAAGGGTGCAACTATGAAACAGGGGAGGGGTGGCACCGCATTTCACTGTATGATTTTTGTGCTTTTGTGATCGCAAGTTCATCAGCTCAAGCTAGAATTAGCTACAGTGCGTTAAGGATGACTTGGAGTGGTTCGAATGATTCTAATGCATAAGATCAACGCCGAAACGAACGAAAACAAGTACTACAGTTTGCACATACAGCCCGACTTGTTCGGTCATTGGTCATTGATGCGGTACTTTGGGCGCATTGGAAAAAACGGACAGCTCAAAGTGGACAGCTTCGAATCTGAGGAAGAAGCAAAAGCGCTATACGACAAATTAGAAGCCAGCAAAAAGGCGCGGGGTTACTTCGAAGTTTAAAAACTGCAACTGGCTTATATGCCTCGTGATTACTGGGCCAGTTGCACTTTGAGTTGCAGTTGAGATGCGCTTTTAAAGGTACAGAGTGACACTCCAGATGAGCCTGCACTGAAACAAAAAAGTGCCACCCACTGATACCCCTTGCCAACAGTTGGGTTGCGACGCTGTGAGTCAGCAAGAGGAGGGTGGCCATGGATGTCATCATCCAAAAGATATGGAACAACATAGAATGTTGTCAGCATCGATTCTAGCAATAAAAAACGAAACGTTAAAAACACCGAAACCGAATACTTCTATCGTGTAGCTTGGTTTTGCGTATATTGGCTAATATTGTGAGTATATGGCCAATCTGGCTGTAGCCCTTGCTATGAGTGCGTTAGCGCCGGTTTTCGAGAAAAAATAAGGCAAAAGGGCCAAAATATACCCCAATATCCCCCAAAACCTTCAAAAGTCAGTTGCTGTGTTTTTCAAAACACTGCACTTTTTTTCATTTTCTTGCGTTTTTTTTCACAACGTGCAATCACCCATTTCTACCAAAAGCCCAATATTCATGAAGGGTAGGGCAGAGGTTGCGTTCAGATTAGGATTTCACAAAACGTTCAGGACGCGCAAAGCGCAGGGTGGCGAGGAGGAGTGCGTTTCCAAGCAGACTGCTACTCAATGTATAGGGCTGACTCAGCACAACGTAATGACGACAAGCACTACACAAATCATGTGAAAAGACGTTGAAGAACGCTTACAAGCACATCATTGCCCCGCTTCAGTTAGCCTTATTTCCATCCGTCCTTAAACCGCTTTACTGCGTCTCTACGTCTTTTGGGGTGTAGAAACACGGTTTTTCTGGCCAGTATCGACTGCGTTTTCTCTCCAGATTCTGTGGGCTGGATACACTTCAGGTGCAGTGGAATGCACTGGAAGATCAAGCAATGGTACTATCGACTCATACCGTAATCGCTTGATCGAGACCTGCTTCGACGTGGACGGCTCCCGTTGTGGTTTTGCTCGTGTTCAGCTTTGCGGGATTTTGTTTTCGCTTGTTTACGCTCTTTTTCAAGTACCTTTGCAAATGTCGTGTTGTTTTCGATGTGTGTATTGACGGCATCTTTCAGAGCGTAACCGCGCCGCATCTTCGCTTGGGACTCACTTAAATCGTGCCAACCACCACGTAAGCGTTGTCCAGCGATCTGATTGTATTCAGATTTCAGTTGCTGCAACCGTTGCTGAGAAGGGCTGAGAGAACCTTCACGGACGTACCTGTCTTGTATTTCCTGGATCGCTTGCTGGTTGCGTGGACTCTTTGCTTCACTTTTTAGTCTGAGTAGATAGTTTTGTTGTCCGATTTTCAAATCTTCGTACAGCTTAAATTTGGTCTTCATCGAGCCGTTTTTAATCTTTTCCGCACGCTCAGGATTCGCTTTTTCAAACGCTTTCCATTCGTTTAATTTCTCATTGTATTTAGGAATAAATACATTTTTTTCATACCACTTGAAATCATCCAAATGCCGCGCAGCTTCTAGCGCTGAAAGCGCTTCAGTATTGGGCTTGCGTGGTAGTGTGAATACCGGCTCGCGGGTGGTTTTTTCAAGCTCATCGATTTCGTTGGCTAATGATTTCAGCTGTGTCTTTAGATCATTGTTGTAGCGCTCAGCCTCTTTGTTTTCCAGTGTGGCGACTTTGTCTGTATGCTCAGCCAGCCGCCTGTAATGGGCGGTAATGCCATCTATTTTTTTCTGATGACGCAAGCGGTCAAAATGTGCTTGAGTCTGTCTATGCAGGTCTTTTGCTATTAAATCATCGATCCTTTTGACTTCTGATAGCTCGTTATTAAGCGCATGAAAACGCTTCAGACCGTTTGTCTTAAACTCGTCTTTTTGTTTTCTGTAGAACTCACGCTGTTTAATTAAGTCGCGGCTTTGGCCAACATCATAACCTTTTTCGGC
>NZ_AUAF01000204.1 GCF_000428585.1 Zooshikella ganghwensis DSM 15267 | reverse complement strand
CAACAAGAAATTTCAAATCACCGAATGAAATGTTTTTAGGGCGGCGAGTCGATTTACTCGCCAATTAGGAATTGCAGTTATTACTTGAAACCAAGCAATAGAAATACCCTACATGAATCATTTTATACGTACGATCCATAACGGATACCTCAACGGGTTTGCAGCTCAGGACAAATGTATATCATAATAACTTGTCATAAATAGAGATTACAACCTGATTAATCCACCCTACACTTAAACAAAACATATCAAACGAACGCAACATTATTGTATGAAAGCCAGCATAAAGATATCAATATTAATTTCCTTCATCATTACTATTTTTGTTGTTAAAGATATTGTATTCATTGTTACTGAAAAAAGCCTTCTATTTGAACAACACCTCAATGAAAGTAAAGTAATACTGCAAACTGCAGAAGGTGTTCTTAATTACTATTACAGTCAACAAGCGCAAATTGGTACTGAAAAAGCACAAGAATTAGCCTTAACCATTCTAAGGCAAATGCGCTACGAAGGAGGTAATTATATTTGGGTAAACACACTTGAATATCGATTTTTGATGCACCCTTTGCTAGAGACTGTAGAGGGCCAAGATATGTCACAGCTAACAGATCCTGATGGTATCAAGCCAATTATCGTGGCCACAGATACTGCACTAGCAGGTGGAGGAACATTTCGCTACTCTTGGCCAAAACCTGGACAACCGGCTGATAAATATTTTCCCAAAGTCTCTTATGTTATTCTGTTCAAACCGTGGAAATGGGTTGTTGGTACTGGCTCTTATGTTGACCATATAGAGTCATCATACCTGAATGTTATTGCTTATAAACTTATAATCTCTTTAGCCTGTATTATTTTGGCCATACTTATAAGCACTATTATACTTAAACAGCTATATACTTTAGAGAAAGATCTCTAAAGGTTTATACTCAAAAAACATGTTAAGAATCAATTTACCGAAAAACTAGCTAGCGATAAATACCAGCGCCAAGAATAAGGTGTTTACTGACTTTTCTTATGTAAGTTGTTTTAAGTTGCACCTTTTCTGTAACTGGATTTTTCCACCAATAATTCACCCATCCTTCACTTTTCT
Source organism: Zooshikella ganghwensis DSM 15267 (assembly GCF_000428585.1). Lineage (GTDB taxonomy): Bacteria > Pseudomonadota > Gammaproteobacteria > Pseudomonadales > Zooshikellaceae > Zooshikella > Zooshikella ganghwensis. The sequence continues at coordinate 5,206 of NZ_AUAF01000204.1, read as the reverse complement.
CTTCAGCAATACGTAAAAACTCTTGAATAAGAGGAAATCCTAGTTTATCTCTTAGATTTATAACCAGCTTTCCATTAAGCTCTGGAAATGGATGTGCAACTAAAACACCATCGGTACTTAAGGCAAAGATATAAATCTCACCATAATTGAATTTGCTTTCAGGCTTCCTAAATTCAACAAACGCTCTTTTTTCTCCATTTTCATCTATATAGCCCTGAGCCCTATTTATCAGCCCAGTAATATCTTCCTCTGAAAACAACTGAGAGGACATTGTTTTATAGTCATACTTATCATATAAATCTATTAACTCACCAGCAACAATTGCCTCATTAAGCGCCTTATTAAACCTATCAAAAAGAGACTTAGCATTCGGGTTCAGTTTATTAAAGGCAATGTAAATAGGTTCAATTTTGAATGGAGGGGATACCTCTGCAACTACCGCCCTATAATTGTTCTTATCGCTACTCGATAAGAAGTACTCTGCAGCAAATCTATCAGCCAAGACAAGTTCTACCCTATAGTTTTCTAAAAAATGAAATAGTGACAAATATGATTTAACGCGTGTTGTTTTTGTATACTTAGCAAACAGCGGCAGCTCATGTATATTTTCAAGCATACCAACTCGATATCTTATCAAATCATCGCTGCTTTTGATTAATATGGGTATGTTATTTTTTAACTGATAAAACACCAGTGATACTGCAGCAAATGGCCTAGGTAGCATCACATTTTTAGCATCCCCAGTCTTAAAGTAAGGAACAGTAGCAAAGTAATTCGGGTTTGTTAGATTTTTATGCACTCGTGCCGCTGGGTTAAATTGAACATTATATTGAATATTTGCCTTTTTGAAGATGTGATCGATAATTTCTAATAGGAATCCTCCTTTTACATCATGTTTATCTATATAAGGAGGCCAATCAAGTGTATTGATAATTTCTTCTGAATAGATACAATGCGACCATAGTAAAAAACCTAAAATTGCACAAACATTCAACCTATTCATAGTAAACTAAACACAAAAGGCATTTATTTATAAGTATATACTAGCACCCTCTATCTCTCTCCCAAGGACTATACTTAAGAAAAATAATAGCTAAAAAATAGTGTGGGTTGCTAACCTATTGAATTATGAGGTTATTCAATGACAACACAGTTGCCATTACCTGATGATAAAAAGATGGTTATTTTGATTCGCGTTGAGCCTGGCTGTTTAGGGCCAGATGGAAAAAGCCATATTGAACCTTTCTGTATTTATATGCAAAGCCACGTTGCCTCCGTTCACAGTGACTTTGCTAAATGGGAGATCAGACCTCGACATGACAAAACGCATCCTGAACTTGAATACTTTTTCATGAATAAGAAGTTAACACCTGCACGTGTTGAAAAATACTTACATTTCTTTAACTTGGATTTAGCACTCTTTGAAAATGAGATACATGAATTGCTCGATCAGCAAATCGAACAATTCCATGCCTCACCATCAAATACACCAATGCACTAATCCGTTATCAATTTACCAAACGTACATGATGAATCCAGAGGCCACCGTCTTTTCTAGGAGCCACCCATATTTCCTGATGACCTGACTTGTGCACTCTAAATCCCATGGGAGCACGACTACCTATGTTATTTTTATTACAACCTTTTCCTGGAGGTGCATTACAAACACCTTCACCACCTGCGTCATCACCACTGTCCAAATAACTATTATAAGCATCCAGATGACTATAGAGTTTGCTTAATTCTTCATAGTCATGGGCATTAGGCCACTGGCTATCAGAATCGGTTGAATAATCCATACAGGTTTTTTGACTCGTTCCATCTTCAGATGTATGTCCTAACCCAAGCAGGTGACCAACTTCCTGACACAGGACATGATTCATTTCTCCAGGAATAGTCCAATAAGTTGCATAACTATCGTTTACTTTTGCAGTACCCCGGTCAATATGACCATTAGCATCAATGCCAATAGTTGCCAGCCCTAGCCAACCATTAAAACCATAAGCAGCGTTACATACACGAACTTGGCCAGCTTGCATTTTACAACGCTTTCGAACACGATTACTGTCTTCTTTTTTTACAGTATCCAAAGGAATAGCAACAGACCACTTAACCAGTGTTTGATCGTATGAGCTTCCCCACTCAGCAGTAGTACTATTGATCACCTCTAATCTAAATACCGTGTTATCCATTCTTGCCCAGTGGTAATTATTCCAGTTATGATCAGCTACAACCATAACGGGAAACAAACTAGCTACTACGATAAAACGATAAAGTATTTTAAGTTTATTCAGGCGAATTAATTTTATTTTCAACACAGACTTTTCCTTTGTATAGTTCACTAACTTACAAGAAAAGCCATCAAAAACTATGCCTTATTTACTAACTGACAAGGATACAGTTTTCGTAATCAATTTATCAAAAAATAAAACACTAAAGACTTAACCGCTAAATTGAAACGACTGATTTAGCCGCTAATAGTCGCTCCATTTCTGGTGTCTGGATCTTTGGTGCATGATTATTGCGACCAGCGATATAGCATTGATTAAATACATGAAAGTAGTCTGCCAACAATTGTGCACTTTGTACCTCGCCCATAGCCGCCAGTAAGTGAATAACCACTTCAGCGGTGGCTAAATTACCTTGATTCTGAGCCCTACGAAGCTGATATCCAGATAGTTGGTGTGAACGAATACTGACCACTGGTAGTTGGTGTAGGTAACTACTTTTGCGGTAAATTTTTCTGGCTTGCTGCCATGTACCATCCAGTAAGACAAAGGCAGGGTTAACAATGTCCTGCAATCTGGTCTCAGATATAACAGAATTGCCCATCAGCATATCATCAGGAAAAACCAATATCGGGGTATAGCATTCAGAATGCATTCGGCTTAATAAATCAGTATTTGGCGTCGTCCGAAACCAGTCAAACATAGTTACATCAGGCAAAGTATCAACCAGTAACTGGCCAGTATTGGTTGGTTTATGACGTTCATAGGGATGCATCAATAACCAAAAAGCTGCTTTAGAATCAAGGGCTGGCGTAAAAGCACAAATACATGCAACAGTTGGCACTCGACATTGAGGACAACGTTGTATATAGGCGCCACGAGCACGAAAAGGACGGGAGTGAGTCGCTGTATTAGTCACACCATTAACTATTTATTTTAACAACCAATGAACTGAGCATTTTAATAGATCCTGGCTTATCAGTCACCTCTCGATTGTCCTGCTTATCTGCAAGAGAATAATGAGGAGCATTGATCAAACGCAAACCTATGTAATGCATACTTCATTCAGCATTGAAGTTTTCAGCATATCATCAAATAATGATGCATAATTTCGTTTAGTCGAAAGGACTACACCATTCTCATTAGTTTAACCTGATAAGGACCAAACATGGCAACAAAGCATGTCAATGTTACCGCCACAATGGGCGAGTCTTTTTTAATCAAGACCCAAGTCGGTAAGCACGAACTTATCCTTGACCAACCAGAACAAGCTGGTGGTACTGATCAAGGTCCAAATCCTCTAGAGTACTTTTTTGTTTCGCTTGCCGGCTGTGTTGCCTCCATCGCTCGAATTAAAGCCAAGCAGGATAAAGTCAACCTCCGCAGTATGACAGTAAACGTCAGCGGCGACCTTAATCCAGCAGGCTTACTTGGCAAACCTACAGATGATCGTACCGGATTTGATAATATCAAAATTGCCGTCACAATGGATGCAGACTTATCTCAACAAGAAAAGCAGCAATTTATTGATGAAGTATGTGACCGTTGTCCTGTACATGAAAATATAAAACATGTGACAACTGTTGCTCATACAACGGAATAATCCCACTTATACCCAATACGAATGGTTTTTAGGTGCGGCCATCGAGTGACTAAGCCCCATGAGCCTATATTAATAGGTGATTGGGGTGAGGAGTGAAGATAACAAAACCTAGAAATCATTCGTGAAGAGTATACTTTCATACAAAACAAGTTTGTGATGAAAAAGGCTGAATAACGCACGTTGGAACTGTTTGCCTCAAAGTAGCGGCAAACAAACTTCCAATGAAAAATTCACAGTGTGTTCGACGAGCGTTATACGGCCCTCTGAAATGAGAGTAGTACTATTGACGCATACTCACTGCAACTCTATTCAAACCATTCATTAAAGCAATAGCAAATGTTAAATCAGATATTTCCTTATCTGAAAAGTGGTTTTTTAATGGTAGATAGTCATTATCTTCAGTATGAGAGTGCGCAATATGGGTGACCGACTCTGCCCAAGCCAGTGCAGCCTTTTCCCGCTCAGAAAATAAATGGCTAACTCTCCACCCTGCTAACGCATCAATTTTTTCATTGCTTACGCCTTGATCCCGTAATGACTTAGCATGCATATTTAAGCAGTAGGAGCATCCATTTATTTGGGAAATGCGCAAATAGACTAACTAAATCAGGGCTAACCCTAAGGGACTATCTTCAAGACACTTTTTGACTTGTCTAAATCCTTCCAAGGCTTCACCAGAAAGCTTATAATAAGGCAGTCGGGGTTTATTCATAGATGTAGACTCCTTTTACAGTGAATAGACAGCATTAATTGCATAGTTTTTAATCATCATAAAAAATATATACTGTCATCATAGGATAACCACTGTATAGATATATTCAGCTTATTACTATCCCTCGTAGGAGCCTGTAATGCTTAACCTTTGCAAACTGCCTTTATTCCTATTAAATATCCTTACCGCATACCATATCTTATTCAATGCTTTATGCTATGCTACTACCTCTCCCTCTACATTTATCATTAATAATATAAATGTTGTTAATCCAGAAACAGGTATCACTGACAAACAACGCTCTGTTTTTATTCAAAATGGTATTATCAAGCATATTACTTCTTCCGACAGTATTAGAGATATAAACATTCTTGGTTTCAAGTAATAACTGCAATTCCTAATTGGCGAGTAAATCGACTCGCCGCCCTAAAAACATTTCATTCGGTGATTTGAAATTTCTTGTTGCCCTTGGACGCTCATTTAAACGATCCATCACAAACTGAATTTCTTCATCACTCACTTCATTGAAATCCGTGTCCTTTGGAAAATACTGCCGTATCAAACCATTCGTATTTTCATTCGTGCCTCGCTCCCAGGATGCGTACGGATTAGCAAAGTAAATATCTGCTTCCAAGCTTTCTCCGATCAACTCGTGAGCTGAAA
>NZ_AUAF01000203.1 GCF_000428585.1 Zooshikella ganghwensis DSM 15267 | reverse complement strand
CAACATAAAACCGTTTGTCATGGGAAAGGGGAGTATGCTCGTGATGAAGATGGGGATGGTTTTCACGAAGTACATGTTAACACCATTGAAGGTTGTTGGTCATTACTACGCTCATGGTTAAGACCTCATCGAGGTATTTCTCAAGAAAAACTACCTTTTTATTTAGCATTATTTGAGTTTGTGTACAATATAAAGTGCCGAGGAAAAAGCTTACTTAATGATCTAGTAGAGCTATTGATATAACCCCCTAGGAATCCATATAGAGCCTTATTTAATAGGAACCAAGGCAATGCTCCTCTTCAGTTAGCTAAATTAATAGGCTAAAAAGTCGAGCATCGCGTTAATGTATGTTAACCAACCCTGATGAAATGTTATGCTGTGGCGATGCTCTTTACACACATCTCTGAGGGTGAGTTGCGTCAGTAACTTAGCATTAACAATTAAAAGCAGTGAGTCTTTTCATACTCTACACTGAGATTACAAAGCGAAGCGAGCCTTCCCAACATGGTGTGCTACGAGTAAACACTTAGAGGTTTGTGTTGATTCAACCAGATAAGGACGGCTGATGATCAAGAAGTTAGTGTCATGGGGAGTGATTTGTACCGTAACAGTATTGCAAAGCGTTAGTCTTTTTGCTGAGGAGCAACAAAAGGCGAGGTTACATGTATACAACTGGAATGATTATATAGCGCAAAGCACGATTCCTGTCTTCGAAGAGCGAACGGGAATAAAAATTGTCTATGATGTCTATGACAGCAACGAGGTTTTGGAGGCAAAAGTCTTAGCGGGTAGTTCAGGTTTTGATATTGTTGTGCCTTCAGACAACCCGTTTTTTGCGAATCAAATCAAAGCATCTGCTTATCAGCCTTTGGACAAGTCAAATCTTCCTAATTTGGATAAGTTAGATCCTGCTTTATTAGCTAAAGTGTCTGCAAGTGCTGATCCTGGCAACAAATATGGAATTCCTTATTTGTGGGGCACAACGGGCATTGGCTATAACCTAAAAAAAGTCCAGGAAGTGCTTGGCGCAGATGTACCATTAGATAGCTGGGATCTAGTGTTTAATTCCAAAAATATGGAAAAGCTGGCGCGCTGTGGTGTAAGTTTTTTAGATGCACCTTTAGAAATCATTCCTACTGCATTAAAATACCTCGGCCTTGATCCCAACAGTACCAATAAGGCTGATTACCTCAAGGCAACTGAACTCCTTCTGGCTGTTCGTCCATATGTAACCTACTTTCACTCATCCAAGTATATTGCTGATTTAGCAAATGGTGACATCTGTGTGGCTATAGGTTTTTCTGGCGATATTTTGCAAGCACGGGATCGAGCAGAGGAAGCTAACAATGGGATAGCTATTCAGTATGTTATCCCCAAAGAGGGGGCACAGTTGTGGTTTGATATGCTCGCAATCCCAGCAGATGCCAAGCATGTAGACGAAGCCTATGCTTTTTTGAATTACTTGCTTGAGCCTGAAACTATTGCTCAAATCACCAACTATGTGTCTTATGCCAACCCCAATTTGGTGGCGAATGAATACGTAGATGAAGAAATTAAGAATGACCCTGGGATATACCCTCCTCCCGCTATCAGAAAAAACTTATATAAGACGGTCGTATTACCCAAAAAAATCAACCGTATCATTACTCGGTCTTGGACGAGAGTGAAATCGGGACGCTGATGTGTCACCTGTTTAATAGCAATTAAGCTAAGGTTACACACGTATAGGGGGAGAGCCAGTAAAGCTCTCCTTTCTTAGTTTTGGATGTATACCCTTCGCGAATGCGTTTTAGGCTTTTATCTTCGTTATTCACCCCAGTCACTTATTATTTATAAGCTCCTGGGGCTACATTACTCGATGGGCTTGCCTAAAAAGCACTCGTACTGGCTATAGTAATCCAGCAATGGAGAGTTCAATGTCTATTGCATCTGGTAACACATATACCAATGGTAATCATGCCCAGCGCAACGAAGTTTTGGTAAAGCTTGATCGGCTAACGAAAAAGTTTGGCGATACGGTTGCAGTCGATGATGTCAGTTTGACGATTAAGAAGGGTGAAATTTTTGCCTTGTTGGGTGGTTCAGGCTCAGGAAAGTCAACATTACTAAGAATGTTGGCGGGATTTGAAATGCCTTCGGAAGGGCGCATTTTTCTGGATGGTCAAGATATTACTGCGTTGCCGCCTTATGAACGGCCCATCAATATGATGTTTCAGTCTTATGCGTTATTTCCTCATATGACTGTTGAGCAAAATATCGCTTTTGGCTTGAAGCAAGACAAGCTACCTAAGCCTGACATAAGAGCGCGTGTTCAGGAGTTACTGCGTTTGGTTCATATGGAAAAATATGCAAAACGCAAACCCCATCAATTGTCGGGTGGACAGAAGCAACGGGTTGCTTTGGCAAGAAGCCTGGCCAAAAGGCCAAAGTTATTGTTACTGGATGAGCCAATGGGGGCTTTGGATAAAAAGTTACGTACCCAAATGCAGCTCGAAGTAGTGACTATTCTAGAAGAAGTGGGCGTGACCTGCGTTATGGTTACGCACGACCAGGAAGAAGCCATGACCATGGCAGAAAGAATAGGCATTATGAATGATGGCTGGATTGTCCAGGTAGGTACACCTGTTGATATTTATGAAACCCCTAACTGTCGGATGACGGCTGAGTTTATTGGTTCGGTGAATATCTTTAATGGAACCATTACTAAAGAAGAAGCCGACCATGTCATTATCAACTCTGCAGAGTTGAGTAATGCCATCCATATTGACCACGGGATTATGGCACCGTTAGATGAGCGAACAGTTTATGTGGCGGTTCGGCCTGAAAAAACGCTGATTACCAAAGAGCGCCCTGAGCAAGAGTTTAACTGGTCGAAAGGTATCGTCCACGATATTGCTTATTTGGGTGGGCACTCGGTTTATTATGTGAAACTACCCTCCGGCATGATTGTGCAGTCTATGATGGCGAACTCTGAACGGAGTATGGGACGTCCAACATGGGATGAGTCTGTATATATAAGTTGGGAGTCCAGCAGTGGGGTAGTGTTGACGTCATGAAGTATCTTTTACGCTTTTTGCCAAAAGGAAGAACGCTGGTTATCAGTATTCCCTTTCTATGGCTGCTATTCTTCTTCTTTGTACCGTTTATTATTGTTCTTAAAATCAGCTTTTCTGAAGCTGAAGTCGCCATACCACCTTACTCGGAAATTTTTCAGTTTGCTGATGACACTCTGAGTATCTTATTAAACTTAGGCAATTATGTTTTTTTGTCTGAGGATGAGCTTTACTGGTCAGCATATTTAAGCTCAGTAAAAATAGCCTTTATTTCATCACTGGCTTGTTTGTGTATAGGCTATCCAATGGCTTATGCCATGGCTCGAGCCAACCAGCGTACACAAACAATACTGTTGTTACTTATCCTGTTACCCTCATGGACATCTTTTTTGATTCGAGTGTATGCTTGGATTGGTATTTTAAAAAATAATGGACTTATCAATAACTTGCTCATGTGGCTTGGCCTGATTGATAGTCCATTGCCCATGTTAAATACTAACTTTGCAGTATATATAGGCATTGTATATACCTACTTGCCTTTTATGGTTTTGCCACTCTATGCAAATCTCATCAAGCTCGATCATAGTTTATTAGAAGCTGCTTCAGATCTTGGCTGTAAGCCATGGAAAGTCTTCTTTGAAGTGACATTACCTCTATCCAGAAATGGCATTATTGCGGGCTCAATGCTGGTTTTTATTCCTGTTGTGGGCGAGTTTGTTATTCCTGAGCTGTTGGGGGGGCCGGAGTCGTTAATGATTGGTAAGGTACTGTGGCAGGAGTTTTTTAATAACCGTGACTGGCCCATTGCCGCTGCACTGGCAATTGTCATGTTGGCGATTTTGAGTATTCCCATTGCTTACTTTAACCATCATCAAGCAAAAGAAATGGAAGGATGAGTATGGCTAGCCGCAAACTGACGTTTTCTAATGTGGTGTTATGCTTGGGGTTAGCATTTCTTTATCTACCCATGTTTATCCTCGTTCTATATTCCTTTAATGCTTCCAAACTGGTTACTGTATGGGCGGGCTTTTCTGGCAAGTGGTATGTAGAGCTTTTTGCGGATGATCAACTTATGTCGGCTGTTTGGATGAGCTTGAGGATTGCTTTCTTTAGCTCGTGTATGGCTGTTATTTTAGGCACGATGGCCGCATTTGTGATGACACGTTTTCACCGTTTTCGAGGCAAGCCTCTATTTAGTGGAATGATTACAGCACCACTAGTCATGCCTGATGTAATCACAGGCTTGTCATTGCTGCTACTTTTTGTTGCTATGTTTCAATTAACGGGCTGGCCTGCAGAGCGGGGTATGCTAACCATATGGATTGCCCATGTGACCTTTTCATCGGCATATGTGGCAGTTGTTGTATCGTCACGCTTAAGAGAGGTGGACACCTCTATCGAAGAAGCGGCTATGGATTTAGGTGCAACGCCATTTAAAACGTTTTTCCTCATTACTATCCCTGTTATTGCACCTGCAATTGCTGCAGGCTGGCTGTTGGCGTTTACGCTTTCTTTAGATGATTTGGTCATAGCAAGCTTTGTCTCAGGACCTGGCTCTACCACACTACCTATGGTGGTTTTTTCATCGGTCAGGCTGGGTGTTAGTCCTAAAATAAACGCACTTGCCACTCTCTTTATTCTCGTGGTGTCTCTTGCGGCATTCATTGCATGGTGGCTGGCAAGGAGAGCAGAAGCCAGAAGGCGTAGTCCACTTCATGTTGAAGAGGAAGAAAGTTGGACAAAGCATTTATCCAATCAACGTTGAGCTAAATTAAACATGTTACTGGATTATTTAAACACCCGCAGAAAATAATTGGGCTACAAAAAAATATAACCACACCAAAATCCCAGGTGTGGTTTTTTAGATAATCAAATAAGTTAACGCGAAGATTTATTTTTTGCCTTCTATTAATAAAAAAATTCTGATGGCTTTAGTCAAAAGTGTCAGTTTGTTACAAATATCAATAGGTTTTTAATAAAAAGGCTGTGCCGTGTTTTAGAGTCCTAAAATTTAATTTATTTAGTGATGCAGAGCATAACCTTATTCATAAGGGATGAATTAATAATGGGGGAATTGGTCTATCAGTAAAGGTTAGACTTAGAGGGAAAATCATGAAAAAGTGGCTTCTGATGCTTTTAGGCGCAGCGCCACTAATGGTGTTTGCTGCTCAAAAGACCAATGAGTTGGTAAATATTGTTAAAGAGCAACCGTTAAGATCCGTTTCTGTTGCCGCGCCTGAAAGAGATAAGTTTAGTAATAAAGATGGTTCGGGTTTTTATTGGGAACTATTAAAAACAATATACGAGCCGTTAGGTATTGAATTAAAACATCTTAGTATGCCTTCGGCTCGAGCACTTAAAATTGCCGACCAAAAATACCAGCTGCTTGATGGCTTGATTGCTCAGCCAAAACTGACAGGCTATGACTTATTATTACCCAAGTATGCTACTCATACTGAAAAGATTAGTGTTGTGTACAAAAAACGGGTTATTTGGAAGTGGACAGGTAAGGCGTTACTTAAGCATAGAATTGTGACTTGGCCTGTTGGTATGAACCTTATTGGAAAAGATAAAAGGAACTTTAAGTTAAGAGAGTTCAAAACAGATAAAGAAGCTGTTGAGCTGGTTGATACTGGTAAGGTCCACTTCTTGATTGATAAGTCTTATAAAATCCAAGCATTATTTGATGAAGGCTTATTGGACAAGGAAAGGTTTGAGGTCGCTGACTTTGAAACTGAGCAAGAAGCTTTTATTGCATTTGTTAACCGGGATCACTCTCGTTATCTAATCAAGATATTTAATACAAGGATCGAAGAACTATTCAAGGTGGGTAAACTACAAGCGATTTATGATAAGTGGAATATCCCAATGCCTAAAAGCTTAAAGACTCAACTTACAGTGAATGATACATGATGTTTTTTGATTACATCTAAGCTGAGAAGTAGCAATATATTAATGTGGTTAAATTTTGCACAGATGTTTGTGGGTGTATTTCATGACTAAGAAGTTACACCTGTCTTCTTATGTAAGATTTGTTAAGAATTCAATTGACATAGTCAACAAATAGCTTATACTGCGCACCACTTCTTCAGCGGTAAAGCTTTTCAAGTCCCCGACGCCCAGAGGGTTTCACCGAATACAGACGGTGATTAAGCCTCTTTTGATGTGCGTCAAACGTCGTTCAGTAGGATGATGAAAAAGAGGGGGTTGACAAGGTTATCGAAAGCGCTAGAATGCGCGGCCGCTGAGAGGCGGGTTGGGTTGTGATTGAGGTTGAAATAAAATTCAACGTGCAGCTTGACAAAACAAGGCGAGGCAGTAGAATAGCCGGCCTTGGTTGAGACCAGCGCTTAACCAAAGTTCTTTAACAAATGATCAAGTAATTCGTGTGGGTGCTTACGATGACGGATTAGG
>NZ_AUAF01000202.1 GCF_000428585.1 Zooshikella ganghwensis DSM 15267 | reverse complement strand
ACCCACTGTCAGTCACGTAAAAAAGAAGCCACACATACTCATTTAAATGCTTCATTATCAGCACTTAATGTCTTGAAGTTAGAGGATCAGCTATTAAAAGGAAGTAATGATAGAACAGTAATTTCAATTGCCTCATGGAAACGTAAAAAATTTAATCAACACTTAATGGAAAAACTTTTTGACAAGTTAGGGTTAAGCTTAAGTATTCAAAAAGTCGCTCAAGTGTATAAACAGATGAGTGACTATGGGGCTATGGCTGCGTAAAAGTGTCTAGAGTATTGTTAAAATAGGTTTCCCAGTTTCTCTCTCCATCACCTCCAAAGCCCCGATTATCATTACTATCAAAATATTGAGCGTTTTTACCAAAAATCAGATCTACATAAGTAAAAATTGGGCCAATACCAAAACTGCAACCTAACGTATCAATATGGGAGTCTTCAACACTATTGCCTCCAGTCATCACACTGTAATCGTTATAACAAGTAATAGACTTTAGTTTATGCCAGTCAATATTAAAGGTTCTTGATACATTAAATACCCAGATATTGGCCTCTGATGGTATGAAGTATTTATCTGCATAGCCACCAAAGAGCACAGTTTCATTAGTAACCCCTTCAGGGTTCTTAGGATGATATTCGTAACGAATACCTTCAAATCTTATATTCCATTCATCAATATAGGTATCAGTATGTAGTGCTACTGCCCAATGATCTCCATTATCATTACTGACAGTGTTGTAGAGCTGGCCAACTAGTCCTGATACACCCACTTCTGTTTTCGAGGAAGTGCCATGAGAAAAGGTATAACCTACACGCGCATGAAGCCGGTTGCTTTCTTCATTGGCTTGCGTGCCAAAAGTACCACTGCTATCAGACAGTAGGTCATAAGTATAACGTTCCGCTTTACTGGAATTACCCCATTCTTCTGTTTTAATAAAGGCAATCTGTGCGTTCCAAGGTGCATTTGTGTAAGTGAGCTTTGCACCTAAGTCAAAATCCCATTCTAAACCCGCATAGTAATGGACACCCCACCACCAGTTGTTATCGGCATAAGGCAAAATTCCAAAGGGGGTTTCAATTACACCTATTTCCCCCCGCCATACTTCATCAAAATCATAACCAACAATAGCCCTAACAATGGTATCTTGGTAATTATAAAATGCATAAGCAACATTAAAGTCGATGTCTGAAATTTCGCCTTTAGCACCTAGAATGATTCGACTTGAACCCGTTCCTTTACGGCGATCATCATGCTCATGAGCACTACCTGAGTCTCGCCAAGCATAGTTAAATGCCAGTGAGCCAGTAGGTATAATAGTATCATTTCTTTTTACACTTACTTCAGGAGTAGTATTACTACTTGCCGTGTTTTTCACTATTTGATGAGGTTGATTTAACTGCTGAGCTTGTTCAATAAGTGCCAACTTATTCGTTAAATGCTCCAACTGATGTTTTAACAATTGAATTTCTTGACGTAAAAGCTGTATTTGATTTTCATTTGCATGTGTTAGTAGTGGAAAGGTATACGATAGAAGGAGTAAAAAAGAGCTGTGACATAAACGATTATACATCTTAATCAACCATCTAATGACTACTTATTATTAGGGCTATCTTGTTGTACTCGTAGTTAAGTATAATCGGTATTCTGAGTTACACCTATTTTACAGTCTACTGATAAACACTATTATAGAAATGAATACTAGTTTAACTATATCTATACATGTCGTGGAGTAGTTACATCATTCAATATATACTATTTCTTAACATGGTAATATTAACTGGATAGATTACTCCTTCTTTAAAATCATTTCATCGAATGTTTTATCGTATTCACCACTTCTTTTTAACGACAAAAAACCTTGATCAAACAACTTCATAATTTCTTTGTTATCTTGATTTTTCCTAGAAAGCAATAGATATACAGGTTTTTCATCTATCGGCTTTGTGTGGTTAGTGATAATTCTTGTAAAATTTGAAGAGAAATGTTTATTGAGCTCTGAATACCCTACAAAAAAATCATGAGGAAACAGGTCTATTCTTTTCCTATACAACATTTTGAATAGACTTATGTCTGACTTAATTCTTATTACATTGAGTATCTTTTTCTCTTCAAGAGCTTTGAATTCAGGAGAAATTATGGCTCCAATAGGAGCACCAATTCTATACTCTGTTAGTTTATCTAATGTATTCCATTTGAATTCAAAGTCTTTTCGATGAAAAAAAACAGCAGAAATATGAAGTAAAGGTTCTTTACTGAAATAGAAAAAAGGGGTGCGCTTCGGTGTCTTATACCAAAGGAACGTTCCATCAACATCACCTTTTTTACTCGTCTCAAGGGCTCTAGCCCAAGCTGTAAAGTGATAATGTACTTTAATACCTACTTTATCAAATGCTCTGCTAATAAGCTGGCAAACAAAACCATAGTGTTCTGCGTTTCTGTCCACATAAGGTGGCCAGTCATCTGCTGCAAGTACAAGGTTTTTGCTATGACTTAGAAGCGGTAATATTAAAAATACTAATAGGTAGGCCTTAATTACTAGTATGCCTATAGATCTGCTCATGAAAGGTATAATTCAAAAAAGTTAAGCTTTAATCTTCCTTGATTAAAAATTATAGTTAACTACAGGGTTTTATCCTGTAAATCTTCTAGAACCTCTGGTGATCCTTCGTCATCCTGAATAAGAAAAAATCCCTGAAAAAAAATGCTGGTAATCGCAGTTATTGGTTTTTGATCACTTTTAGTATTACTTAATACCAAGCTAAATAGAGTATCTGTTTTAAATGGGGATAGGATAAGAATAGCTGCAAGACCAATCGCTTAGCATTTTACGGCAATAAAATTCACCTTTGTTGAGCGTCTGTATAACACCCGTCGAACATGCCGTGAATCCTTCCCTGGAGGCTTGGTTACTGCATCCTTGCGGCAAACAGTTCGACATGTCTTACCCAGCCGTTGTCTTACAAATACCACATTGAAATATCATTTTTGTTTTTATAAGCATGAATGGAATATTGCAAAAAGCGTGTTTACAATGTTTGAATGGGGTTGTGACGCAGGTGTTGGGAGCACCGTTCGCAGTTGCAATTGCTTTGCAGCAGCTTACCCGGTTTTAGCTAGAAGACAAGGATTAAAAAGCAAAGCAAAATTGACTGTCATTTACAACAGTTTAGCTACCATAGGTTACAGTCAATAGCGTACATAATATACAACAATCATTACCTTACTTGCCTTTCAACTGTTTAGAAAACTGCTTTTAATTTACGAATACTCATTCCAGGTATCGATTCAATAAGCTTGTTTTTAAAGCAAACATTAAACTTATGGGTTATGAAGTATCCGTTGAAAATAGCCAGTCATTATTGTTATTTCAGGGGAGAGGATGCTTTAGAATTGAAGGGCGAGGTGCCCTATACTTTATAGGGTTAATGAAATAGTTAATGCTGAAGTTTTTTACAAGTACAGTGTGAGTTTGCTAACTAGCTGAGTAGAAGATCAAATGGTGAGTATAATTGAATCTGGTACATTGCTGCTTGCCCTGCTGAATCCATTTTTACTGATTATCTATTTGGTTGATCCAATGAAAAATCTTGATCAACTACAGTTTCAAAAGGTGTTAATAAGAGCGGGAGTTATAGCAGTTATGGTCTTTTGTTGTTTTGCTGTTTTAGGTGATGCAATTTTTTCAACCATTCATGCTGAGTTTGCATCATTTCAAATGTTTGGTGGTTTGATATTTATTATCATTGGTATGCAGTTCGTTTTTAAAGGTCCTACAGCGATAGAAATTTTACAAGGAGAAGCCGCTCATATTTCAGGCGCGATAGCAATGCCTGTTCTCATTGGTCCAGGCACAATTAGTGCCAGTGTTGTTATAGGTAAACGTCATGATCCACTTCTCGCATGTGGTATAGTGGTTATCGCAGTTTTCGCATCTGTGGCAATTGTGATACTGCTTAAACTCATTCATGATTATGTTCAGGTGCGTCGAGAAGCATTAATTGAACGGTATATTGAAATCGCTGGGCGAATTACTGCGCTGTATATTGGTACTGTTGCCGTGGAAATGGTGATGACAGGATTAAGGTCATGGCTGATGAAAGTGTAGTATGGTTTTTTTTAGTTTCGACTCTATAATGGGCTAATTTATCTGATAAGACTGGCGTTATATAGTGAATTGATAAGGATCTTGTGTGGAAATTCTGGTAGGAAAGCGTACTCACGTAGAAGCAATCACCGAAATATTTAATCATTATATTTTGACTTCAAATGCACGATTCGAAGAAGAAATATTTACCTATGAAAATCGTTTGGAATGGTTTTTACAATTTAATCCTGATACCAGGCACCAAATTTATGTAGCACAGACTCATAATGAAGTGTTAGGATTTGCATGCTCTCAACCTTATCGGCCTAGTATGGCTTTTAGCGAGACTGTCGAAGTAACAATCTATTTGCGTGAAAATACAAAAGGTGCAGGGATAGGAACAGCGCTGTATACCAGTTTATTCTCAGCGTTATCTACTCAAAGAGTGCATAGAGCACTTTGTGGAATTGCCTTGTCAAATGACGCATCGGTCAATTTTCACAGACGTTTTGGGTTTAGTGAAGTGGGTGTGTTTAATGAGAATGTTAGGGCCTGTTAACTCTATTTGAATATCACTGTTATGAGGGTAAAAGCACTAATCTAGGCGCGAAGCGTGAAGTTTAGTGGTTCTAAATGAACAATGAGCAACAACGAGTAGCGCTTTTACCATCATAACCCTTCGGGCCGTGATTATTTTTCCACCTAGCAGCGTTACAAGTCACTTATGTAGAATGACTACACGGCATTCCTTGTGCCTTGCCAGGTGGAAAAATAGTCTACGGCAGTGGTTATTCAAATAGTGTTAACAGGCCCTAGGTGATTCTAATTCAAAAGAAGGGTTTTTAGTGGGACTAAAAAACTAGTGAGAGTAACAATCAAAGCTAAAAAACGCTAGCTGGACCGTTATGCGATGAAGAGCCTCAGGCAAGTAGTTTACTACTTTGAGTTTAAAAGATAGATATTAAGGCTGTTCACAGTGCAAAGAAAAAACTTAATGATTGGTAGTATACCTGCAATTCTGTGGGGCGACGTATCAGAGAAGTTATTTATAGTAGTACATGGAGATAAATCAAATAAAGCAGATAATACAACTGTTATATTCGCAGAAGAAGCGACGAAATTAGGCTATCAAGTGCTCAGTTTTGACTTGCCTGAGCATGGTGATCGGGTTAATGAAACGTACCCTTGCAAAGTACAAAACGGTATTAAAGACTTAAACTGTATTATGCATTATGCTCAGCTTAGGTTTATGAATATTAGTTTATTTGCATGTAGTATAGGTGCATACTTTAGTCTGTTAGCATATAAGAATGATGAATTGAAACAATGCTTATTTCTGTCTCCTATTGTTGATATGGAAGGCATCATCGACAAAATGATGAGTTGGTTTGGCATTAGTGAAGATAGACTGCAAGTTGAAAAAGAAATATCTACACCTATTGGACATACCCTTTATTGGGATTACTACTGTTATGTAAAAAAACACCCTATTGTCAATTGGTCAGTGCCGACGTCAATTTTATATGGCTCCGAAGATGACATAAGTGAGTTTGAAGTTATTTCTTCGTTTTCAAATCGATTTAACTGTCACTTGGACATTTTAAAAAATGGAGAACATTTCTTTTATAGCGAGAAGCAACTAGATTATTTTAGACGATGGTTAAAAAACAGGCTAAAAAAACAGGACAATCGCATATAAAAAAGAGTACATGATGATCAGATATTGTACTTATGTAATGCTTGAGTTCATTTGTTCCTCCCGCAGCAGAAGACCATCCTTGGTCTTTACTGCTTACGGTGCTCCTGGTACCTGTTTCACTAACAAATTCAAGTATTGCTAACCCTTGCCCTGAATATACCCATAATGAATCATTTTTAGGTGCCAAAATAAAGTGGTATATACTCACGGCGAAGGGTTATTTAGGCGAGGCCACCGAGCGATGAAGCCCAGGAATTTTGATAAACTAAATGACTGGGGTGGCGGTTAAATGCTCCTGCATAAACTGCATTCCCACCATCCTTAGTGGTCAAGAGCGATGGTAACAAAGCCTAAAAATCATTCGTGAAGAGTATAACTACACATAATAGTAACTGCTGACGCATAAAGGGAGATTATGCCAATGTAATGCATTTGCAGGGCAATCGCATATAATTTTCCTTTATACTCGATTCCGGAGTTTTTAATGCTTGACTAGCTGGGTAAGATGGTTCTGAGAAGACTGGACTACAGCCAGGGCTCCTTTTCTTCGCCTTGCAAAGAACGATCAACACCCCGACTGCAGACCAGTTGTGTAGTAATATACCGCTTCTGTCTATCAATAGCGACTACTAGACGACGGTTTGTGATTATTAACCCTACACCACATGTAAAGAAGTTTGTTCAAGATATCAGCGGTGTTTTAGCCGCTTCTCAGCAATCTGCTGCATTCACTCATGCACAAT
>NZ_AUAF01000201.1 GCF_000428585.1 Zooshikella ganghwensis DSM 15267 | reverse complement strand
GGCTATACCAACGGCTAAAACGTTTTTCACTCATATCACTGTAACGGTTCATATTTCTATAGGTTGCCTTGCCTTGAAATACGATTAATGTCGTCAACAATGCGGCTATAAATGTGCGTTGAGGTTTATTAACGTTGGACATTGAGCGTAAAACCGTTTTTACTATGCTTTCCAAAGATAGATTCCTGTGACAATACGACGTTGATAACCGCATTCTCGCAGTTTCTATCTTTGGTACAACCTACGACTCTCAGCCAAAAAGTGTCCACAGTATTGTTATAAAAAGTGCTAATATTAAGTTCAATAAAAAGGAGTTATTATGCAGTTAACACCTTATTGCTCACTTTCATGGCTATTTATATTCCCTATGTTTGTTTCATTACTACTGGTTGCTGAACCAAAGCTACGTGAAGGAATAAATGCGTATAATCAAGACAATTATGAGTATGCATTACCAATTATTAGGTATTGGGCTGATAAAGGTGATGCTGAAGGGCAATTTTATCTAGCGTTAATGTATGACTATGGAAGTGGCATTGTTGAAGATGACGAGAAAGCTATTAAGTGGTATCAAGCTGCGGCAGAACAAGGTCATGTCCGAGCACAATATAATCTTGGTGTAATGTATGATACGGGGGAAGGTGTATCCAAAAGTTTTAAAGACGCGGTAAAGTGGTATCAACTGGCAGCAAAACAAGGTGATATTAAAGCTCAATATAACTTGGGTGTTATGTATGAGCGTGGTGAGGGAGTTCCTAGAAATCCAATTCAGGCTCAAGAGTGGTACTTATTAGCAGCAAAGAAAGGAGATATGGATGCCCAGTATAATTTAGGTGTTATGTATGATAAAGGAAATGGGATTCCTAAAAATTATACTGAAGCGATTAAATGGTACCGTTTAGCGGCAGAACAGGGAGAAATCAAAGCACAGTATAATTTGGGGGTAATATATGATGAAGGTAAGGGTATATCTGAAGATAATAAAGAAGCGATCAAATGGTATAAGCTAGCTGCAGAGCAAGGCAGCGTCAGTGCCCAATATAACCTGGGAATCATGTATGATCAGGGAGAGGGGGTTGCAGAAAATAATGTGGAAGCGATTAAATGGTACCGACTGGCTGCGGAGCAAGGAAATATCAGTGCCCAATATAATTTGGGACTGATGTATGATGAAGGTGAAGGGGTACCTGAAGATAATGTTGAGGCTATAAAATGGTATCGACTAGCAAGTGAACAAGGAGATATCGATGCCCAATTTAACCTGGCAATAATGTATGATGATAGTGAAGGCGTACCTGAAGACAATTTAGAAGCAATAAAACTGTATAAATTAGCTGCGAATCAAGGAGACTATAGAGCGCAGTTTAATCTCGGTATTATGTATGAAGAGGGTGAAGGTACTAAAAAAAATAATGAGGAAGCAGCAAAATGGTATTTATTATCGGCTAAGCAAGGCTATAGTGAAGCACAGTTTATGATTGGCAAAATGTACAATCAAGGTAATGGTGTTCCCAAGGATAAGATTATTGCTAAAATGTGGATGAATATTGCCAGTTCACAGGGAATGAAATATGCGAAGATGTCTAAATTAATTATGGAAATAAAATTTTCTTCTGAAGAACTCGCTAAAGCGAAAGAGCTTACTAATCGTTGTCTTAAAAGCAATTATTAAAATTGTGCTAATTAAAAATATACCCTTCGGGAATCAATTTTATACATGTTATCCATAGCGTGTACCTTCGCAGGTCAGGTAAGCTCTACTCATGCATTCCTAACACCTGAGTAGGTTTTTTGGGGGTACCTTACAGAGCATCTAGATCCGCGCTTTTAACCACCAAGGATATGAGAATGTATTGCTAGTGTTAACAGATTAGACTAGACCAGCAAAACTCATTTGCTGTGGGCATAGAAAAAATAAAATTAAATTAAAAAATAATGCGTTGAGTATATAAATAATCGTTCTTCTTGATGTCGATTTCTTGCTATAGCATAATAAGTGACTGCTTGCCCCTAATTGCTTCATTGTCCAATAAAATTAAAGGCAGGATATACGTTTGTGGTTGTGTATGATTATGCTTGTTGATCCACTTGGCCGTGGATTTGTGCTTTCAAGGAAACAAAATGCTTGCTTACTTTGAACGGTTAATAAAACCATTTCCTAAAAGTGAACCTGAGCAGCCTCCTAATACGCTGCTTAAGTTTTGTCTACATTATACTCGGGGAATGTGGGTACCCATTTCATTAGTTTCAATTTTTACAGCGATAGCTGCCATTGCTGAAGCATCAATGTTTGGTGTGATGGGGGCTTTAGTTGACTGGTTAGAACAAAGTGATCCGAAAACCTTTTTTGTTGAAGAAAAAGGTAACCTTATTTTACTCACGATTGTTCTGTTAGTAGCTATTCCCGGTGTTGTGTTAATCCGTTCAGTCTTAGTGCATCAAACATTACTGGGCAATTACCCGATGGCGATTCGTTGGCTTGCACATCGTTATTTGCTCAAGCAAAGCCTATCATTTTACCAGAATGATTTTGCTGGGCGGATTGCCACAAAGGTTATGCAAACTGCGTTATCTGTTCGTGAAACAGTAATGAAGCTGGTTGATGTAATGGTATATATAACCATTTATTTTGTGACAATGGTATTACTCATTGGTCAAGCAGATGAACGATTGATGATACCTCTACTTGTGTGGCTTTGTGCTTATATTGGTATTCAGTGGTATTTTATTCCTCGCTTACGTCGTGTATCTACACAACAGGCTGATGCCCGTTCTATTATGACGGGGCGTATTGTTGATAGTTACACTAATATTCAAACAGTAAAACTCTTTGCTTACACGCAACGTGAAGCTGACTATGCCCATGATAGTATGGACTTATTTTTAACCACCGTGCATAAACAAATGCGACTTGTGACGGGATTTAATGTTTGTTTGGAGTGGATTAATTACACATTAGTATTTACTGTTGGTGCATTATCTCTTTATTTATGGTCAATAAATGAAATTACTATTGGAGCTATTGCAGTTGCCATCGCTTTAGCGCTTCGCTTGAATGGTATGAGTCACTGGATCATGTGGGAAGTAGGAGCTTTATTTGAGAATATCGGGACTGTGATGGATGGTATGGAAACATTGAGCCAGCCCTGTACCGTTCTGGATCATAAACAGGCGACACCGTTAAAAGTAACGCAAGGTGCTATAGACTATGCCAATGTCAGCTTTCACTATGGTAAAAAAAGTGGAGTGCTTGAAAATCTTAATTTAACGATTAAACCTGGTGAGAAAGTTGGCTTAGTAGGACGTTCCGGAGCAGGTAAGTCAACACTTGTTAATTTGTTATTACGTTTTTACGATGTTGAGCAAGGTGAGATTCTCATTGATAAACAAAATATCGTTAACGTTACTCAGGAATCTTTGCGTGCGCAAATTGGTATGGTGACACAAGATACCATGTTGCTGCATAGGTCTATACGAGAAAATATTCTATATGGCCGTCCAGATGCCACAGAGCAAGAGTTAATAGCTGCGTGTAAGAAAGCAGAAGCTTATGATTTTATTCAAGAGTTGACAGATCCTAAAGGAAATAAAGGGTTTGATGCCGAAGTTGGGGAGAGAGGCGTTAAACTATCAGGCGGACAACGTCAACGTATTGCGATTGCCCGTGTACTCTTAAAAGATGCCCCTATTTTGGTATTGGATGAAGCCACTTCTGCACTTGACTCAGAGGTGGAAGCTGCAATTCAAGATAATTTGTATAAGCTTATGCAAGGAAAAACGGTTATCGCGATTGCTCACCGTCTTTCTACAATTGCTGCAATGGATCGCTTGATTGTTATGGATTCAGGTAGGATTGTGGAACAAGGAACACATCGGGAGTTGGTGTCTGCTGGAGGCATTTATGCTCAACTATGGGCACATCAAACGGGGGGTTTTTTAGGTGAAAACTAAATAGCAATGCCTTTTCTAAGTGATAGACCACCTTGTTGCATTCACGCAAAGGTGGTCATTACTAGTAAATATATTTTTGCTAGTTATTGTACTATATTATTCGTATAAATATCTATCTTAGATGACCTTAGAGTATATGCTTTTATATATGTATTAGGTGATTTTTTAAAAAATGATATTATATTCTTGTCTTAAATATTAAGGTTGTTTTAGTTTAGCGTGTGGATGATATATTTGTAGTGTAAAATTTTTTACAAATATAACCTTATAATAAGTATGAAATTTTCTAAGGGAGCTTATGAAATTAAATAAAAAATCATCTCGTATTGTATCTTTGCTAACGCTACTCTCTGCCACAACGTTAAGTTCTGCTTCAGTTTATACTCATCAACTTGGTCCCAATACGGGGGTAAGTGCTTCCTCGTCATCGACTGCTTTTTTAGGCGCAGCTTTTGCTACAGATAGGAATAAAATATGGCCATCGACTTGTTTAAGAGGGACTTCGATTGTAGATAGTCCTGGAAACACAAGTCAGATTATTAGTCTGAACTCAGAATATAATCATCAAAAACTTGAAGAAAATATAGATATTAGTGTTAATGGTAAAGCTAATCTCTTTGATCTTATGAAACTGGGTTCAGAACAGTCTTTTAAACGAGCGGTATCAGAAACAGAAACTTCTTATACACTATTATTGACCTATAGATATGATGCGCCTGTAGTACGTTACCAACTCGCTGATATCGGTAGTAGATTGACAGAGTTTGGTCAGAAAGCGTTAGCGAATGGTGCTGATTCATTTTATCGTTTATGTGGTGATTCATTTATTAGCCAGTTTGAACGCGGTGGAAGGCTATTTGTTGGAATAAAACTTGATTTTGCCAACAAAAGTATTAAAGAGGTCTTTAAATCAAGCACAAACTTTAAGTTTGCCGATTTGGCAAGTGTTAAAGCTGCGCTAAATGGAACTCGTAATAAGTTTTCCAGTCTAGTTAATATTTACCTTACTGCTTATCAAATTGGTGGTGATCAGTTAGCTCTGGGCAATATTTTGGGTGTGGTATCGGGTGATAATATTAAAGCTTGCTACTCATCAACTTCAAGTAACTATCAATGTGGCACTATTATTGACAGTTTAAGTAAGTATGTAAGAAATGATGGACCACTTCTTAAGTCATGGCAGCGCCATCCTGCAGTTACGGGTATTATTACAACCCACTATAGAGATGTGATTGAAGGAAATCCTCAGTATACTTCTGAATTGACCAAAAATATCATCAACTCTCGTTCTTTGCTGTATAAAGCATTTAAAGACCAACAAAAACTGATGTCTCGGATTGAAACAGTACTCAGCACGTCATATTCTCCACTTTTACAAGCCAGGTGGAATAAGTTAGAAGATGATTATCTCGCAGCCAAATCGGTGGTTACATCAAATATCGAAGCATTAGAGTATGCAATGTCTGTTTGTTACTCAGCGCTTGATAGTTGTAATAGTAGTAGAATTAATACACTTGCTAATTTAGGCAATGTAAGACTTCCTGTGGACCCATATAGTCTTATTGATGTGGGTAAAATAAGTGTAGGTAAGGGAGGTGGTGAGCAATATTGTCGTGCTCCTGAATTATCTATCATTGTTGGGGTTGGAGCTCGAGTTAAAAATGATAACATAAAAAGCATCAAAATAGGTTATAGAAAATTATTAAATGATGGTAGCTTGGGCTCTGTTCAATATAAACAGTGTGGAAGTGGCTCTGAGAAGTTTGTTGAAGCACCTGCTGGTCATGTATTGACTGGATTTGAATTTCGTGTCAGACGAGATGATGTAGCAGCAATAAATGTTTTATCAAAAAAATGGGATCGTTCCAAAAGAAAACTAACTGGAAAAATTGTTTCTACAAGAAGTGGATCTGGATCTGAGTTGTCTTTAGATTTAAGTACTGATCAGGTTAATAATACATTTTATAATACAGATCATGTTGTATTGACTGGACTTAGTCTTCGAGCATCATCAGATGATGCATCAGGCATTACAGGTACTGTTGGTTGGATTTATTGATAAATAAAAACCACGTCCTATGGGCGTGGTTACCGTCAGCAAAGGACTATGCCTCAAGAAGAGTCTGGCCTTACCATTGTATTTAAGGAAGTCAATTACTGTTTGGTTCGTCGCTTTATAACTGTTTGTTCTGCTTCATGAATAATATCTGCTAGCTCTCCAGAAGCTTTTAATTTTTGTAACATATCATCTACTAATGGAACAAGGTGTTGATTTTTTTTATGTAGGTAATGGTATAGTGGCTGCTTCGCTAATGCTTTTTCAAGTGGAATGATATTGACCCTGTAAATATTTCTGTGTATCCGCCCAGTTTTAAATATAGGGTCTAAGTCGATCCTCAAACTCAATCATAAATCGATTTAACGCCGCTTTCCAATTTCGAATCGGCATTGTCCACTTTTTTGATGCATCTTGAATCGCTAAGAAAATAACTTTTCTTGCCGCATCATCCGTTGGAAACAGTTTACGCTTTTTAATCGCTTTTCGAATGACACTGTTGAGTGACTCAATCGCATTCGTCGTATAAATCGCTCTTCGAATGTCATCAG